>JAFYHO010000124.1 GCA_017539125.1 Actinomycetaceae bacterium | reverse complement strand
GGGATAGAATGAACCGCCTCCTGCGGGTAGTGCGGGAGGCGGTTTGGGTGTTTCATTCATTTCCGCTCCTTGGTTTGGGAGATGGTGTCCGGTGTGTTGTGTGTGCTGGCGTAAGGAGCGTGTGGTCTAGGTTTGTCTATCCTTCATGTAGTGTCTCCCTTCTGTCATGTGTTTAGTTTTGTGTCAGTGCGTAGACGTTGGAGTGGATTGCGTCATCCAAGCAGGTCTGCAAATATGCTGCCCCGCCCATGCCAGCGATTTGTTCGAGGTCGCCACCGGTAGAGACGGTGCGGATTGTATCGACTGTGTAGGAAACACCGTCAACGATGACCTCGTCGCCAACTTCGAGAGAGAGCCAAGCCTCGCCGCCTTTGCCGTTGTGCTGTGCGTAGTAAGGAACACCAAGATAATCAGCAACAGGTGCATAATAGGTGGCGCCTACGCAGGTATCGATTTCGTCTTGTCCGCCGACGCAGTCAGAAGAAACAACAACAGGGCCTTCAACGCTTGCGACGGTGGCGGTTTCGGAGATGTTAGCATCGTATGCTTCGACGGCGGCGGGTGTCACAGCTGTGATCGCAACGGCTGCTGCCAGTGTTGTGAGGATCTTGCGGGCTGTGTGTGCCATCGTTCTCATCTCCTTTCGCCTGTTGTTGTTAAGAGGTTTTCCTCTTTCGGACACTTCTATCGTATCTATTCCACAGCCCAAAAACGAACGCCCAGTATACCGGTCAAATTCGGGACCCCAGTCCCAATTTTGAGGTCCCAAAAGTCCTATATGTGCAGGTAAACAGGGTAAAAGAATAGCTGGCTTCTGTTTGTGTTCTGTGTGCTTTCCTGTCTGAGGGGTCGCGCTATCATAGCACGCCTATTTTCTGTATAGAGTATTCAACAAATATTAACTTTAGCTGTCAAGGGGTCAACTTTTACCACTCAAACACCCCCCGGAGACACCCCTCGCACTAACGTCCCAAAAGCAACACCCATCAAGGACAAACACACGCCAGACCAAAAGCCCAACACTCACCACAAAACCCTGAAAACCCCCAAAAACTGATATAACAAAACCCAAACCACCAACACGCCCTACACACGCGGCCCTATAGCACTCACGCAGCCACTCTCACACCTTATCTGTCTACTCAACCAGCACAGACACCAGCCAAACCCGCGAAAATCTAGGGACTTTCACCCCACCCACACACACCCCCAAAAACCCCCCAAAAAGTAACCCAAATCACAAAAACAGGGCGACACGCACCCAAAAACCACCCAAAAAACACCAAAACAGGACCTTTTTCCAGGCCTGAAAACACACTTTTCAGTAAGAAATGCGGAGAATGGGGGCGTCGTCGGCAGGAGACGTGGTCTGGGTGAGGGTCAGTTTCTCGCCTAAATAGCTAATCGTCTGGCCAGGCATGAGGAATTGGTCGGACGTAATAATATAATCGGCAAGATTGCTCAGCATGGCGTAGACATCGTCCTCGCTATGAATCGAATCCATAACGTCAAGATCGAGATGACCGAAAAGCGGCAGTCCGAGAGTGCGCGCATTAGTAAGCTGCGGCTTAAAAGTACGCACACCAACCCACAACGGCACAGGCGCCTGACCCTGCGACAGCAAATCAGCCAACTCAACCACCATATTCGGAGGCTGCACAACACCCAACTCAGGGCGGTAAATACCAACTGCTGCTTCTTCACGCATCAGCATATCCATCATTTGGGTCATAACGGTATGCGCGTCAACGCTGCGGCGGCGGCGCTGTATTTCCGGCGCAAGTTCAGTGTCAACAACAAAATCGCCCTCTGCGCTTTCTTCCACATCGCCACCCTCTATATCGAGAGCCAGACCCGTAATCGGATCAAAAAACGTGCTGTCTTTGCGGCGCAGCACCTCGCCCGTGTGCGGGTCACTAATCGGCGCAAAACACGTAAGCATGACGTGGAAACGGTGGTCAGGTAACTGCCCCTCAACATCCTTCAATTCACCTGAGACAGGCGTCAACATGACGGTGACGGCATTATCCGTCTCAAAATGGTAGAGAGAGCCAGACGCTCCCCCGCTCGCTTCAGCATCGACTTCCGCCCACTGTGCCCGAACCGGCATATCCCACAACAATTCAAGGCGCTCAACTGCGACCTCGGTGTTGATAGGAGCGTTGAAGAGTGCCACACAGGAAAGGAACTCTGGGGCAATCCCGTGAATTGCCGAAGCAGAAAATTGAAAAGGCGTATCGCTCATAGCCCCTACCCTACACCTTTCACACATCATCATTAGTTCGCTTTGCCTAGAAGGCGCGGCGATTGCTTTCGTTTCGGGGCGGTGTTCGCATCTTCGATGCTCCGACCCTCCCTCACTCCGGTCTCGAAAGTAAACTTTCGGACTCTCCGTTCGGTACGGGTGACACTTCATCCCCTCACCGAAAGCAAGTCGCCGCGGTTACACAATGCTAGGGGCGGGGACCGAATACGGCAGTGCCGACGCGGATAATTGTCGAGCCCTCGGCGATGGCAATCTCCATATCGCCCGTCATGCCCATAGAGAGCTCAGTAGCGCTTGCGATACCGCCATCCTGCAAATCTTCGCGCAGGTTGCGCGTGAGCTCGAAAGAGCGGGCAATTTCGGTTGTGTCATCGCTGTGCGCGCCAATCGTCATCAGACCGGCAATTCGCAGATGTTTCAGATCGGCAATCTGCCCTACTAGGTCAAGCGCCTGCTCGGGCGCAATGCCGAATTGCGAGGGTGCCCCTGAAGAATTGACTTGCAAGAAAATGTCGAGATACTTGCCCCTCTCGCCCGCCAAGCGGTTTAGGCGCTGGGCGAGTTCGAGGCTGTCAACTGTTTCAATACAATCGGCATAGGCGAGAGCTTTGCCCGCCTTGTTCTTCTGGAGGTGCCCAATCACATGAGTGCGGTGAGCAGGGGCGTCCAACTCGCTCAGGGCTTCTTCACCTGCGACAAGTTGCTGAATGAGATTGTGGCCGATAAGCTCCGCGCCTGCCTGCAAAGCGGCAAGCACGCGCTCAGGGCTCTGATATTTCGCTGCCAGCTCTACACGCACACTCCCGCTCTCGCGTCCAGCACTGGCTTCGCAGGCGCGAACTGTTTCGCAGAGCGCCTGATAGCGCTCGCCAATCTCGGCGAGGTCAGGCACGGCAGCCATATCGAACAATTCCAGCATAAGCACCATGTTAATACCCTTGCATTGAGAGAAAGAGATTATTGCGTGTGTGCGGCGATTTATTTTCGGCGAGGGGATCAAGCGTCACCCGTACCGAACGGAGAGTCCGAAAGTTTACTTTCGAGACCGGAGTGAGGGAGGGTCGGAGCATCGAAGATGCGAACACCGCCCCGAGACGGAAATAATCGCCGCGAACAACCTCAAGATTGCTTCGTCGCTTCGCTCCTCGCAATGACGGGCTAACGGCGGCGGCGGCGAGCGCCCATCGTCAAAAGCGAGCCGGCAGGCAACACCTTTTCCGGGGCAAAAGACTCCGGCACGGCAGCGACCGTCAGCGAAAAAACAGGCGGAGATAATTGCGTCAACTCTAACGTGCCGCCGTCACTATCAGCCAATTGGCGTGCAATGGCAAGACCGTAACCGGTCGAGCCGCCCATAGAAACTCCCTTATGGAAAATCGCCTCCGCGAACTCCTCGTCAACACCCTCCCCCTCGTCGCTCACCGTCACAACCACACCACGACCGCTGACATACTCGGTGCTCACAGACGTTGTGCCCGCCCCATAGGTAAGCGAATTTTCAATAAGTGTGGCAAGAATCTGAGCCAAAGAAGCAGGCGTAGCAAAAACAGGCATATTCGCTTCGTCAGAAAGATGAAGGGCGCGCCCCGCCTGAGCAAAACTGCGCTCCCACTCCCCGCGCTGCTGTTCAAAAACAGGGCCGAGACTGACGACCTCATTCGCGCCGCCCGTCGCCTGACGCGAATGGGCAAGCAAATCCTCAACCACCTCCGTAAGGCGGTCAACCTGCTCCAAAGTCACCCCCGCTTCTTCGCGCACTTCCTCGGAATCGGTGAGGTACTGAATCTCCTCAAGGCGCATCGAGACGGCAGTCAAAGGAGTACGCAGCTGGTGGGAAGCATCGGCAGCGAACTGGCGCTCAGCAGACAGACGCCCCGCAATACGGTTGGCACTGTGGCGCATTTCCTCGTACACCAGATCGATTTCTTCAATACCTGTCGCTTTGACCTGCGGTTTTGTGCGTGCGCTGCCAAGCTGCTCGGCGGCCGCAGCAAGAAAAATCAGCGGGATTGAGAACTTATCGTATGACCAACGCGCTAAAGCAAAAACAAAAAAAACAATAATGAGAAAGCTCAAGCAGGCAATAACGATATACCATCCTCGATGTGCAGTGGCGAAACCCGTCAATGCCAAAATCACCAGAACTGCCCCAAAACACAAGCAAAGAGCAAGGGCTGCAATAGCAATTTTCCTGAGATAGGGGCGCATGATTTAGCTCAGCCTATTCCTTTTCAAAACGGAAACCCACTCCACGCACAGTCGAAATATATCGCGTCTGCCCCACTTCATCGCCAAGCTTGCGCCGCAACCACGAGATGTGCATATCGAGCTTCTTCGTCGAATCCCCACTGGCACTACCCCAGACTTCATGCATCAATTCCTCGCGCGAAACCGTCGTGCCAGCTTGACGCATAAGCACCCGGAGCAGTTCAAACTCTTTACCAGTCAATCCCAATTCTTCGCCAGCCCTAAAAGCGCGACGCCCAGCGAGATTGAGAGCAATATCCTGGAAGCGCAACATGCCGTCTGAGATATTGTTATGCGTCATTCTGCGCAGCAAGGCACGCACGCGGGCAAGCAATTCTGCAAGACGGAAAGGTTTGGTGATGTAATCATCAGCCCCCGCATCCAGACCGACAACCATATCGACTTCTTCGGAGCGGGCAGTCAAGATGAGAATGGGGAAAGTCAAGCCGCGGCTACGAGCCTGACGAGCAACATCAAGCCCTTCCATATCGGGCAATCCCAAATCCAATATCAACAAATCAAATGTTTGGTCTAATACGTCAAGCCCTTCTTTACCCCTAGCAACACAATGAACCGCGTAGCCTTCACGACTTAAAACACGCACAAGTGGAGCGGAGATAGCCTCATCGTCCTCGATAAGCAATATGTTCGTCACAGAGCCTATTTTAGCGTGCTATAGCACTTTTGGCGCGCTACGTGGCTGGAATGCGACGCAGCTCCATAAGGCGAGTGGAGCCTAAACCGCGCAAATCTCTATGCCCTAAATCGACAGTCATATATTTCAAACCGAGCTTTTGAATAATTGCCGCGGTCTTTTCATCCGTCAAAACAGTATTAGGCATCGCCGCTTCTGCAAGACGCGAGGCGAGATTGACTGGTGTACCAAAAACGTCACCAAAACGCGAAATAACCTCGCCCCAGACGACCGAGGCGTGGACAGGAAGCATACCCTCGATTTTGCGTAACTTGTCGACGATCGTCGTCGTAATATCCAGAGCAATTTCTATCGAGTCAGCGATATAAAGGAACGCATCTCCAATATTTTTCACCACTCGACCGCCTTTGGAAGTGATGATATCGCGGCAGGAGCGGTCGAAAGCGTCGATGAGTGCAAGCAACTCCATATTTCCTAATTCGCCTGAACGACGGGTAAAAGAGACGAGGTCGATAAAGCCTAAAGCTCGGCGTGAAACATAGTTGCTGGTCATGTCTGGACTTAAAGAATTCGACTCTAACTCGGTGCGGCGCAGCAACGCAGACATATAGCGCCGCCAGGCATAACACATTTGCGCCGAGAGGAAGTTTTCGTAATCACCTATATGTTCAAGCAGCCAAACCCGCGCCGCGCTCGCGTCAAGCCCTAAAACTGTCTCTGCATATTCCACAAGAGCCTCTTGCTGCCAAAAGACAAGACGATCCATCGATTGTGCCTGTGCGCGGATGAGCATTTGCATGGCTTCCTGGTTCAAAGCGACGTTTTTATCGCTTTGCTTCATCATCTCGGCGTGCTTGCTCATGGCCTCCACATCGCCGGGGGTGAAAAGGCGCTCGTTTTCAACATCTTCAATCATGGGGAAACCGAGGGCGCGCCAAAACCGCAAGACTTCTTCAGGGCTTAATCCGCACATCTGTGACGCTTCGGCAACGGTGTAAGAAGCTTCGCCCCCGAGAAGCCTTTCAACATAGTTTTCGACGATTTGCGACGAGGTTTGTGTGTCCTTGCTCATTTTCCTCCTTCCTATCTTAT
This sequence comes from Actinomycetaceae bacterium, assembly GCA_017539125.1. Taxonomy (GTDB): domain Bacteria; phylum Actinomycetota; class Actinomycetes; order Actinomycetales; family Actinomycetaceae; genus RUG11864. The sequence continues at coordinate 18,084 of JAFYHO010000124.1, read as the reverse complement.
GGCACACATCACAAAAAAGTGTAGTCTTTATTTCTGAGAAAATCCAGTAAAAGGCACTTCTTCTTTCCCGTCTTTTTCAAAAAACCCCCAATCTAGCTCTCGCGCAGTAGGCTTGAGCTGTGAGTGAAATACCGTATCTTCCGCAAATTCCTCTTGTTTTGGCGAGCAAATCTCCTGCACGCCTGAAAACTTTGCATGATGCCGGAATCCGCCCTGCCATTCAGGTTTCTCAGGTGGATGAAGATGAGATTTTGCGGGATATTCGCGCTCTGCCCGCTGGCCAAGTCCTCGCTTTAGCAGCTGCAAAAGCACGCGATGTCGCCACCCATCTTGACTCCGCCCAGATTGTGGAAGCAGAAAACTCGCCAGCCCCCAATATCCCTCCCCTCGTCCTCGGCTGCGATTCCATGCTGGAGATTGACGGAAAAATCTGGGGAAAGCCGCACACGCCGGAAGTGGCACGTGAGCGCCTGCGCGCCATGTCAGGCAATTCGGGGATTCTGCACACAGGGCACTATCTGGTGAACTCCGCTTCTTTCGCCTCGCTTTCTGCTGTCTCTCACGCTACCGTCCATATTGCCCCAATGAGCGATGCCGATATTGACGCCTATGTGGCAACAGGCGAGCCCCTGCACGTTGCCGGTTCGTTCACCGTTGACGGTATCGGTGGTCCTTTTATTGAGGAAGTTGAGGGGGATTATCACGGAGTTGTGGGTCTGAGCCTGCCGTTGCTGCGAACAATGCTGGAAGAAACTGGACTATCCATCACTCAATTGTGGACAGACCACTGTCCTGCGCGTGGAAATCTCAGCGAGAAGGGCTGGGCTTTTCTTGACCCGAAGCGCCGCGTTCCGCGCCAATTAGCTGACGGTTTTCTTGTGTGTGCGTGCGGCCATCAACATTGGGGATTGAGTGGTGCTGGGGGGATTTGCGCGCTGCGCAAACACGAGGGACGCGTCCAGGTCTTGCTCCAATTGCGAGCGCCGTGGTCACATAGTGGTGGCACGTGGGCAATCCCGGGCGGTGCCGTTCAGTGGAATGAGAGCGCTTTCGAGGGCGCTGCCCGCGAGTTTTCTGAAGAGTCGGGCATAGACTCGAGCCTTCTCCGCCCCTACCATCCTGAAAATACTGCCCTTATGGGCATTGAAGAGACTGGCGATATTACATATATTGACTCTGGCGAGCTCATCGAACAGCGCCCCGATTTGTACGCAAAAACAGAAGCTACTCCCTGCGTACTGCTCGACCACGGCGATTGGAGCTATTCGACGTTTGTAGTCAGCTGCCCTGACGATGTCGAGATACGCCCCAATAATGAGTCGAGTCTGCTGCAATGGTTTGATATTGAGGGCGAGCCTCCGTCCCCCTTACACCCTTCCTTTGCTCGCACATGGTTTCACCTTCGTGAAAACGCACGACACGCGATGTCACACTAAACTGCTGCCCGAAAACTGCCCTTGCCTCGACTTTTTTCGATAGGCTGTGCCTATATAAACTGAAGAAAAGGAGTGCCTATGGCTAAGCAAGCATGGGGCTTTGGCCTCGCGACAATGAGTTCAGATAATAAAGTGCTCGACGTTTGGTATCCTGCACCGACGCTTGGAACACCTGCGGGCGATGCACAAGCACCACAGTCGCTTCGTGACCTTGAGCGTAAGGACGATTTGCGTGATGTCACACTGACCGTTGTCCAGACTGTTATTGATTTGGATGAGGACCCGCGCGATGTCGCTGATGTTTTCTTGCGTCTTCATCTTCTTTCTCACCGACTTATCGAGCCGAATTCCTGCTCTCTTGAAGGAATCTACGACATTCTCGAAACTGTCGTATGGACTCACTTGGGTCCATGCTCCACTGACGGTTTCACTGAGGCGCGCATGCGCATTACTGCCGCACAAGGTATCCCGCCTCGCGTCTATACCGTCGGTAAGTTCCCGCGTATGACAAACTACGTCATTCCCGATGGAGTTCGCATAGCTAATGCTGACCGCGTGCGTCTTGGCGCTTATCTCGCGGAAGGCACGATTGTCACGCACGCTGCTTTCGTCGATTTCAACGCCGGCACTCTTGGTCCGGTTATGATTGAGGGCCGCGTCAACAAGGGCGTGACTGTCGGCGCCAATTCAATTATTGGTGGCGGTGTTTCGACTGTTGGTGACGACTACGCTACTGGCGACATGAAACATGTCAGCCTTGGAGAGAACTGCCGTATCGGCAACAACGCTGGTGTTGGTATTGCTCTTGGTAACAACTGCTCTGTTGAAGAGGGTCTGTACATCAAGAGTGAAGACAAGGTGACAATTCTTCCAACCGGTGGTATTGCTCCTGGCGCAAACGGTTACATTGAGAATCCTGGTGTTGTCAAGGCTAAGCACCTTGCGGGCTTGGATAACATCATGTTCCGTCGTTCCACCTTGACAGGCGCTATTGACGCTTTGCCACAAGACGGCGCGTCAGGCGATGCCCTTCAGGAAATCGTTGACCGCATCCGTGGCGCTTCGGTGCGCTAACGAACCTATCTACTAGAGCGGAGAGGGCTTCTTGAAAGCCCTCTCCGTTTTTTATGCCCCGATGGATTGGGCAAAAAATGAAACCCCCTGCCGAAGCAGGGGGTTTCGTGTAGACGTGTCACATTAAAGCTTTGCAACATTGAGCGAATCGGACAGATGCAGAAGATCTGCAGTCTGGCGCTCTTCGCGCGGAATCCAATGACGCTCTGTCTCGCCGGTGTAAACCTGACGCGGACGGCCAATGCGCTGAGTCGGGTCGTTGATGAGCTCACGATACTGAGCAATCCAACCCGGCAGACGGCCGAGAGCGAACAACGGCGTGAACATCTTTGCGGGGAAGCCCATTGCCTCGTAGATAAGACCCGTGTAGAAGTCAACATTCGGGTAGAGGCGACGTGCGACGAAGTACTCGTCGGACAGTGCGGCTTCTTCAAGGCTCTTGGCAATGTCAAAGAGCTCGTTCTCAGAACCCAGACGCGGCAGGATCTCGTCAGCCAAAGACTTGACGATACGCGCGCGCGGATCGAAGTTCTTGTAAACGCGATGACCGAAGCCCATCAGGCGGACGGAGTTCTTCTTGTCCTTAACCTGAGAAACGAATTCGTCAACCGTCAAACCTGCGTCACGAATCTCGCGCAACATGCGCATAACAGCCTCGTTAGCGCCACCGTGCAGAGGACCAGAGAGAGCGCCCACACCGGAAGCAACCGAGGAGTAGAGGTTCGCCTGTGCAGAGCCAACCAAGCGGACGGTTGAGGTTGAACAGTTCTGCTCGTGGTCAGCGTGAAGAATAAGCAGGGTGTCGAGCGCGCGCACGACAAGCGGGTCGATTTCTTCGCCCTGATACGGCAAACCGAAGGTCATACGGATGAAGTCCTCGGTGTAGTAGCGCGAAGAATCCGGATAGAGCAACGGCAGACCGATTGCACGCTTAGCAATATAGGCAATCATGGTCGGCACCTTAGCGAGCAGAAGAATACTCGCCATGTCGAGCTGCTCCTCATCCTTAGGATCAAGAGTGTGCTCGTAGTAGGTAGCCATGCCTGCAATGCCTGACTGGAGAATCGCCATGGGATGACCCTGCGAGGGGAAAGCGGTGAAGAAGCGCTTGAAATCCTCATGCAAGAGCGTGTGCTCGTTGATACGACGACCAAAGGCAGCGAGGGAAGTGGGATTCGGCAGTTCACCGTAAATAAGAAGGTAGGCCACTTCCAAGAAGGAACAGTTCTCAGCCAGCTCCTCAATCGGATAGCCACGGTAACGCAAAATGCCTTCACTGCCCGAAATATATGTGATATCCGAGGTACATGAGGCTGTGTTGACGAAACCAGGATCAAGTGTCACCGTGCCTGTCTTGGCGAGCAAAGGTGCGATGGAAAAACCATCCGAACCTTGAGTAGCGCTCACTCGTTCAAATTCAACATTTGTATCGCCTACGGTAAAAGTAGCGTTATTTGCATTCGTGTCAGTCATATCGACTCCTTTCCAACGTCTATATACATAGGAAACTTTGCCTACACCCTACCTGTTGTCTCATAGTCTGTGCAACTAATCTGAAAAGCAAAACTAGTACGTCAATATGTAACGACACACAAAAATAATGCATTCAATACACATATCTATATCGCAGCACATAGGTCAGTAGGTCAGAACTAATGAGAAGAGTATATATGAGATGAGCGTGGCATGGGAGCGCAACTTGCACCATTTATCTCTCTATCTGGCATATGATGTCACAATAACGTGGCACTTCTAACAGGAGGAATATTATCGTGAGCCACTATGACTATCTCGTTGTTGGAGCCGGTATTTCCGGGGCGGTTTTTGCTCGTGAGGCGGCGGATGCTGGTAAGCGGGTTTTGGTGATTGATAAGCGTGAGCATTTGGCGGGCAATGTGTATACCGAAGATGTTGACGGTATCCAGTTCCATCGTTACGGGGCGCATATTTTTCATACGTCGATGAAGAATGTGTGGGATTACGTCAATCGTTTTGCCGAGTTTAATAATTACGTCAACTCTCCTATCGCTAACTATCGCGGTGAAATCTATAACCTGCCCTTTAATATGAATACTTTTTCGAAGATGTGGGGGGTTCGCACACCTGAAGAAGCGCGCGCGAAGATTGCCGAGCAGGTCGCGGCGGAAAATATTGACGAGCCGCGTAATTTGGAAGAGCAGGCGCTGTCGCTTGTGGGGCGTGATATTTTTGAGAAGCTTGTCAAGGGCTATACGGAGAAGCAGTGGGGGCGCTCGTGCAGTGAGTTGCCTGCGTCGATTATTAAGCGTCTGCCCTGTCGTTTTACGTATGACAATAACTATTTCAACGACCGCTATCAGGGTATTCCGATTGGTGGCTATACGGCTATGGTTGAGCGGATGCTTGAGGGTATTGAGGTGCGTTTGAATACGGATTACAAGGATTTGATTGCCCGTGAAGGGCAGGTTGCTGAGCGCACGATTTATTGCGGGCCGATTGACGAGTTCTTTGACTATCGCCTGGGCACTCTTGAGTATCGTTCGCTGCGTTTTGAGACGGAACGTCTTGATGAGGAGAATTATCAGGGCGTGGCTGTCGTGAACTACACTGAGCGCGAGATTCCGTATACAAGGATTATTGAGCATAAGCATTTTGAGTTCGGCACGCAGGACCATACGGTGATTACCCGCGAGTATCCAGCGGATTGGGCCCCGGGCGATGAGCCGTATTATCCGGTCAATGACGAGCGCAATACGGCTTTGTATGAGCAGTATGCCGAGTTGGCACGCGAGCAGGAGAATATTGTCTTTGCCGGCCGTCTGGGCGCCTACAAGTACTACGACATGGACAAGGCCATCGCCGCCACCTTCGACCTCATCGAAAGCGAACTAGGCATTCGCCTCTAAGAGGGCAGAAAGCGCAGGCAGGCGGGCGGCGGCAGCAGAAATGGCTTCGTCAGTCGCCGTCAGAGACATGCGCACGAAATCGCGCCCGGCCTCGCCGTAGAAATCGCCAGGAGTAACAATAACTCCCAGCTCGGCGCACGCGCGCACAATATCCCAACCGCTCACCCCGAGCGCTTCGGGCGCGCGCACCCACAGGTACAAGCCGGCAACACGATCGTCATCATTGACCAACCCCGCACGCTCCACGGCGTCAAGCAGCACTTCGCGCCTGCGCGCATAGACCTCACGTTGAGCATCCACATGCTCACTATCACCCAAAGCCACAGCCATAGCGTGCTGCACAAACGAAGGCATCATAAAACCACAATGCTTACGCAACTCCGTAATACCCGCAATCAACTCAGTGTCTCCTGCAAGGAACGAAGCGCGATAGCCAGCCATATTCGACTGCTTCGACACCGAATAGAGCATGAGCAGACCGCGAGTATCTCCCCCACACACGCGCTTGTCCAAAAGCGAAGGAGCCTCGTCAACACCCCAACACAAGGGTGCATAGCACTCATCGCTCGCAACAATCACGTCATTCTCGCGCGCCCAGGCAACAATGCGCCGTAGCTGCTCCACACTCAGCACATGCCCATGCGGATTACTCGGGGAATTCAACCACAGCAAAGAAATATCGCTATCCCAGCCTGCGGGGTCACTCTCAGTGTCAAGAAGCATCGGCTCACAGCCGGCAAGACGCGCGCCAACATCATAGGTCGGATAGGCGATAGCAGGAAAAGCCACTATAGCTCCCTCCCCCAAGCCGAGGAAAGAGGGCAACAAAGCCACCATTTCTTTCGAGCCTAGAGCAGGAATAATGCCAACATTCCCAGTAACACCGCGCTCGCGCTCCACAAAATCGACAATCGCCTCGCGCAACTCGGCCGTGCCAACCGTCGGCGGGTAGCCATGCGCATCGCTCCCGAGCATAAGAGCCTCCTGCACGCCCACGGGCACAGAATCGACGGGGCTCCCAATCGTCAAATCGCAGACGCCCTGTGGGTGCTCGGCGGCACGCTGACGTATAGGAGTCAACGAATCCCACGGAAAATCGGGCAAACGCTCAGCGTAAAAAGTCATGATACCGCGCTGCGAAAATATCAGGCTTGTGGCTCAAGCCCAGCCACATAAGCGTGGTCGGCAATCGGCCCGTCAAGCTGGGACGCACCACCGGGAGAGCCAACCTCGTCAAAGACCTCGCGGTTGACCGCGGTAAATGCCGACCAATCCTCGGGAACATCGTCCTCGTAATAGATGGCCTCGACTGGGCACACGGGCTCGCACGCTCCACAATCGACACACTCGTCGGGGTGGATATACAAGCAGCGCTCACCCTCATAGATACAATCGACAGGACACTCGTCCACACAGGCCTTATCTTTGACATCAACACACGGTAAAGCGATGATATACGCCATGTTCAATCCTTTCGGCTACGCACAACGGCTGTGCATTCTCCTAGGAAAAGGTTAGCTCTTTTCGGCGCAGAAAAAAGAGTAAAACGGGAAGTAGGTGGGTCAGCCCACAGCAAAATCCCACGTCAAAACCACCCAGCAAAGCCCCGCGCTTATTCAGAAGAATCAGGGCTGGGCGTATCGCTCGGCTTCGGCTCTGGCGTTACACACCTCACCCCATGATCAGGCTGATAGCTGACATCAGCCGTCTCAGTCCACTCTTCTGCGCCGCGACGGACAGTGCGCGAAACCGTCACCGTGAAACCAGGCTGTCCACGACCAGTAGCAACACACCCCGGATCCGTTCTCGTCACCCATCCCGAGGGATATATATTGCGCTGCTCGCTAGTAACAACTTCAACATCCCAATACTTTGTCGACCACAGGCGCGAATGCACATAACCGTCCTCAACCCATGAATCGATAATCGCGCCATACGGAGTGTTATTTGTCCATTTCATATCGAAGCCGCCAATAGCAAGAGTGGCTTCGTGACCCATAGGATAGCGTTCAAAATAATAGGAATGCGGGTGATGTTCCACATCGGTGTAGCCAGCAAGATAACCAAGATTAAAAGTGTTGGTAGTAATCTGCGACAGACCGCCACCCATGCCGTCTTTATGCTGACCGCCGATAATCATGCCTGCTGGATAAAAACCATTACTGGCATCGACGGGACTGAGCGCTTCGGAAAGCACGAAAGTCTCCCCTGGACGTATGAGTTTCCCGCTTGTCAGTTCCGCGCCACGAATGAGATTCAGAGTGCGATAGTAATCGACGTGGAAAGGCGTATCAATTTCGGAGACTATCTCGGTAATCCCCATATTCTCCGCGTCTTTCGTGCTGAAAGCGGCAGGGACGGGTGCCGTATATGCTGTGACAGAACGCTTGGCGTCACCACCCTCATCGAGCAGGTCAACGATATCTGCCGATAGACGCTCGCCGTCAATACCAATGCCGTCAGTCGAGGGAGTAATCTCCACCTTCTTGTGGTCGACAATCGTGATGACGGCGTCCGTACCGGGGGTGAGCCCCTCAGGGTTACGCTCGTAGATGGGAGCCGCTAGGCTCTGCCCGTCAAGCTGTAGAACGAGCTCATCGTCAACGGGAACGAAATGTGCCGCTTTAGCGAGCGCTTCGGGTGTGGCTTGGACTGTTATCTGCTCGTAGGTAATCTCGATATTGCCGGCGACAAGCGGGCGCGCGTATTTCTCGATAGCCTCTTGTGCAGCGTCATCGTCAACGGGTGGCGACATTTGGGAAAGCGATAAAGCGATGGGCTTCTTGGCAGTGAAAGCTCCGACTGTCAAGGCGTCGGTCGCGTCCTCACGGTCGATGCCAAGGCCGTCCTGCGCTGGAACACAAGTCGGCTCGAGATTCTCGAACGTAATATTCGCGTTCACATAGCCACCCTCGACGTGGGATTGGATATCCTGTAATTGCTCGGCAAGTTTGACCTCGTCATAGTGGACAACAGGATCATGCTCGCCGCCGCCGAAAAGATGAGCCACAACAGATGTGGGCGCGAGCGAAAAACCGCTCACAGAATCGACAGTTTCATCCGCGTCAAGAGTTAAATCGTAGTTTTCAGGATCGACAGGTATTCCCTCGTCACTATCGGGCAAGGTGACGGCGAATTTTGTGGACGTTTTATCGCCGAGTTCGCTACTGAGTTTCGCGGCGGCCTGCTCAGGGCTGAGAGAGCCAATATCGACACCGGCGACCGTCGTGCCTTGAGGGACGACATCGCTATGCGTAGCGGCAACACCGATATATCCCGCACATACCAGCGCAGCTGCGCCGATAAGCCCCCATTTTTTAGGCGATAGACGCAGACGTTTTTTCTTTTCGCTTGTGACGGCGACGGTTTCTGTGGGGGGTGTTAAGTCGCGGGTAGGCGTGCTGCGGAAGAAACGTGTTGATGCCGCGGACGGTTTGAACGTGGCTTCGGCTTCTTCAAGCTCGGCAATCTCTGCTTTGCGTATAGCCGCGCGGCGCTTGAGAGAAGGAGCGTATTTCCCTGTGGTGTTAGGGCGAGGCGGGAAGAAGAAAGCAAGGGGTTGTGGCTGCGGAGCGTCAGGCGTATCGGCTGTGTCCTCGTGGGGCGGGACGGAAGTTTCCTCCACTTCCTGCTGAAACGCTTCTTGCCACGCAGGAGCTATGTCTGGATAACGCGAGCGCAAGAAAAGAGCCGCTCGCCGTTGCGCCATCTTTGGCGGAGTCTCGGCGGCGGCGTGGTTTTCTGCAATCTCTGCGCGTATGGCACGCGCTTGTCGTTCCAAAAGGCTCACTGATTGACCTTATCCACTCGCTTGACACAGCAATCTTATAGCGCCATACCGCGAAAATCTTCTGCCGTAATGGACTCCACTCCCCTACCCGCCGTCGTTGCGAGCGAACGGAGTGAGCGCGGCAACCTCCAGTCCCCTCACGGCAATAACACCACTAGAGATTGCTTCGTCGTTCCCTTCGGTCACTCCTCGCAACGACGAGAATTAATCCAGGTCACGAGAACGGCAGGGATAATCGCAGCAATCGGCGCAAGGACAACATACGCCTCTGAAACCCATTTTTGTGGAGTGACGAGCATATCACCTGCAGGGGGAGCAAAAAGCAAGAAAGCAGTCACCGCAAAAAGAGCAATAAGATAGACGAGCCAACCGATAGTGTCAAACCATTCAATAGTGAACCACGCTCCAGCAGCCACAAAGACAAGAGCAAGGAAGAGCCCCAGAAGTGCTATGTCTACAAAACCTGCGTGTGCAGCCACCCCTAATAAACCCGTCAACACCCCAAGGATGAGCCCAATCAAAATCTTCTTCACCATATGCCCACTACCTTTTCTTCCTTTTCTGTCATTGCGAGTACTTCCCGTTGTTGCGAGCGAGCCGAAGGCGAGCGCGGCAACCTCGAGATTGCTTCGTCGTTCCCTTCGGTCACTCCTCGCAACGACGGAGGGGAGAGACCATCGCAACGACGGTTTCCCTTGTCTCGACACCATTAAATTTTAGCGGGCTTTCTTGGCACGGCCAGCAGCCCGCCGGCGCGTGCTCCCGTCTAAGACTACTTTACGGATGCGCACAATCTCAGGGGTAACCTCGAGGCACTCGTCGTCGGAAAGGAACTCGATAGACTCTTCCAAGGTGAGCTTGCGTGGCGCTTGAAGCGTCTCATAGACATCCGCTGTCGAGGAGCGAATATTTGTCATCTCTTTGGCACGCACAACATTGACGTCCATATCGCCTTCGCGTGGGCTCTCGCCGACAACCTGACCCTCATAGACTTCCTGTCCAGGCTCAACGAAGAACACTCCGCGATCCTCGAGGCGCTGAAGAGCATAAGCGGTCACGCTGCCAGCGCGGTCAGCCACAAGTGAGCCGGTCTTGCGCGCGGGAATCTCGCCGAGCCACGGCGCGAAACCTTCCGAGAGGGAGGAGACGATACCCGTGCCGCGCGTCGCCGTCAAGAAAGGCGAGCGGAAACCAATCATGCCACGAGCGGGCACGATAAACTCCATGCGCACCCAGCCACTTCCATGATTCGACATTGTCTCCATGCGGCCTTTGCGCTCTGCCATCAGCTGGGTGACGGTTCCGAGGTATTCTTCGGGTACGTCAATCGTTGCGCGCTCCATCGGTTCGCTGAGCACGCCGTCAATTTTTTGCGTGACGACCTGCGGTTTTCCAACTGTCAATTCGAAGCCTTCGCGGCGCATATTCTCGACCAAAATTGCGAGCGCCAGCTCGCCGCGGTCTTGAACTTCCCACGTCTCTGGTCGCTCAGTGTCAAGCACGCGAATCGACACATTGCCGATCAGCTCGGCATCGAGGCGGTCTTTGACCTGGCGGGCGGTCAGCTTGTGCCCCTTTTCCTTGCCAGCGAGCGGCGACGTGTTGATGCCGATAGTCATCGAAATGGCGGGAGCATCCACGTGAATGAGCGGGAGCGGCTGCGGATTATCGGGGTCAACGAGGGAATCGCCAATCGTAATCTCTTCGATACCTGCCACAGCAGCAATATCGCCAGCATAGGCACGCTCGGCACTCTTGCGCTCCAAGCCCTTGGTAATCAACAGCTCAGAAATACGCACGCGGCTGATACTGCCGTCCGCACGCGCCCAGCCAACCGTCGAACCTTTGACGAGCTCACCCGAATAAATACGGGTCAGCGCGAGGCGACCGAGGAATGGCGAAGCGTCTAGGTTTGTCACCTGTGCTGCCAGTGGCGCGCCCTCCTCATAAGCAGGTGCAGGAATATGCTTCAAAATCGCCTCGAAGAGCGGCTCAAGGTCAGTATTGTGCGGGAGCGAGCCGTCCTCAGGGCGCAAAATATCGGCATAACCGGCCTTCGCCGAGCAGTAAATGACGGGAATCTCGAGCAGCTGGTCAAGCAGCTCATCATCGGCTTCGTCAAGATCGGCATAGAGGGAAAGCAGCAAGTCTTGAGTCTCGCCCTCAACCTCGGCAATGCGCGCGTCTGGGCGGTCAACCTTATTGACGACGGTAATGACGGGAAGCCCAGCCTCAAGGGCTTTGCGCAGCACAAAACGGGTCTGCGGAAGCGGCCCCTCACAGGCGTCCACGAGCAAAACAACACCGTCAACCATCGACAAGCCGCGCTCGACCTCCCCACCAAAATCGGCGTGGCCAGGCGTATCAATGACATTGATTGTCACGCCCTCTGGCGAATCGTAGCGCGCTGCCGCCTCTCCGCGATAGTCAATAGCCGTGTTCTTCGCGAGAATCGTAATGCCCTTCTCGCGCTCCAGGTCGCCCGAATCCATGACGCGCACGCCGGTTTTTTCAACGGTCGCACGCTCGCCGAAAGCCCCCGACTGCCAGAGCATAGCGTCCACGAGGGTGGTCTTGCCGTGGTCAACATGGGCGACAATAGCGACATTTCGCAAATCTTTGCGTACATTTTTGCCTTCACTCACGCTGGCAATAATAGCCCTCTTGGGTTTCCTAGGATACGCACACGGGCAAAAATATCGGTGGTAACTGACACAGCGCGAGCAACACGGCTAGACCGCCACGATTACTTTCCCGACATTGCGAAGAGCGCCACGATTACTTTCCCGTCGTTGCGAGGAGCGAGCGTCAGCGAGTAACGAAGCAATCTATAGTCCCTATACTGCTTGCGTTGCAAAGCAAGCAATCGTGTTCATATAGATCGCCACGGTATTCGGCTTCGCCTCTTACGATTTCCTCGCTACAGCTACACGAAAGTGAACTTTCGTGAGCCTTCCACTCGTCATCGTCGCCTTTCAGGCTCCCTCGCGATGACGGGTTAGGGAAATTGTTTCGGTCGGGCTAGTTCGCCGAGGAAGCCGACGAAGCTGAACGTGCCCTGCTCGATGAGGACGCAGAGCGCGCAGAACCCGGTGAAGGAGCAGAAACAGGAGAGAGCGAAACAGTATTGGTGATGGGTGCAGGCACAGGCTCAGGAACAGCCGGAGAAATTGCGAGATCGCGCACTTGGCTGCGATCCACTTCTCCCCCGTCGGTACGCGGAATCTCTGGCAGCACAAGCAACAGGCGCGGAAGCTTATATGCGGCAAGACGCTGGGCGCAAAACTCTTGAACTTCGCCGAGGGTTGGCACTGGCGCTCCCTCGTCAAGAACAATTGTTGCCACAACCGTCTCGCCCCACAACTCGTCAGGGATACCGCAAACCACCACGTCTTTCAAACCGTCATAGCCACTCAACACATCCTCGACTTCTCCGGCACACACACACCTGCCGCTTGTGACGATACGCTTCAAACTGTGCCCTGCCAGGGACAAGAAAGAACCGTCACTGGAAACATAATCGCCTGTTTTCAGCCAACCGTCAGAGAAAGTATCCTGCGTCAGCTCGTTGTCATGCCACATGTGTGTGGACACGCTTGGGCCACGCACAATCAACTCGCCAACCTCACCGTCGGGAACGTCCTCGCCGGTGACGGGATCGACAACGCGGGCTTGCATATACGGGAAGGGATGTCCGATAGCGCTGGGGTGGTCCTTGATGAAAGCAGACGGCAGATAAATACCGGGGCCTCCCATATGGGCGGTGCCCCACACGTTAATCGGCGACAGTCCAAGATTTTGCATGTCCTCGAGCAGATTGTCAGGGACGAGAGTGCCACCAATCATCGGCACTCGCACAGAGGAAATATCCCCACCGTGTGTGGCGAGAGTGTCCAGGATGGCACGGTAAACGCTCGGCACACCGAACATGAGGGTGACGGAGTATTCTTCAATAATCCGAAGCGTTTCCAGCGGCTCGAAAGCGTGCATGAGAATGAGGTGGCCGCCAGCGGCAAAAATATTGATGACTCCGCCGCCAAGACCTGCCGCGCTGGACATGGGAGACAGGACAAGGGTGACATCGCCTGGGCCATAGAAGAATTCGTCGCGCATATTGCGTGCCGCCCAAAAGAGCTGCTTCTCGCTGAGGCAGACTGCCCGCGGCCTGCTGGCTTCACCCGAAATAATGTGCATGAGCACATTGCCCTGCGGGTATTCGCGTGTGCCTAGACCGGGCGCGCGCGCGCTATCACTGATGAAATCGCCATCGAGCACAGCGAGGGTGGCAGACAAGCCGATATAACCCTGTTTCAGGGCTGGACCAAGCGGGCCGGCAACTGGATCGTCATCGATGACGTAGTGGAAGATTGTGCCCTGCGAGTCGAAAGTGCCGAAAGCCGCGACTTCTGGTGAACAAATGATGAGGCGCGGAGCGCAGAAATTGACGAGATTCGCTATTTCGTAGCGGGTGAGGGAGGGGGAGATGGGGACGACAATAGCACCGATGCGCGCGCAAGCGACAAGGGTAAAGAGGTGGTATGGGGAATTGCGGGAGATAATCATGACGCGGTCGCCAGCACTCACGCCTGCACGCAGGAGAAGCTGGGCGAGACGGCGACTTTCTAGGGCAGCATCAAGGGCAGTCCACGTTTTTTTGTGGTAAGTCAAACTGGGAGCATCGGGGCGTAAAAAGGCAGTCCGATCAAGAACACGGGCGATATTGGGAGCTGGCAGCTGGGACATGCAGCCTCCGTATCCTTGTCTCGTGCCCACTCGCATGGGCGTCTTACAGATTACCGTTACGCGCGACGCGTAACGTCCCCGCAGATGTCATGCTACCCCGCAAACAAACAAAAATATGGGACTTTAGTCACTTGTTACACAATTGAAATAATTGTCGCACGCACCCCCGCACGCACCCCGTAGCGCTTACAAACCAACCCTGTCGAAAGCCTCGATTGCACGCTCACGTCCGACCTCTATAACCTCGGCGGCGCGGTAGAAATCCCACGTAGAACACACGTCAGCAGGAATATCAATATGCACATGAGCAGGGAATACTGCTTGACGAATTTTCTCCATCTTCGCCTCCATCGTGCTCAACGACATTTCCATCACGTCAACAATAGAAGCGCGACCGTCAGCAACAATAAGAGAATGCCCCTCTTCTTGGGGTGACTCCGGACCATCCTGCAAAGACACCTGCGGGGAAGCCTGCGAAGTAGCCTGCGAAGTGGGCGAGAAGAAGCCAGCAATTTTCTCCCCTATACGTTTGGAGAGCGGAGAACTCTCGCCCTCGTCGTCAAGATTCTCCAGATTGCCAGCATCGGCAAGAAGCTGCATATCGAAAAGGGAATCGCGCCCGTGCAGAGAAACCGAGATCGTCACATCGGTGGGCACACCCAAAGTTGGCTCGACAGGGACGGGATTGAGAACGCCGCCGTCCACAAGAAGATGGTCGCCAAGCAGGACGGGAGCGATAAAACCAGGGACGGCTATCGAAGCGCGGATTGCCGAGGCGAGCGGGCCGCGCTGGAACCACACCTCACGGCGAGCAGTAATATCAGTGGCAACCGCTGTGAAAGCTAAGGGCAAATCTTCAATGTGGACGCCGTTGCACAGCTCATCGAGTTTAGAGATGAAACGTTCAGCTTTGAGCACTCCCCCGCGCCCAAGACCGATATCCATGTATCGCAAAACTTCAAGGTGGCTCAACGAACATGCCCAGTCGCGGAACTCGTCGAGCGTGCCAGCCGCCTCGAGCCCGCCGACAACCGCGCCCATAGACGAGCCTGAAATAACAGCGATTTCGTGTCCGCGCGATTTTAATTCCTCAATCACCCCGATATGGGCGTACCCCTTCGCCCCGCCTGAGCCAAGCACGAGTGCAATACGCATGGCTTTCCCCTTTCTCTCTCTGTCTACACTAACAAGAAGTGCGTCCGCGTCACACCTAATCTGCTCCTGGCGTTATCGATGCCGCTTCTGCCCATTGCTCGCCTTTACGGTGTATGCTCACAGCACAGGAAAGGTGGACACATGAGAATACGACTATCGAGTGTTATCACAGGAGCGCTCGCCCTGGCGATTGCTGCCCCCGCGCTGCTGTCTGTCAAGCCTGATATTCTCGTGGAAGCCACAAAAATTACCCTGCGCTCCCCCGTCGCACAAATCCTCGCTTTCCGCGGCTGGATTGCCGCTGGGCTTGCCCTGCTCGCCCTATTCTTCCTCGTCATGGGCCTGATTCGCAAAACCTTATTGAACCGCGGGCGTATCGCCCTGACGCTGGCTTTTGCCCTGTTCGTGGCAAGCCTTGGACATATTGGGATAATGGCGTGGCGCGGGCTCGCGCCCAATACTGCCGTCGAAGCGAAAAGTGCCGGCGATATTACCGTGCTGGAATACAACACGGCTGGCGGCAGCGTACCTATGGAAGAGATTGCTACGCTGATTGCTGATTCACAAGCTAATGTTGTGGCTTTGCCGGAAACCTCCACACAAAACGGCGAAAAACTTGTGTCTTTATTAGCCAGTAACGGTTTAGATTTTCAGCTTTTCACTAATGGACGTTCCGTCTATGACAGCGAGTATTCTTCGACTGTTTTGCTCGTCTCGACTTCTTTCGGTACATATGTTGCCGATGATTCTTTTATCGATTCAGAAAAAACGATACATGGAGTTATGGCTAAGCCTGCGGACAACACCGGCCCCACTTTTGTCGCCGTCCACCCGGTTGCCCCTTCTCAAGCATTTTTGCGCTCGTGGCGCGTGGATATGTTCGAGGCGTATTCGACCTGTGCCACCTATGAGAATGTGATTATGGCGGGCGATTTCAATTCGACGGCAGACCATGAGGCGGCTTTGCATTTAGGTGTGCAATGTGCGGATGCTGGCGAGCAAGCTCAAGTGGGCGGGCTTGGCACGTGGCCAAGCAATCTTCCCGGCTTCTTCGCCGCACCAATCGATAGGGTTTTGACGAATGGGCAATATCAGGGCGTTTCTGCTGAGATTGTGAATGTTGGCGAGTCTGACCACCGCGGCATTATTGTGCGCTTGGAGCCGTTACTTCCTAAGTGTTCCTCTGGTGGCCCAAATTCTGTAGCTTGTGCGAAAAATTCTCACAATGAGGAGAAGAAGCCCTGAGAGGGCTTACACAACTTCGCCCAACGGGGTAATGACCTGAGACAATAAGAGCGATGGGCACGGAACAAACACCGCGAAAACACACGGGCTTTAGTGCGCAGCAGCTCGAAGCCCGCCGCCTTTCCGTACCCGCAATCACCTATCCCGACCTGCCAGTTAGCGCGCGGCGTGAGGAAATTGCGCGAGCTATTGCGGAGAATCAGGTCGTCATTGTCGCTGGCGAGACGGGCTCTGGTAAGACGACCCAGCTGCCAAAAATCTGCCTTGAGCTGGGGCGTGGTATTTCGGGACTCATCGGGCATACCCAGCCCCGCCGTATTGCGGCCCGCTCGGTCGCCGCGCGTATCTGCGATGAGCTGGGCGTTCAGCTCGGCGAAACTATCGGCTATCAGGTGCGTTTTACTGACGAGACAAGCGATAGCACTCTCGTCAAGCTGATGACTGACGGCATTCTGCTTGCCGAGATTCAAAGCGACCCTCTCTTGAAGCGCTATGACACTCTCATCATTGACGAGGCACACGAGCGCTCTCTCAATATCGACTTTTTGCTGGGATATATCGCCAATATCCTGCCGCAGCGCCCCGATTTGAAAGTCATTATTACCTCGGCAACGATTGACACTGAGAGTTTCGCTGCGCATTTCGGACCGCGCATGCTCGGCGGGCGGGCGGGTGATAGCGCGCCTGTCATTGAGGTGTCGGGGCGTACCTATCCTGTCGAGATTCGCTATCGTCCTCTTGAGCGTCCTGAGAACCCCTCGTCGTCATTGCGAGGAGCGAGCGACGCGGCAACCTCCCCTCCCCCGTCGTTGCGAGGAGCGCCAAAGGCGCGACGAAGCAATCTCCAGTCCTTAAATCGCAATACTGGAAGTAGAGATCGCTTCGTCGCTGACGCTCCTCGCGACGACGGAAAAAGGAACGCTCCTCGCGATGACGAAAAAAGGAATGACGAAATAGAGCGCGTCCGCAGTATCGACCAGACGACAGGCATTCTTGACGCTGCTGATGAACTGATGAGCGAGGGAGGCGGAGATATTCTCGTCTTTCTCTCTGGCGAGGGCGAAATCCGCGATACGCAAGCGGCTTTCGCTGATCACTTGGGAGCGCGCTATGTCGAGCCGGGCGAGAAATCGAGCGTGCCCGGAGCAGTCGAAGTCCTCCCACTTTTTGCCCGTTTGAATACTGGCGAACAGCAGCGCATTTTCGCCCCCCACTCTTACCGCCGCATTATTCTGGCGACGAATATTGCCGAGACATCGCTGACCGTCCCCGGGATTCGCTATGTCATTGACGCTGGCACAGCGCGCATTTCGCGTTTTTCGTCCAAGACGAAAGTGCAGCGTCTACCGATTGAGCCCGTCTCGCAGGCGAGCGCCAATCAGCGTGCGGGGCGTTGCGGGCGCGTGGCTGACGGTATCTGTATTCGCTTGTATTCGCAGGACGATTTTGAGCACCGCGACGAATACACGCAGCCCGAGATTCAGCGCACTTCGCTGGCATCGGTGATTTTGCAAATGCTCTCTGTCGGGCTGGGCGATATTTCTGCGTTCCCCTTTATAGACCCGCCCACTCCGCGTGCTATCCGCGCGGGCATTCAGCTGTTGGAGGAGATTGGTGCGCTGGATACTCGTCCTGTAAGAGGCAAAAAGTCTATGCGCCTGACTCGTATCGGCTGGCAGCTCTCGCGCCTGCCGATTGACCCGCGCCTTGGGCGCATGCTGCTCGAAGCGGAAAAGAATGGCTGTGCCGCTGAGGT
>JAFYHO010000123.1 GCA_017539125.1 Actinomycetaceae bacterium | reverse complement strand
GGCGAATACAATGACGAGCCTGGTAGCGGTAAAGAGCCCTCCGACCTGCCCTCACGCGGCATTATCTGCGGCGCACACAATTTCGAGGCAGGGGATTACGTTGTTGTCTCCCTGCCTGGCGCTGTTCTGCCTGGCGGTTTCGAGATTTCCGCACGCAAGACCTACGGTCATATTTCCGATGCATGATTTGCTCGGCGCGCGAGCTGGGTATTGGCGAAGATCACGACGGCATTATCGTCCTTGCACGCGAAGGCGACGAGGCCGCTATTGCCGAACTGCCTCCCGTCGGTTCTGACGCTCTGCCTTTGCTTGGCATCAGCGCAGAAACCCTCGAAATCAATATCACGCCCGACCGCGGCTACTGCTTCTCCATGCGTGGCGTCGCCCGCGAATACCACCATTCGACAGGCGCAGAGTTTACCGATTTAGGGCTTGAAGAAAATCTCGCCCAGCCTCTACCGGCTGCGACCGACAACGGCTTTAAGGTCCTCGTTGAGGACGATGCCCCAATCCATGGCAATGTCGGCTGCGACCGTTTCGTCACCCGCATTGTTCGCGGGGTCAACCCCAACGCCCAGTCACCCAAGTGGATGCGCGACCGTCTTACTGAGGCAGGAATGCGCCCCATTTCCTTGGCTGTTGACGCAACCAATTACGTCATGCTTGACCTCGGCCAGCCCCTGCACGCCTACGACCTCGACACTCTCGCCGAGCCTATCGTCGTGCGCAGGGCAAAAGAGGGGGAGACACTCGTAACTCTCGACGATATCGAGCGCACCCTCAACCCCGAAGATTTGCTGATTACCGACTGCGAGGGCGGGCATGGCGCGCGCATTATCGGCATGGCAGGTGTGATGGGTGGCGCGGACACGGAAATCACCGAGAACACCACGAATGTGCTCGTTGAAGCCGCACACTTCGACCCTGTTTCTATCGCGCGTACTGCGCGCAGGCACAAGCTGCCCTCGGAGGCTTCCAAGCGTTTTGAGCGCTATGTTGACCCGCTGATTGCGCCGATTGCCGCGCAGCGCGTCGTCGATATTCTGGTCGAATATGGCGGGGGAGAAGCCGATAGTGCTGTCTCGGATTTGTGCGAGTTTAGTGTGCCGCAGGCACAAAGCTTTGATCCGACTGAAGTCGAGCGTCTGACTGGTTTGCAGGTTGAGACTTCGCGTGTCGCCCAGATTTTGAGCGATATTGGCTGCACGGTTGAAGAGAACGGTGACGTTTTGACGGTGACGCCGCCAACCTGGCGTCCTGACCTTGTTGGCCCTGCGCATTTCGTTGAAGAAATTGCGCGTCTTGTCGGCTATGACGAGATTGGTTCGGTTGTGCCTGCCGCACCTGCCGGGCATGGATTGAGCTCTATGCAGCGTCAGCGCCGCGATGTTATGCGTGGCCTTGCCGAGCAAGGCTGGGTGCAAGTGCTCTCTTACCCATTCGTCTCCGCTGCCGACTTCGACAAGCAGCAAATTCCCGCCGACGATGAGCGCCGCCTTGCCATCCGCTTGGCGAACCCGCTCCAAGAAGAAGCGCCATTCATGCGCACCAGCGTACTCGACTCACTACTTTCTACTGCGCGTCTGAATGTCTCGCGCGGCAATCCCAGCGTTGCCATTACTGAGGCGTCCTTTGTTACACGCCCGGCTGATTTAGGCGCTGCGCCTGTCGTTGGTACGGGCAAGCGCCCCGAGGACGATGAGCTTCGGGAGATGCGCAAAGCAACACCGAAGCAGCCCTACCATGTTGCCGGTGTTGCCTGTGGTGCAGTCACCGAGGCCAGCGCAGGCTTCGAGCCTGTTGTTTGGGATTGGCGAGACGCAATCGAAGCCGCCAAGACTATTGCGCGCACTGTTGGCGCAGAACTCGTCGTGAAAGCCGATAGCGAGCATGCCCCTTGGCACCCAGGGCGCTGCGCGCAGCTTGTCGTCAAGAACAAGATTGTCGGCTGGGCTGGCGAGCTCGCACCTGCCGTGTGCAAGGCCTACGAGCTGCCTAAGCGCTCTATCGCTTTTGAGGTCAACCTTGACGCGCTCATCGGTAAGAAGCCCGCGAAGCCCGTCTCTGTCGCGCCAGTCTTGACCAACCCAGCCGCCAAAGAGGACTTTGCTTTTGTGCTTGACGAGAATGTTCTTGCCCGCGAGGTGCAGGCACTCATCGAGAAAGTCGGGGGAGAGGATATCGAGTCTGTCCGACTCTTCGACGTCTACACCGGTGAACAGGTTGACGAGGGCAAGAAGTCACTGGCATTTGCTGTGCGTCTACGCTCCGACCACACCTTGAAGAGCGACGAAGTCGCCAGTATTCGCAAGGCAATCATCAAGCAAGTGACCAAGCGCTTCAACGCTGAGTTGAGGGCGTAACTCTTTCCGTCGCAAGATTGCAGCCGATAGGTCGCAATCTAGGAGCTTGACAGACGGAGATTGCGGTCTATTGATTGCTATCTAGGGGACTGGTTTCGCGGGCGGGATTGCAGTCACTATATGGCAATTTAGAACTTTCTCGTGTTCGGCACTTCGTGCCTACGACAACATCGTCGCTACAGTCTCGAGAAAGCGAGCTTTCTCGGACCTTCCGCTCCTCGTTGTCGGGCGGCGTGTTTTCCTGCGGAAAGTTTCCTCGCTCGTATTCGTTCGGACATTTGTTTTTACGTCGGGCAGTTCGCCTTGCTACGCAAGGCTCACATCCCTCCTCACTACGCAAACGAGGAAAAGACTTTCAGCCTTTTCCTCGTTGCTCCGTTCGTCGGGCTAGCGGGATTTGAACCCACGACCCCTTGACCCCCAGTCAAGTGCGCTACCAAACTGCGCCATAGCCCGTCCGTCAAAAAACCTTGTGGGTTTTATCGACTTATTGAGGCTACACCATTTGAGCGCCTATGTCTCAAAGGCAGAATGAGACTTTTTCCTCACCACAAAAAAATCGGCTCATACATTACCGTCATACCGCAGAAAAAGAAAATATAGGGACAATAGACACGAAAAGTTGCTAGTAGACAGGCAATTTTCGTTATAGGATTGTTATGCCCAATATGAGTGTAGGAGGAACAGATGTTAGGCGAAAACGAAGCTTTAGACAGCGACTACAATCCGAGTGAAACCTCGCGTTTTACCGCCATTGACGCTGCCCAACCCAACACGTCATCGCCTCAGCGTCCACTGTCCGCCGAAGAACTGGCAGCCGTAGAATCCCTCCCCGAAGGCAGCGCCCTGCTCATCGCCCAATCTGGGCCCAACTCAGGCGCACGCTTCCTCCTCGACGCAGACGAAACCCTCGCAGGCCGCCACGTCAAAGCAGGTATCTTCCTCGACGACGTCACCGTCTCACGTCGTCACGCATACTTCCTACGTCAAGAGAACGGCCAATTCGTCATCCGCGATTCAGGCTCCCTCAACGGCACATACGTCAACCGCGAACGTATCGACGAAACCGCACTAAACACAGGCGATGAAGTCCAAATCGGCAAATTCCGTCTCGTATTCTACGGATCGCAGGCGGAAAACTAATGGCTTCCGTTTCCTCCGCAATACCCGGTGAAATTCGCGAGAACCCCACCGAAACATGGCCCCACGACCTCTCGCATGAACCAACCCTAAAAATTGGCGAGTTTCGTGAGCGTCTTCTACGCGAATTCCCCAAACTAGAACTCTCAAAAATCCGCTACTACGAGACTATCGGGCTCATCAACTCTCACCGAACCGCCTCCAATCACCGCCTCTTTTCCGCCGCCGACGTTGAACGTCTACGCTTCGTCCTCCAACAACAGCGCGACCTCTACCTACCCCTCGACCAAATCGGCGAACTCCTACGCCAACTCGACGCAGGAGAAGACATCGAAAACGTCGCCTCTGGCCGCATGCGCCTCGTCAGCGACAACGACATCCAGCGGCCCCAAGTCGGCACACGCCTGAGCCCCGCAGAAGTCTCCGACCTAACCGGCGTCTCGCTCAGCGATATCGAAGAACTCGTCAAAATCGGTGTTCTCAAAGCAGATTCACGCGGGCGCTTCACCTCCCAAGCCCCAGAAATCGTCCGCTTCGCCTCCATGCTCCAACAGGCAGGATTCGACGCGCGCCAAGTGCGCTCCATCGCCGTCTCCGCCCACTCCCACGCAGTCAACGTCGTGCAATCCGTTGCAACAGACAGGGCAAAACGCACAAGTGTTGCCCAAGAACGCGCCCTCACTAAAACCGGCGAAGCCGCAACAATCATCTCACGCCTCTACCGCGCACTTTTGACAGAAAATATCGAAGTAGAGTTGCGATAGCAAGCAAAATCCCTCGTAGAAGAGGTACTAGAGCAAAAAGTTCAACTTCAACTTGAACTTTAGACACGCCGAGATTTCTCATCCTAGTTCCCAATTCGGTCCCAGTGATATACCCTTATCTTAGTTGTCTTAATACATGCCTGCTGATGGAGGTTAGCATGGGTGACATGAAGCCGCGCCAGCCAATGCTATTTGGCGACCCGCTTGCTGATATTGACGAGCAGACTGGCTATCGAGGGCCGATAGCGTGCCAGGCTGCCGGTATCACATATCGCCAGCTCGACTATTGGGCGCGTACAGGGCTCGTCTCTCCCTCCATTCGCGGAGCTCAAGGCTCAGGCTCACAGCGCCTGTATTCCTTCCAAGACATTCTCGTACTCAAAATCGTCAAGCGCCTGCTCGACGCTGGCGTCTCACTCCAGCAGGTGCGTGCAGCTGTCAACCAGCTCAAGACCCGCGGTGTGGACGATTTAGCTTCTATTACTCTTATGAGTGACGGTGCATCCGTGTACGAATGTACATCTGATGACGAAGTTATCGATCTCGTTAAAGGTGGCCAAGGCGTTTTCGGTATCGCTGTTGGGCGTGTCTGGAGCGAAGTCGAAGGCTCGCTTATTGAACTGCCAACCGATAGGGCAGAGGTCGAAGAAGAAGCGCCAATCGACGAGCTCGCTGAGCGTCGTCGCGCAAAACTCGCTGCCATCTAATACCTAAACACGTCGTCGCGGCGATCTCGAGGTTGCTTCGGTCGTTTCACTCCCTCGCAATGACGGGGAGAGTGCTCCAAGTGTGAGTATTGGAGCATTAACACTCCACCTTATTACACACGTATACCCTTAGGATAAGAGGGAGCTTCCGTTCGTCTGACGGAAGTTTAAGCCCGCCCGTCTAGCGGGTGAAACACGGAGAAAGGAATAATTGTGTTGCGAACACGCTATGCAGGAAGTCTGCGGCGAGAAGACATTGGTGAAGAAGTAACATTGACAGGCTGGGTTGACCGCCGCCGCGACCACGGAGGAATCGCATTCATCGATTTGCGTGACGCTTCCGGAATTGCCCAGGTGACAATTCGTGAAGAAGTGGCTCATGAGCTGCGCAATGAATACTGTATACAGGTCACTGGTATTGTGCGTGAGCGCCCCGAGGGTAACGCAAACCCTGCCCTTGCCACAGGTGAGATTGAGGTCGAATCCGATACGCTCGAAATCCTCAACACGTGCGCGCCCCTGCCTTTCCAAGTATCCGACAATGCCGAAGACAGTGGCAATGTTGCTGACGATGTGCGTTTGAAATACCGCTATCTCGATCTGCGTCGCTCTTTTGAGCAGAAAGCTCTGCGCCTGCGCGCCAAGGTGAACGCTGCTGCCCGCCGTGTGCTCGACAGCCACGATTTCGTCGAGATTGAAACACCGACCTTGACCCGTTCCACCCCCGAAGGTGCGCGCGATTTTATCGTCCCAGCTCGTCTCAATCCCGGTACATGGTACGCCTTGCCGCAGTCGCCCCAGCTGTTCAAGCAGCTGCTCATGGTCGCTGGCATGGAACGCTACTACCAGATTGCCCGCTGCTACCGCGACGAAGACTTCCGCGCCGACCGTCAGCCAGAATTTACCCAGCTTGATATTGAGATGTCATTCGTTGATCAAGAGGACGTTATCGCTGTTGCCGAAGAGATTTTGAAAGAAATCTGGGCGCTTATCGGCTACGAAATCACCACCCCAATTGACCGCATTACCTATAAGGACGCGATGGAGCGTTTCGGCTCAGACAAGCCCGATTTGCGTTTCAGTCAAGAGCTCGTCGAGATGACGGAGTTCTTCGCCGAGACACCGTTCCGCATTTTCAAGGCCGACTATGTTGGTGCCGTCGTCATGCCTGGTGGTGCGTCCCAGCCGCGTCGCGCCTTTGACAAGTGGCAAGAATGGGCGCGTGCTCGCGGCGCTAAGGGCTTGGCATACGTGACGGTTGCCGAGGACGGCACTGTTGGTGGCCCAGTCGCCAAGAATATTTCTGACGCCGAGCGCGAGGGCCTGTGCGAGGCGACAGGCGCAAAGCCCGGTGATTGCATCTTCTTCGCTGCTGGCGAGCCGACTGCTTCACGCGAGTTGCTGGGCGCTGCACGTCTCGAAATCGGCAAGAAGTGCGATCTAATCGACCCGAAGGCTTGGGCATTTACCTGGGTGGTTGACGCTCCACTCTTCAAGCCCGCCGCACAGGCGAAAGCCGAAGGCGATGTCGCTGTCGGTTCAAGCGCATGGACTGCTGTTCACCACGCATTCACTTCGCCAAAGCCCGAATGCCTCGACACATTCGACACCGATCCTGGCAGTGCTCTTGCCTATGCCTACGATATCGTCTGCAATGGCAACGAAATCGGCGGCGGCTCTATCCGTATTCACCGCCGCGATATTCAAGAGCGCGTCTTTAAGGTCATGGGCTTGTCTGCTGAGGAAGCACAGGAGAAGTTCGGCTTCCTGCTCCAAGCATTCAAATATGGCGCTCCGCCACATGGTGGTATCGCTTTCGGCTGGGATCGTATCGTCTCTCTGCTCGTTGACGCCCCATCGATTCGTGATGTTATCGCTTTCCCGAAGATTGGCGCAGGCTGGGACCCCCTCACAGACGCACCTGCCGAAATCACCCCGCAACAGCGCGAAGAAGCCGGCGTGGATTACGTCCCCGAGGACGACGAATAATTCCCTCCGTCGTTGCGAGGAGCGAGCGTAGCGAGTGACGAAGCAATCTCCAATAGAGATCGCCACGGTCGCGCGAAACGCGCTCCCTCGCGACGACGAGAGAGTTTCGCAACGACGAGGTAAGTACTAGTGGACGATGTGGTAGCGTTCCCAAAGGCGCTTAAGAGGAGCGGGAGCCCACCAATTCCAGTCCCTGAGAACGGTCATCGTTGCGGGCACAAGCAGTAGGCGTACAAGGGTCGCGTCAATGACGACGCAGATCGCCAAAAGCACGCCGATCTCTTTAATCGCTAACAAGTTGCCCGTCACGAAACCAATAAAGACCGCGATAATAGCTAGAGCAGCCGACGTGATAATGCGCCCAGAACGCTGCAAACCGAAAGCAACAGACTCATCATTTGTGCAGCCCTTGTCGTAATACTCTTTCATGCGCGCAATCAAGAAGACCTCGTAATCCATCGACAGACCAAAACCGAAGGCGACTGCGCACGCTACAATAATCGTCTCCAAACCAGGCACCTCAGGCAAACCGAGCCAGCCGTGCGAGAAAATCCATACCGTCACGCCCAAAGACGCCAAGAAGGACAAGATATTGAGCACAAATGCCTTGATAGGAACAACGAGGGAACCTGTCAATCCAAAAAGCAATACGAGGACGGCAAGTCCCACAATAAGCAGCGCAAGCGGGGCATCCTCGCGCAGAGACGATGTGAAATCATATTGGATAGCCGCAGAGCCGCCCACATACACGTCACCATCAAAATCGTGGGCGCGAATATCCTTCACAGCATCCGTTACCGGGGCAGACACGGCATCGTCAACGTCCAAATCAAGACCGATACGCCACGTGCCCTCAGAGACTTCTTCCATATCGCCGAGATAATGCGTATACGACTGGTCGGCAAGATAATCGCGTACCTGCTCAGCCTGAGCCTCATCGCCCTCAACAATCACTACAATGTCAGAGGTGCGCAGTGAAGGATAGTCCTTATCTATCATGTCGTAGGCAGCGCGGGCAGAGGAGGTTTCCGGAATATACTCATAAACATTCGAGCGTAAATGCAAACCAGAAACAGGCAGCGCCAAGACAATCAAAACGACCAAAATAGAGAGCATAATCGTCCACGGACGGGTCTGGACGAAACGCGCGAGACGCGAGAAAGCGCCCTCATCGGTCGACGTGTCACTGAGCGCCCTGAAAATGGGACGGACTAGCGGGATGCGGCTGACGGGAGAGGGGCGGAGTATGCGCAGCCCGAAAACCGTGATGAGCGCGGGCACGAGGGTAGAGGCCGCTAGGACGGCAAGAAGCGTCACGATAACGCCACCAAGAGCAACAATGCGTAAGGTTGTCGAATGCATGACGAGCAAGCCCGCGATAGCAACAGCAATGGTGACGGCGGAGAAAATGACGGTGCGCCCAGCGCTGGCGACGGTCGCCGCAATTGAACGTTGCACTAAGCCCTGGAGTTCATCGTGAGGAACTTCTTCGACATCCTCAGAGAAACCAGCCTTGCGCAAGCAAGCAGAGAACTCTTCGCGGTAACGCGAAACGATAAGAAGACCGTAGTCAATAGACAAAGCAAGACCGATAATCGAGACAACATTGAGCACGAATGTATCGACAGTCGTCTGCCACGTCGCCGCCCACAGCAACCCCATACCAATAGCAATGGCAGCAAGAGCGCCAGCCACGGGCAGAGTAGCGGCTATCAGCCCAGCGAAGACAAAGATCAAAATAAGCAAAGCAATCGGCAGGGAAACGCCCTCGCCACGCAGCAAATCGTCTTCGACCTGCTCCAAAATTGCGTCAACAATTTCCTCTTGGCTGGTGACATTCACCTGCGCATCAGGGAAATCCTCACGTAGTTTGTCGGCAAAAACTTTGACAGCCTCGACAGTTTTGCGATCCGTCTCAGAAGCAGTATCGGTATCGAGGCCTTCAGCAAATTGTGCGAGGATAACAAAGCTGGGCTCTCCTTCGCCGATGAGCATATCGCGTGCCTTCTGGAGTTGGTCGAGCCCATCGCGCGCTTTCGTATCCTGCTCATCGAGTTCTGTGCGCGCCTGCGTAATCTGGTCAGTCGGCATACCGAGTGCTTGTAGCTGCTGCTCTTGGGCATCGAGCTGGGCACGCGCCTGTTCAATCTGTTGTACTGCATCGTCAGCTTTGGTGAAATCGTCATCAAAAGTGTAGGGGGTGACGACTTTTTCAACATTGGGAATGCTGTCAAGCGTGTCAGTCAGTGTCGAAATATCGTCTTTTACCGTGGCAGTATCGGCTTCATCAAGCTGAGCAATATCAATACCAGAGACGACCGCGGTAACAGCTTGCGGACGCTCAGCGTCGATATCAGAGACGTGCATAGACTGAGACCCAGGAATACCAAATTGGGTGGTTTCCATGCGGGCAAAAAGATTGCCTTGCCCAAAACCCCACATACTCGTCGCCGCGCCACACACGACCAGCAGCGCCCACACGACAATGACACGCCACGGGTGGCGCGCAATGTGTTTCCCAAGGGCTACGAACATATATCTATACTAATAGACAAGTGTTTTAGGGGCAGGCTTTCTATTAGGATTAGGGGCATGGATCTTTTTGAGGCACAGACGGTTGACGAACACGGGATTCCGGACAGCGCGAGTGCGCCTTTGGCTGCCCGAATGCGTCCGCGCACCCTCGACGAAGTTGTAGGGCAAGAAGAAATCCTTAAAGCAGGAACCCCGCTTCGCTCACTCATTGAGGCGACGGGGGAGCAGCGGGTCGGGTTGTCCTCAATCTTCCTGTGGGGCCCTCCAGGGACAGGCAAGACAACAATCGCCTATCTTATCGCTCGCAGCGGCAAGCGTCATTTTGAGGAAATCTCTGCTGTTTCAGCTGGTGTCAAAGAAGTGCGCGCCATTATTGAGGGCGCAAAACGACGCTTAGGGGCAAGCGGAGAAGAGACAGTTCTTTTCGTTGACGAGGTCCATCGTTTCTCGAAAACACAGCAAGACGCCCTCTTACCGGCAGTAGAAAATGGCTGGGTCACGCTGATCGCCGCGACGACAGAAAACCCCGCATTTTCCGTCGTCACGCCACTGTTGTCCCGCTCTTTACTGGTTGTCCTCAACCCCTTAAGTGCCGACGATATCGACACTCTTATCACCCGCGCCCTTGACGATGAGCGCGGGTTGCGCGCCGCCTTTACCCTCGAGGACGAAGCGCGCACCAATCTTATTCGCCTCGCGGGGCCTGACGCGCGCCGCGCCTTGACACTCCTTGAAGCT
>JAFYHO010000122.1 GCA_017539125.1 Actinomycetaceae bacterium | reverse complement strand
GCCGCCTGGTCCGGATCCGTATAGACCGGTCCGGCGGCGGCTTCCCCTCCTTCGCGGGATGCCAGGGAGCCCAGTTCGGCTTCCACGCCGCAGTTATACTTCCCGGCCATGGCGATGGCTCTCTTCGTGTTCTCCAGGTTCTCCTCATAGGGCAGCGCGCTGCCGTCGTACATCACGCCGGTGTAGGTGGGACACCATTGCCACCACCGGGGTCCATCGGAGGCTGCCCACCACCGGGGCCGCCGGCACCAGGGTCAAAGCCGCCCACGCTTGCCTTATGCTCAATTGCGCTGCCTTTCGATGCAGTACCATCCTTGTAGGGAGTGCCGTCCACATAGAGCGTGTGCCCATTGAGATTGATAGTGCCCGCTGGCGCGGTAAGTGAAGAAATATAGGAGTCTGCGGTCAGCGTCCATGTTGCCCCTTGTGACATCTCAACATAGACCTCGCCAGCTGCACCTTCTGGATTGATGGCGCCCGTCAGTGTCGAGCCTTTACCGAGATACAGGTTGAGATTAGAGACCTCATCGACTAGTAGATTGCCGTCAATGCGCTGCTTGGTGGCGTGCAAATCAAGCTGACCGCCATTGGAGCCTTCAGTGCCCCAGCCCGCGGCGGCAGCGCGCAAAAAGACTCCGTCTTTGTCGTTATTGGTAATTTTCACGTCCTCAAGCGTTATCGAAGCAATCGTGTTATTGACGAAGAAAATATCGCCCTTCACGTTAGTCAGAGAACCGCCTGACATCGAGAAATCGCCTTGCCCCTCGGCGGCATCGCCCGACATCGACTGGTAAATCATGACTGCGTTATAGTTGTTCGATTTGTCAGAATTGTGCACATTGTGATCCGCAATCATGACGACATCGTTGAGACTCACCGAGTTTTTCCCCTCGATGACGACACCCTCCGAAGCCGTCGCTTCGAGTTGCGCCTTGTTCACCGTAATATCGGCGGTCGAATAGATTGCGGGAGAGCCGCGACCATTCGTCGTGTAAATGCCGCCAGTCACGTTCACAGTGCCACCGCCACGGTCTGAGCGGATTGCTGCCGAGGAATTGCCATGCGTCGTCACGCGCAGATTCTGTGCATTCATTGTGCCGCCGCCTGTTGTCATCAAGCCGCCGGACATATCGTTTTGGGTTTCGATGACGGAATCGGCGATAGTGACGCTCGTGCCTTCCCCGTAGGAAAAGATGGCATTCGCGTGTGTGCCGTCCGTATTGACGATGAGTTCGCGCAAGTTAAGCGTGGCCCCGTTGGTCGCAAAGATTGCGGAGTTGTCACCGTAAAAGTCCGCTTCGTCGTTCTGACCGGAATCGCCGGTCTTGACTACAGCGATATTTGTGTACTCGGCTTTGGTTGCATCTGCTTCAATGACGTGCTCTCCAGCGACGTCATTCGTGAGCGTCTCGTTGACGGTAATGTCCTCGCGGGTGGGCGCAGTGATTGTTTGCGTCGGTGACGGTGAAGCCTGTGGCGGGGTAGCCTCGTTGCTACAGCCCGCAAGTGAGAGCGCCGCGCAACAGGCAATGGCAGCCCCCAGCAAGGCTCTATTTCGACTATGCGTATATGCCACGATTGCCCCTTTCCCTGACAGTTACTTCCAGTATAGAAAGGAAACGGGACAGCCTTAAATCTCTTTCGCAATAAGGAAAAGATTACGCGCCAAGCCCACAGGCAACAGGCTTCAACGGCACAGAGAGCGCCCCTCACCTTAAAACAAAGGGACCTCGCCCGCGAGGAAGGATTGTAGGTCAACAGCTCCAGCTGCCGCACCTCCCACAACTATCCTGCGCGCGTGAGGATATTTCTCGAGGAACTTCGCCATTCCCCCCTGACTCTTCGTGCGCCCACTTTTCACTTCGATAGCCGCAAGATTCTGTGAATCAGAAAGCACGAAATCGACTTCGTAAACTCCCTGCCGCCACCAATGCACAGAAAAGCCCTCTTTTTTAGACTGCGCAAGAAGATACGCACCAACAGCACTTTCAACGACATGCCCCCACCGAGCACTGTCGCCACGGAAAACCTCTTTAGTGTAACCAGTTGAGGCAACCATAAGGCTCGTATCGTAAGCCAAAAAACGTGGAGACGATTTTCGACTCATCAACGCTTTATCACTATATTTTTGCAATCCGCGAAGCATCCCAGCTTTATCGAGCAAATCGAGATAGTGGGCTAACGTCGTCGTATTTCCCGCTTCTGTCAGTTGACCAAGAATTTTGTTATAAGAAAGCTCTTGGGCTGAAAATTGCGCACCGAGTTCAAAAAGCGCACGCAAAAGTGCAGGCTTACGAACAACCTCACCCTCAAGAACGTCTTTAGAAATAGTTGGTTCAATGATTGCTTCTCGCATATACGAGCGCCAACGTTTTTCGTCAGCAACAAAAGGCGCTGCCCCCGGATAGCCGCCAAAAAACAGATAATCGTCAAAAGAATAGCCGAAAGCTTCTTCGCATTCTTTCCACGACCAATGCGTAGAGTGCAGCAATTCAAAACGTCCAGCTAAAGAATCTTCCAATCCTTTACGCACAAGCAAAGCAGACGAACCTGACAACACCACTTTCAGGGCGAGACCATTGCGCCTATCAGCATCCCATAAGCCTTTGACGACATTAGCCCACTGAGGAACTTTCTGAATCTCGTCCACAACAAGAACGACCGCATCGCCATGTTTTTGCACCATATTACGGGCTTGCTGCCATTCGGTCGAGAGCCATTCTTCGTTAGGAGTAAGAACATCGTCAGCGCTGACAGAATGGGACGGAAAAGAACACGTTTCCAACATTTGAGCAATAGCCGTACTTTTCCCTGTCTGACGAGGCCCCACAACGACTTGCATAAGCATCATGTTAGGCTCAGCCACACGCTCGGCAAGGACACTCACTATATCGCGCTGAAAAGCCATAATGTCCTCCTTTTTATTTTTACTCAGTGAACTGAGTAAATTTACTCAATACACTGAGTAATTTTACTCAATACATTGAGTAAATGCAAAAAGTGTCTCCGTACTTACAAACCCGCTGTCGTTGCGAGGAGCGAGCTTTGCGAGTGACGAAGCAATCTATACCGACGTGTCTGCTCGTGTTGCAAAGCAAGCGATAAAAGGACTAGAGATTGCCGCGCTCGCTATGCTCGCTCGCAACGACGGGGATGCGAGATTGCCGCAGTCGCACTGCGTGCTCCCTCGCGATGACGGGGTGAGATAGCCGCGTCGGACGCAGAGCGTCCTCCTCGCGACGACAGTGGGTGTTTAGGCAAGGGAGCTGGCGACGGCTTCGACGGCGCGGGGAAGGAGAATCCATTCTGCCTCTTCCATGACGCGCTGCTGGAGCACCTCAGGCGTATCCCCCTCGCGCACCTCGACGGCTTTCTGGGCGATAATCTCGCCACCGTCAGGAATCTCATTCACGAAATGAACCGTCGCACCCGTCAGCTTCACGCCGGCAGCCAGTGCCGCCTCGTGAACCTTCAAACCGTACATTCCCTCGCCGCAAAACGACGGAATCAGCGAGGGGTGAATATTGATAATGCGCCCCTCGAAACGCTTCGTGAAACGCTCCGACAAAATCAACAAAAAGCCAGCTAAAACAATCAGGTCAATCTCGCGCTCTTCCAGCAGGGCAATCAAAGCTTCCTCTTGAGCCTGCGCGTCAGCGTAATCAGCACGCGAGACGACAGCCGACTCAATCCCAGCTTCGCTCGCACGCTCCAGCGCATACGCCCCGCGCCGATTGGAGACCACGAGGACAATCTCGCCGTGAGGAATCTCCCCACGCCCTTGCGCGTCAATGAGAGCCTGCAGATTCGTGCCGCCGCCAGAAACCAGCACGGCAATACGCGCGCACTCTACCACAGCTCAACTCCCTCACTGCCCGCCTCGCGAGCAACGACCTCGCCAAGCACATACGGCTCGCAACCCTCGCCCTGCACGGCAGCCATCACAGCCTCAACACTCTCAGGGGCAACAGCAATAACCATGCCAACGCCCATATTGAAAGTCGAGAACATATCGCGCTCGCTTACTCCCCCACGCTCAGCAATAAGCTCAAAAATAGGCAGCACACGCACACCCGCACGCTCGATACGCGCAGCCAAGCCGTCAGGAAGCATACGTGGCAAATTCTCATAGAAACCGCCACCAGTCACATGGCTAATGCCGTGCACTCCCCCAGCCTCAATCGCAGCCAAAGCAGGCTTAACATAAATACGCGTCGGCTCAAGCAAGGCCTCGCCAAGGCTCGAGCCCAAAGCAGGGATATACTCCGTCAAATCGGCGTTTTCTACGTCAAAAACCTTACGGACAAGGGAAAAACCGTTGGAGTGAATACCCGTCGAGGGCAGGGCAATCAGCGCATCACCCTCGCGTACCATCTCAGGCGAAATAATCTTTTCCTTATCGACAACACCCACAGAAAAACCAGCCAAATCATAGTCTTCAGGGCTCATCGTGCCGGGGTGCTCGGCAGTCTCCCCGCCAATCAGGGCAGCGCCAGACTGCACACAGCCCTCGGCAACGCCAGCGACAAGCTGCTCGACAACCGCAGGGTCATTCTTGCCGATAGCGATGTAATCCAAGAAGAACAAGGGCTTGGCGCCAGCACAGACAATGTCATTGACGCACATTGCCACACAGTCGATACCGACCGTGTCGTTCACACCCATAATCTGAGCGATACGCTGCTTCGTGCCAACACCGTCCGTACCGGAAACAAATACGGGCTCTTTCATCCCCGTGAAATCGGGACGGAATAAGCCGCCAAAACCACCGATACCACTCAAAACACCGTCGGTCATCGTGCGCTCAACGTGCGAGCGCATACGGCGCACACCCTCATAGCCCGCTTCAATATCCACCCCGGCGGCGGCATAGGCTGACTGCACTTCTGTACGCTCTGCCATGATGATCAGTCTCTTCCTGTCCAGTGATAGGTGCAGACGCTCTCAGGCGGTAAGCCCAACGCCTCATGGAAGCCGTCAAGGGTTTGGAACTCGAGGGAATCAAAACCGAACTCTTGCGTAATAGCATCGCACATAGCGCGCCCACGCGCGGTGCGCACATCAGCGTACTCGTCCAAATGTTCAAAACCAGCTTCGCCCTCAAGCTCGACAATCTTGCGGCGCGCAATCAGCTCCATAAGCGAGACGGAACGCGAGAAGTTGATGTACGGGTCGGCATAGAGCATAGGCGGGCAGGCCGAGCGCATATGAATCTCTTTCGCACCCGCTTCACGCAGATACTCGACCGTCTCGCGCAGCTGCGTGCCACGCACAATCGAATCGTCCACCAGCAAAATCTTCTTACCCTTGATCAGCTCAGGAACAGGCACCTGCTTCATCGCGGCAATCTGGTCACGCATTTCCTGATTGGGAGGCATGAACGAGCGCAGCCATGTGGGAGTGTATTTGATGAACGGACGGGCAAAAGGCTTGCCAGACTCGTTGGCATAGCCGATAGCGTGCGGAATACCAGAATCTGGCATACCAGCCACATAGTCCACATCGGGCAGGACGCCGCGAGCGCGCTCGTCACGCGCCATAATCTCACCATTGCGATAGCGGAACGCCTCGACGTTCACACCCTCATAGGTGGAATTCGGATAGCCGTAATACATCCAAAGGAACGAGCAAATATGGAGCATATCCCCTGCCGGAGCAAGAGTCTCATAGCCCTCAGCAGTCACTCGAACAATCTCGCCCGGGCCGATATTGTAGTCCTCGACGTAGCCGAGCTTTGAGGCAGCAAAAGACTCGAAAGTGACACAATAGCCCGACTCGTCTTTAGAAATAATCATCGGGAAATGCCCGATTTTGTCTCGCGCAGCAATAATCTCGCCCTTATCGGTCACAATCATGATAGAAATCGTGCCCTCAATAACCTCGTGGACATGGCGAATACCGCTGATAAAATCGTCTTCCTCATTAATAAGGGCGGCAACAAGCTCAGTCTGGTTGACCTTGCCATCACCAGAGACCATGAATTGGCGGCCTTGGTCAGAGAAATAATTGGCAATCAATTCTTTAGTGTTATTGATAGCGCCAATAGTCACCATCGCATACATTCCCAAATGAGAGCGCACAAGAAGCGGCTGAGGATTGCCGTCAGAAATACAGCCAAAACCGACAGTGCCGGAAAAATTCTGGATATCATCTTGGAACTTCGCACGGAAAGGCGTTGTAGAAATACTATGAATTTGACGCTGAAAACCGACGTTCTCGCTCCAAATCGCCATACCTGCCATGCGCGTGCCGAGGTGGGAATGATAGTCCGTCCCGAAAAAGACGTCCATGACAATGTCACGGCTGGAAACTGCTCCGAAATAACCGCCCATTCTTTGCTCCTATCAGACTTTTACTTAGTTGATTTCAGCGTCAGCAGCGAGGACCTCACGGGTGTTCGCCGCGCGCGTTTCGGCAAGTTTGTCTGCCAGCTCGCTGTCCTCAATCGCCAACATTTGGACGGCGAGGAAAGCGGCATTTTTCGCCCCATCAATAGCGACGGTAGCGACGGGAATACCTGAGGGCATCTGGACGGTGGCCAAAAGTGCGTCCAGACCGTCAAGAGAAGACTTAATCGGAATACCAATGACGGGCAGGGTCGTTTGCGCTGCGAGCGCACCCGCAAGATGGGCTGCCATTCCAGCGGCAGCAATAATAACGCCGAAGCCATTTTCGCGTGCAGTGCTTGCGAAGTATGCGGCTTCGGCGGGTGTGCGGTGTGCTGAGTAGATATGCATCTCGTATGGCACACCGAAGTCTTTAAGTACGCTTGTTGCTTTTTCTACAACGGGCAGGTCGCTCTTCGACCCCATGACTATCCCGACTTTTTTCATTCCTGTCCCTCTCACACAGGCGGAGCATTAAGCACCGCAGGCCTAAGACGCAAATCGAATAGTAAATCCGACCTACACTTAAACCCTACCAATACGCCTTTTACTCTGCCTTAGGCTCTCAGAATATGAAGTGGGTGTTTCGTCACCGTTTATGTATCTATCGGACCCTGCCTATAGCCAATTTTTGGGTGCTAGTATTATCTTTAGTGCAAAAATCAAGGAGGATTTGTGGCAGCAACATCTTTCGCTTCCAGACTCAACGAAGCCTTTATAAACGCGCCGTGGTCTTTGGACCGTATTGTTGAAATGCTTGCAGAGCAAGATTTACACATTTCCCAAGCTACTTTGTCTCACTGGCGCACAGGACGCTCTGTACCCAAGCGCCACAACTCCCTGCGTATCGTTGCTGCTTTAGAAGAAATACTCGGTCTTACCCCTCAAAGTCTGATCAGTCTTTTGCGTAGCTATACAGAAATCCATGCCGACAATCTCGCTCCTTCATCAGAAACAAAACCACACCACATTGATTCTAGTTTCAATATTCTTTTTGAAGACTCAGATAGAGAGATGGATTGGAGTAACGAGATTCAACGTGAACTTCTTGAAGGGGAAACTATTATCTCTTCTGATTTTTTGACTCAAACCCACACGGTTGTCATTCTTGCTCGTGTACCCCAAAAAGCAAATCCGTGTTTACACGTCAGAATAGGACTTGATGAAACTGACGTAATTCCTGAGACGGGATACGTGGAGTTATTTGACATCAAAGGGGCAACGATTGGTGAAAGAAAACTCTACAACAACGGACGCACAACGGTAACACGTCTTGACCTACCCGATTCATGCTATCCAGGACAACTGCACCGCATTTCTTACACCTACTCATATCAATCAACCATTCCTTTTACTGAAGGGTTGCTTCAGATCTTTGCATGGCCTCTACGTTTTTATGTCAACCGTGTCGAGTTTGAAGGGAAAGTGCCAAAACATATTGAGTGGGTTGAAGAAACTATCCGCGAGGAAGACCATAAAACATACACCTCCATTGCAACTCGCCCTGTAGTGCCAATCGGAAATACTATTCAAATATGCATCGAAAACCCTGCTTCTAGCCGAGGGCAATTCCGCTGGGAGTAATGAAAAAGCCCCCCGAAAATCACGAGGAGCTCTCACACCGAGCGGAGGATAGGGGATTCGAACCCCTGAGGGCTTGCACCCAACCCGCTTTCCAAGCGAGCGCCATAGACCACTAGGCGAATCCTCCAGAGCGTTAAACGCGAGTTACAGCTTATACTATTACGCCCCCACCTGCTCACTTAGCGCGAAGTATCACAGTCAATGACTCTTTTCCGTCATTGCGAGCACGTGAAACGTGCGCGGCAATCTCCAACTAGAGATTGCTTCGTCAGCGCTTTCAGCGCTTCCTCGCACAACAACGAACGGAGGGTCGGAATGCTTGCATTCCAGACCGAAGTGAGGCAGTTGTGGAAGGCGGCAATGCCGCCGAACAATGACGGGTGGAATAAAAGCTTGTCACCCATCGCGCCATGCCGTAAACTAGCTGGCGACTCCCCATGTGACGTCATCACGCAAAACTCCCCCAGGGCAGGAATGCAGCAAGGGTATGCGGGCTCTGGCGGGTACGTGGGGAGTCCTCTATCTCATCTGAGAAACTCTAAACCGAAACTACTCGTAGCCCAAAAGAGACGAATGCGCCCTACTTCTTATCACGCTTGTCGCCTTTCTCCTTGTCGCCTTTCTCCTTTTTCTCTTCGGCTTTACGCTTCTCCTCTTCGGCTTTACGCTGTTCCTCCTCAGCCGCTTTTGCTGAAGCCTCCGCCTCAGCCGAGGCAGAAGCCTCCGCTTCAGCTCTCAGGCGTTCCTCCTCCCACAGCTGATGCGAATAGACAACCTCATTAGCTTTAGTACGCACCGTTTCTGTAGCCTGATTAAGCGAGTTCAAAGCAGCCACATAGGCAGCCGTATCTGTACCTGTAACAGCTTTTACCCCCTCAATCTGAGAGCGCAAAGCCTGAATTGCCTCAAGCGCACCATCTCGCGTAGCAGGATTTTGCACTTCGTCTTTTGTATCGTCAACAATCTTTTGAGCTTGAGAAATGATACGCTCAGCTTCTTCAATAGCCTCATTGATAGAGACTTTGATTTTATCAATCTGCGACTGAGCAACAGGACCAAGAGCAGCCAGTAACGCTTCACGCGCTTGCTCAACAACATCTTGTTTTTCTTTAATCACCTTGATTTCTTTACGGATTTCACGTGTTGTTTTAGCGTGAATATCGCTTTTTTCAAGACGTAGATTAGACAGCTCTAAACCTTGAGCATTCAAATGTTCTAAATCCTCACACACTTTCTGATCCGCGACGGAATCACGGCATTCATTGAGGGTATTGGAAACACTGACAAGCGACTCGTCAAGTTGGCTCACCGAGGCCAAATACGCATCGTACGTCGATTCGTATTCTGTTTTAGCCCGTGTGGATGCATAAATATCGTAGACGTTGTAGCCGACAAAAGCCAAACCAGCAATCAGCAGCCCAGCCACCGTCCCCATAACTACGATGGTGCGTGCCTTTCTCTTGCGTGTAGCTTCGGCTCGTGCCTGCTCTTCCTCACCAAGAGCAATTTTTTCAAGTGCTCGGCTGCGCGTACTTGACATTCTCTATCCTCATCTATCCAGCTTTGCCTTTTCCGATGACGGCACATTCGTCTTGAGATTCAAGCAAACCTCCGGGATTAGCTTGCGTAACGGCTTCCGGAGTTAAAACTTCAGTGAAATCTTCACCCAAAACAACCGATAGAACTTCGTCGGGAGTGTCAGGATCGTATAAGACAATCGAACCGGGAATATATTGGGCAAGCGTATACGCTGCAGGAATACTATCTTTGCCTGTAATGATTCGGGCGGATTCCGCGATGGATTGTTTTGACCAGTTATCGGTGCCAACCAAGGCGACACCCATAGCAGATAGCTGCCCACCTACATTGCCTGCCAATCCAGTGCGCGAGGTTGAGTTGTAGACGTTGACGGAAATCGTCGTCATATCAACTGCTTGAGTGTCGTCAGGAACGCATGGAGTGACGAGTTCAGAACCGACCTCAGCCGAACCGGAAAAAGCTGGATCGAAAGGCGCGGGAACAATGCCCGTCCAAATAAGAAAAGAGACAAGCAAAAGCAGAACCATAATCCCGCCGATTGAGCCAAAAATGACTGTTTGGCGCTGCTGGATACGGTCGTTATACTCTTCGCGCGCACTCCTGCGTGTTTCACTCACCTTTGTAGCCTATCGGTCTGAGTCCTTTTTCGCAGCTATAAAGCCCATGCTGTGTCCATTTTCGCCACCTCGACAGCCAGTACACTACTGTCCCGCTCGGTAGATTATCTCAACGTGTTCGACAATCTCTTCGTCTGTTACGTCAACCTGACGGGTGCGCAACAAAGCCTGGGGAATATCGTCACCGTCGAGAAGAATAGACAACTCACCTACTCGCGGTTCGGGCGCTTCGGCGGGAAAATCTGCGCGAGCCGTGCGTATTTCGCTAATCTCACCTGCAAGAACGCCCTCACAGAACTCTTGGGGATTGTCCCCAGAAAAAGTAGGGGGACGGAAAGCGGACATATCGTCTGCGCCAAGGAGGCTTTCGAGAGGGTAGAGTTTGGCGCGGGTGCGGGCGCGATTCCAAAAAGCTTCAAGGGCCTGCTCGCTGGGCGAGAGGTCGGTGTGTGAAGGAAGAATGCCGAAAGAAATCTCTCGGAGAAAATCGCCAACTTTCATATCCTGCCTAGCCCCTATTTATTTGTGGATAAGCCCTCAGAGTCGAGGGCAGCGGACAGCCAATGCGCCATCGTCAAGCGTGCGATAGCTGAACCGACTGTCGCAGCGCCAAAAGCAGCGATGACGGGGTGTGGGCGAGCAGAGCGGATGGATCGAAGCCCCCAGGTGAAGATGCCCGTCCCAACAGCGGCTTGAACTGCGCCGACGGCAATTGTCGCCTTGGGATTATCCAAATAAACTTTGCGGAAAACTTCCCAGATTTCCGGCTTTGCAGCACCCTCACCCGCAACCTCGTAGGCAACTTGCGAACGTAGACGCTGAGGCAAGGCTTGCGGCTCGAACACCGTAGCATCGGGAACTTGGCGGGCTTCAAGCAGACCGTCCAGACAGTCAGCCACTTCCTCAGGCAAGGCGAGCGCAGCAGCGAAAGCACGCGGGGCTTGCTCCCCTGGGCCAACCAGCGCCGCATAGAGAGCTTCGCGGTCAGCGCATGGAATATCAGCGCAGATTCGCTCAACAAACGCTCCCGCCCCTAAATGTTCGGCAGCGAAAGCGCTGGCAGTCTCGTTTTTCGCCACCCAATCACAATCGGTTTTATCGTATGTCCAATGCCATGACAGGCGCGCGGAATCTTGGATAACTGCCAACTTGGGGTTCTCTAAACCTGCAGGGTCAACCGAAAAGAAGATAAGGAAACCGCTTGAGGGATTAACGTTCTTCTTGAACGGAATCTCCACATCAGACAAGAGAGCATTAGCCCCTG
The DNA here is from genome assembly GCA_017539125.1 of Actinomycetaceae bacterium. Classification (GTDB taxonomy): domain Bacteria; phylum Actinomycetota; class Actinomycetes; order Actinomycetales; family Actinomycetaceae; genus RUG11864. The sequence goes on along the minus strand of JAFYHO010000122.1, from coordinate 13,421 downwards.
AATGCTTGAACGTGGCAATAGGCTCTTCGCTCTGTGCCGCTAGGGCCGGAATCTCTGCCAACGGCGTATCGGAAAGAACAAGCATCGCTCCCTCGGCAAACGTGGGAAGCTCGGCCTCGTTGAAGTTCTCTTCGCAGTCCTCATGTGGCTCTTCATCCCCTTCGCCGCATCCGCACTCTTTGCCACATTCACACTCGTTGTCACTATCGTTTTCGTCGCTTCCTAAGAAGTCCTCATCAACGTATTCGATAGTCTCTTCGATATCCTCAATCGTCACGTCAACTTCGCCAAGATCAATATTTCCCCAGGCGACGTGGCCGCCGATTTCAATCTGGAGTTTACGCACTTCACTGTCGAGCTTTTCAATTACATCGGCAAGGCTCTCGCCTTTTTCGACCTCGCCCCCGTCACCGAGAATGGCTACGCGCTTGCGCCGTCCGGCAACCGCCATTTCGATCCAATACGTGTCGCCCTCGGCGTGACGGCGAGCGATAATGCGTTCGCGCTCGAGAAAGTTTTCAATATCCTGGTTGGACGCAAGGGTGGTGTCCAAGCGTGTGATTGCTCCCCTGACTGGCTGCCATGTGGGCATTGCTTCTCCTTCGTTTGGCGCCGCCTACGCCTTTAGCGTGACAGTAAACGGCGTGAGCCTACCTGCGTCCTATTATTCCGTTATTCTGAGTTTTTCTCTCAATAACCACGCTATTTCTTTAGTCAATTTTGCGCGAGTTTTTATTCTCGCGGCGCAAATGGTCAACTTGATAGAGGGCGATGCCGGTGGCGACGGACGCATTCAACGATTCCATGGCTGAGTTGATGGGGATCGAGGCGATAACATCGCAGGTCTCGCGGGTGAGGCGGGCGAGGCCTTTGCCTTCCGAACCAGTGACGATAACGAGAGGCATATCTGCGAGAGAAAGCGTATCGATTGTTTCGCTGCCGCCGCCGTCCAGTCCGACGACGAAATAGCCTTGTTTTTTCAATGAGTCGAGGGCGCGAACAAGATTGGGCACTTTAGCGATGGGCACGCGCGCGGCGGCTCCAGCAGAGACTTTCCAGACGGCCGCATTAACGGGCGCCGACCGGCGCTCTGGCACGATAACACCGTGTACGCCGAAGGCGCTGGCAGAGCGCAAGGCCGCCCCAAGATTGTGAGGGTCGGTGACGGAATCGAGAGCGAGTAGAAGCGGAATAGTCTGGGGATCTATCGACGCGAGGACATCATTGAGCTGCGCATAGGCGTAGGGTGGCACTTCGATTGCGATGCCCTGGTGAACAGCGCCCTCACTCATACGGTCGAGTTCAGAACGCGAGACATCGACCAGTGGTATCCCCGATGCCGTCGCTGCGCGCACAATATGTCCCACACGCTCATCACTAATTGACACACCCGACATAAAGACACGCGCAGGCTTCATTCCTGCTTTGACAGCTTCAAAAACAGGATTGCGCCCGACAATAAGTTCGTGACCGTCTGCAAGCTGTAACTCTTTGCGAACTCTCGTACTTTGTACCGCGCGCTGTTCTGCCTGACGCTGAGCTTCTTCACGCTTCAGCTTGCGCGCATGGGCAGGATGGTAGGTGCGGTCCTCGGCTTTCGGGGTTGGGCCTTTGCCTTGCAGACCGCGAGCGCGTTTGCCGCCAGACCCCCGCGTGGGACCTTTTTTCGAGGCGGGACGCTTGGCATTCGGATTTCCAGACATGGCTCTATCCTACGTGAAAACTTATCTGTAGCGCGCGCATGAGAGCGGCTACTCTAGCCCTCCACGAAGGGCTAATTCTCCAGCGTGACGGAATTCGCGCGAGGTCAACTCCATTGCCTTATCGCGGCGGGTGACGCGGGTTGCCAGCTCGTCTTGGTCATTGTCGATCCATGTGGGGCTGACTTCGGCGAGCATATCTGTCAAGCGCGCTGAATCACGCAAAACCTCATCAAAATAGCCATCGAAATGCCCTGAAAACACCGCTTTCCACTGCTCGGCAACCGCCTCGGGAGTGGGAGTTTGTTCCACTTTACGCTCGCCGTCTTGACGGTGCTCGCGCGTCGCATCGCAGGCACGCATAAAACGATTATCGACGATTGGCTTGTCGCGGCGTATCCATTCATTGAGCAGGTAGCCACGCCAGAGAATGCCTGGCAGGGTTGTTTCTGGCGAGGACACCCAGGCCTCGGCGAGCACATCTATACCCTCAGTTTTGACGAGTTCGAGAATGCGCTCACGCACGCTAGGGTCGTATTCGATGTGATTGCGCCCCATAGGCAGGAGAGCCTGGGCTGAGGTGTGTGCAAGCTCGGAATTGTAGGCGACATCAGAGCCACCCTCAATGGCTTCTATCTGCTCATCTGTCAACTGTGCTGGACGGCGTGGTTTTCTGCGCACAACGGCCCCTTTCCCTGCTTACTTACTTTCCACACCTAACTATACCCTCGTCACACAACAGGTAGTGTCGAGAAATGTGATGTGTGAAGCTACGGCAGATTTTTTTTGGATAATGAGTACACTAGGGCGTGGGCCTCTAGCTCAATGGTAGAGCACCGTCCTTTTAAGTCGTTGGTTGTGGGTTCGAATCCCACGGGGCCTACCGATTAAGAAGAGCGACTGCGGACGCAAAAGCATACATCGCCAAGCTTGCTTGAGCGAATGTATGCTGTGCGGGCGCGGCAATCAGTATTCCGTCATTGCTTGCGTTGCAAGTCGGTCAAATTTCCATTATTGATCGCCACGTCGCACCCTTGGCGCTCCTCGCGATGACGGGAAAGAAAGGCTCACAATGACGGTTAGGACAAGCGCTCAGCCGCGCGGATAGCGCAGGCAGTTGCGGGCACGTTGTGTGCGCGGATTGCCCACGCTCCCCCGCGAGCGAAATGGAAAGCCATAACAGCACTGGCAACATCGCGCGGATTCTCACCAAGCTTTTCCGCCCCGACATCACCTATCGCCGGCGAAATATCAGCGATAAAACGCTTGCGAGAAACACCAACAAGCACGGGCCGCCCTAGGGCATACGTCGGCTCAAGACACTGCGCTAACTCCCAACATTGAGCGCTGTCCTTGGCAAAACCAAAACCAGGGTCGAGAATAATGCGTTCCTTCTCAATCCCCGCAGCAACGGCACGCCCTAAAGCCTGCGCCAACTCGCTGGCAACGTCATGTCCAATATCCCCATAGGTCGTCTCTGCGGCAGCCTGCCCGCGCGAATGCTGCAAAACATAGGCACACTCACTCGCTGCAACCACACCCAACATTGCCTCGTCACCGTAACCGCCCGTCACGTCGTTAATAATATCCGCGCCCTCAAGGGCTGCCCTACGCGCCGTCTCCCCGTGATACGTATCGACAGAAACAAGAACATCGTGCCCGCTCAAACGCCCAATAAGCCCGCCAATACGCTCCCATTCTTCGTCGGCGCTCAGCGGCGTCGCACCCGGACGCGTCGATTCCCCGCCAATATCGATAATGTCTGCGCCCTCATCAATCATGCGCAGCGCGCCCTCATAGGCGGCATCCACACCATAGTGTTTTCCCCCGTCAGAAAAAGAATCCGGAGTGACATTGAGAATACCCATCACAAGGGTGCGATCTGTATGTAGAAAATCCATGCCACGATTCTAAAACACTCAAGCGAGTTGCGCCTGACGCGCCCGCAAAAGTGCTGAGGTGTAGAGCATAAGCGCCACGGCGCCGCCGACGACGGGAATCGTAATGCTCGAGTCATTGATAAACGCGGCGCTGATGAGGGTAAGCAAAACGGCTGGCAGACTGTAGGCAATAGCAGCCGAAACATCAGTACGAGCACCCTCTGGCTGTGACGATAACCCAAGACGGGCACTCACTTTCTGGAGCGGCGCATATTTTTTCCATAGCCATACGAGGGCGAGAATAACGGCGAGCATGAGCAGGAGAGCGAGAGGGGCTGGTAGGCCAAAGGCGGCAGCCGATATTTTTCGTGAAAGCACCGAGAGCAGATTTCCATCTTTCACACTCTGAATGAAACGACCCAAATGGGAACGCTGTGTCGCGGGGTTTGTGTAGTCGAGGAGAGAGAAGAACAGGGATACGCCGACAGCCACCACAAGAGCCACAAGGATTCTCGGGACGGTAATCTTCCGCTTCGAAACCGTCAGCAGCAACAATGCTATTCCTAGGGTGAGAGCCGGAGGTCCGCCAAAATCGGCACCAAACATCGCCAAACCGTCAACACACAAAGCGATTACCGCGCAGACGACGATAAGTATGGTCGCTTGAATGTTCTTCCCTCGCCTCACAAGGGCAGAAACGAGGACGGCAAGGCCGATAAGCAGGCCCGCAGCGAAAATAGCGAAAGTCGCGTTTGACAAGCCGTAAAAGCGCCCGCCAACTTGCGGCTGAGCGCCCAGCACTGAGGGGAATTGCAACGACGAAGAGATGAAATGGTCAACGACAACATCTGCCGCAACCACACCTGCCGTCACAAAACTGGCAATCGCCAAAGAAAGCGAGACTTTCCCTCGCACAGCCGGAACGGAAGCGACCGCCGCTATCGCCACAGCCATGAGAACGAGGATGCCAGCGAAAGCGAGGCGAGGATGGGCGGAGTTCCACCACGGCACAAGATTGACGAGGAGTGATGAAGCGGGAAGCAAAGAGACAGTCACAGCAGTAAAAGCGACAGAGTTTTTCGCTGTGCGGCCTTGAGTAGAATCCCCTGACTTCCTGCGAAGCACTCTCCACGCGACAAGAGCCGTCACGAGAGTCAATCCGAGAAAGAGAGAATAGAAAGGCCCGACGAGAATGCGTGTGAGACGTGCGCGGTTCTGGTCGCTCACAAGGCTTGAAGCGAGGGAGTCTGTCTGCGCACCGACCACGAGAGGCGAGCCAGCACAGTACCGGGATTGGATAGTTTCTGGGGCAAGCCAGTCAATCAGTGTGGCAGTCACGTCGGTCGTTTGAATAAGCCCCTCGTGGCGAGTCGAATCCGATGCGACGAAAGAAGCGCTTGACTCGCTCGACAAACCCTGAGCTGCGAAGAAAGAGAGCTCGGCGCGCGAAGATTGAGAATCGGCAAGAGAAGCGACAAGGATGCGCGGGGTTGCCATTGCAGCATTCACCCGCTCAATTACCTGCCCAAAAGCCTGGTCGATAGCAGTCAAATCGGCTCGCGCTTCATCTGGCAGAGCCGTCTCGTCAAGCGTAAAAGCAGCTTTTGTCGCCTCAAAACCTTCACGTGTTGACTCCGCCTTTGCACTGTTACCGTAACGAACCTGACCCAAATCAATCATCACAAGGTCCTGGGCGCCGTCAAGATGCAACAATCCGTCACTGACACTCACACGCCCAGCATTACGTGCAGGATCGTCCCCCACTCGAACAGTATCAATATACTGCCCAACAACTCCACCCTTACTATCGGCAAGAGCAAGGCCCGCGCCACTACCAAGAACAAGAACACCATCCCCAACAAGATTGCCCCTGATGATTTTCCCTAAAAGACCAAGATGCGGCTTATACGGATTGTCCTTATTGCCTGCAACATAAGAATCCCACTGAGCAACACGCCCGTCGCCGTCAATATCAGGCTGCGCGCACGTTCCGCTCGCGCGCACACCAGAGCCGAGAGTGAGCCAGCCGCGCGTCGGACAGGTCGTCTCCCCAAAGGTTTTGACGACGAGATTGGCACCCTCGGCTTGCTGGGTGAAAGCGAAAAGATTCGGTGTGTCTTTTTCGTTGATATCCTCCCAGCGCACTCCCGTAAAACCGACAAGTACGACATTGTCATAAAAACGATCGACGTCTAGTTGAGGAGTGCCCTGCCCCGCTACTTGAGGAGTGTTCTGTTCCGCCGCCTGCACAGGAGCGCCCAAAGGAAGGCACACTGCTACGAGGGCGAGAAAAAGGCACAGCGCCGCTTTTCTCAGCCGCAAGCGAAGAAACAGAAAAGAACTCATAGCCCCCAGACTACCTCTCTTTGCACCCAATAGACGTGACCTGCCGCTCTATGTGGCACTTTCACCATACAGCTCGCTCATATCATAAGGTACAGTTATGGACGTTTACCGCAGAAAAATGCGCACGAGAGCGCTTTGAGAAAGGAGGAATCGTGAGCACAAACGATAACAATCAAGAAAGAGCCCTGCGATTTTCCTTTCTTGGCCCCTTCGGCACATTCTGCAATATGGCGGTCGATCAGGTTGCCGAGGCAGATGCCGAGCTCGTTCCCTGCATCGATGTTCCCAGCGCTTTGCGTAAGGTTCGCGCTGACGAGGTCGATTACGCGGTTGTCCCCATCGAAAACTCGGTTGAGGGGTCGATTAACGCCACTCTTGACACCTTGACACATGGCTCTCCGCTGGAGATTAAAGCGGAAATGCTTGTGCCGATTCGTTTCGCTTTGGCGGTGCGCTCTGGGGTAGAGCTGTCGGATATTAAGCGTATTGGCACTCACCCGCATGCGTGGGCTCAATGCCGCAATTGGATTGCGGAGAATATCGGCGAGGTTGTTCACGTGCCCGCCACATCGACGGCTGCTGCGGCTGAGATTTTGGCATCGTCGACAGATGACGGCGCGGGATTTGAGGCGGCTTTGTGCCCAGTGGCGACTGCACAATCTCTGGGGCTTGAGATTTTGTCTGACGAAGTGGCAGATAATCCCACTGCAGTCACCCGCTTTATTATGGTTGGCAAGCCCGGTATGCAGCCCGACCCGACCGGAGCAGACAAGACAACGCTGACTGTCCAGCTTCCCGATAACGAGGCAGGCGCACTGCTGTCTATGCTGGAGCAATTTTCTGTGCGCGGAGTGAATCTTTCGCGTATCGAGTCGCGCCCTGTGGGCGACTCTTTGGGGCGCTATGCGTTTTCGATTGACGCCGAGGGACATATTTTTGACAAGCGTATGCAGGCAGTGTTGATTGGTCTGCACCGTTCCTGCCCAAGGGTCACTTTCCACGGCTCGTATCCTTCGGCTAACGGTCACCAGATTCGTCTGCGCCCAGGCACATCGAATTCTGATTTCCGAGCTGCCCGCCGCTGGGTGAATAATTTGCTCTATTCCAACGGCTACACGCCTGACGAGGACATACTGTGAAAGATGACAGTGCGGTGTCAGGCAAAGAAAAGTCGTTAGTCTCGTGGATTGAGACGCACTTTAGCACGCTACTCAAAGGTCAAACCCTGCGGCAATGGTTTATCGAGTTTATCCGCTTTTGTACAGTTGGGCTCGGTTCGTACATCGTTGACGTGGGCATTTTTAATCTCTTGGCATATCAGTGGAATGTCCCCCTGCCAGGCGATAGGTCGATAAGTGCAAAAGTCATTTCCGTGTCTATTGCGATTGTTTTTTCGTGGGTAATGAATCGCCTATGGACTTTCGGTGATCAACGGACGGACAATCGCGGACGCGAGTTTATTCTCTTTGTTGCCGTCAATATTGGCGGTATGCTCATCTCTTTGGGATGTCTAGGCTTTTCACGCTACGTCCTGGGCCTGAAAACACAATTTGCTGACAATATCTCAGCCAATATTGTGGGCTTGGTGCTGGGCACAATCTTCCGCTACGTCATGTACCGCTATACCATCTTTACCGGTTCTTCCGCGGACAAGAATAACGCCTAAACGCTACTGTTACCGTCACTCTCGCCATTGGTGCCGTCCTCAGGGTTTTCTAAATCCCGCACACGCTTTTCTAGCAGGGCAATGCTTTGGGTCAAATCTTCTTCGCGGCGTTGCCTGCGCGATAAATCGACGGACATGGCGATAGAGGAAAGCAAAAGAATAAACGCGGCGATGGAAAGAAGAAGATTAGCCGCCGTCTCAAAACCAAGCAGACTGGCGGCTTTAAGCGCCAGATTGGGGAAAATAGCCAAAACGACAACTCCGAGGGACAAAATACTCCACAAATAGACGTATTTATGCTGAATACTCTTATCTCGAAGCATAAAGAAAAGATAAATGAGCAAAATAAGCGCCGCGACAATTGGCAGGCTCCGATAAATAATTGCAGACATTTTCTCTTTCTCCTAATTTTCTGCCAGCATATCAGACGTATTGTGAAGTTTCATTTTAGGACGCGACATCGCGAGCACCAAGGAAACGCAAGCTCGCGCAAGAAAAACTGTCGATTTCCATGCTCCGTGCGAGGGGTTTCCCGCTATGCGCTGGCGCATTTCAACGCCAACTTCTTCGATATGCAAGTCTGCTTTTGCAGCCAATACGAGAGCCTCAATGGTATCGCCAAGATATTCTGTTGGCATATTGTGAGCAAAATATTGGCAGGTACGGCGGTTCACTAATTTGAATCCTGAGGTCGTGTCGGTTAACCGTGTACCACATTGACGGGACAAAACAGAAGACAAAAGTTTCATAGCCCAGGCGCGCGGGCCTCGAACGCGATATGTCCCCACCCCTGCAAAACGTGAACCAACAACAATATCTGCTCCAGTATCTTCCATGCAGTGCACGAGGCGAGGAATATCCTCAGGGCGGTGCTGCCCGTCAGCATCAACTTGAACAGCGTACTCATACCCTCGCTCAACCGCATAGCAATACCCCGTGCGCATCGCTCCGCCGACACCAAGATTGATAGGGAGGCTCAATACTCCTACTCCTGCCGCGCGAGCAATATCGGACGTTGTGTCCGCCGAAGCATCGTCAACAACAAGCACGTCGGCGTCCACAGTCTCACACTGCTGCATTTCCTGCAAGAGCGCAGGCAAAGACTCGGCTTCATTAAATGCGGGAATAATGACGAGCAGTGAAGCCTTGACAGTGCGCCTTTGCTGAGGTGATGGGGACACAACGCTCCATTCGCAGGTTGACTATTTCCTATACAGCTTACCCCCTGTCATAAGCCAAAACAAAAATGTCGGGTGGGTCACATATCTATTGTTTCTGTCCTTCCATAAACAATAAACTGTTCGCTGAGGAGATTACCATGATAAAAGTTTTTGCATCGGCTCTCAGCCTATGCCTTGGTCTTGCAGGAACCACCCAGACCTTTGGCGATACCGTTTCCCTGTTATCAGGTAGCGATTCAGGGGCAGTGACAATCGCTCTAACAACGGATAGTGGCGAGCTTACGGATGTCGCCCAGCAAGGTTTCGATGTTGAGGAAAGTACAAATGTGTCTGTGACGCTGGCACATGTGCTTCTATCACCTCTCGCTTCGTCCGTTCCGCAGCTCGCATCAACGACACATCTTTACAATTCACCAGAAGATGTGGCTGATACTCTCAGCGAAGAATATGAGCTTTTCTCTGCGCCAATCGCCATCGATGACCCTTTTGCTGTTGCTGCTTTAACGTGGAAATCAGATTCTCCGTTCCCACAAGACGCGACAATGGAAATGAGAACCCTTGACGGCGATCAATGGTCGCCGTGGTACAGCCTCGATGTGGCGGACAATTGTTCTTCCGATGCGGAGCGTTGCGGAAGCGACTATATGGTTTCCGGAGCCTCGACGGGCATCCAAGCACGCATTTCACGCACTGAAAGCCCCTTGCCCACAGATTTACGTATCGATATTTCCTATTCCACATCAGGTGAAGAAAATGCTATCGACGAACCTGAACTCACCGATGTTCTCCCCTCCGTCACTTCGCTGACTCATGAAGAACCGTCGAACACAATTGTGCTGGCATCAACGATGACACCTCTTACTGAGCCAACAAAAACAGATACGGACGAGGACGATGATACGACAGAAGAAAAAATAGATCCCCCCACGGTCAAAGTAGACCTCACCCAAAACTCATTAGTAAAAACTAAGGCCAATATCGCACCGCGCTCACAATGGAAGCCGGATGAATCTCTACGATTCTGGAAAACAAGCTATGCAGATTTTGAGGGCGTTATCATCCACCATACGGCCGGCTCCAATAGCTATAAAGAAAAGGAAGTTCCCTCAGTTATCCAAGGTATCTACCGCTATCACGCTGTCACTCTCGGCTGGGGAGATATCGGCTATAACGTCCTTATCGATAAGTACGGTGGACGCTGGGAAGGGCGTTATGGCACTCTCAGCTCGCCAGCAGACCAAATGGTCGTCGGTGGACATGCCAAACCACGTAATACAGGAACTATGGGCATTTCCGTCTTGGGTGACTATTCGGATATTGAACCCACTGGTACTGTATTGACAGCTCTGACTGAAGTTTCCGCATGGAAGTTCATTGATGCTAATGTCAATCCAGCCTCGACAAGCCCCCTCACTATCCCCGCTGAAACAAGCACGATGAAAAGTCGAGTCGGCAAACCTTTGAATAGGATTGTGGGGCATAAGGACGTCTATCCGACTGCATGTCCTGCGAACATTTATGACTATCTCGATCAAATTCGTCAAGGCACCAACTCGCTATACCAGCACTTCGCCATCCGCGAGCAACTAGCAGAAGAACAAAAGAAAGCCGCTTCGTCTGAAAAAGTTATGTTCCGCCTCTACAACCGCATTTCTGCTGAACATCTTTATACTGCTGACGCCAACGAAGTTCGTGTCCTTACTCGAGGTGATTGGACGTATGAGGGGGTAGCGTGGGTTGCACCAAAAAAATCCTCAAAGCCCGTCTATCGCCTTTACAACCCATATCTTGGCGACCACCACTACACAACCGACAAGCACGAAGTCAAGGAATTGACGGAGAAATACAATTGGAAGGATGAGGGAATCGGCTGGTACAGTTCAACTGCTGCGAAGAAAGTTCCTGTCTATCGTCAGTACAATCCTGGTCTACGGGTTGGAGCACACCATTTCACTACCGACACATATGAATACAAAGTGAATAACAATCGTGGCTGGCAGGGTGAAGGTATTGCCTGGCATGCCAATAAAAAAGGCTGGCAAGCAGAGTAACTGCGTCACCCACAGTTCACGATAAAACTAAACTGGCTCTCTTTCAGGTGAAAGAGAGCCAGTGCGCTGTACACCGCCTGGGACTCGAACCCAGAACCTGCTGATTAAGAGTCAGATGCTCTACCATTGAGCTAGCGGTGCTTATGTCCACCGAAGCGAACAATGCAAAAGACTACCGCTTTTCGCTCCTTTGTGGCAAATAAAAATCATGCTTTGCCCTGTGAGTTCACACATAAGCAAAAGGCTAGAGTCAATGCGAGCGCACAGGCATCAATATCTTTTTTCGCTGATATAGTCGATGGCTGTAAAAGAAATCAAGGCAATCTCCCCCGAACACACGATATCCAAGCAGTCACTTTCTACTCTCACAATTTTCCCCGTCATACTCGTAGCACCCATAAAAATAACTACGTCGCGGTGTTTATCGGCAAAAAACCTAACAGCACTCGCAAAGCTCATAGTGCGGCTGACAGGTCCAGAAAAATCTCCTACCGCACTACCAGGCAGACCCTTAACTCGAAGAATTGCAGCTAGGGAAATAAGAACATCCTTAGAATCTGCTAATCCTCGCAGCCAATGAGTCGAGCAATCCTGAATGACGAGCTGTACGCTCTGACCACCGCGCATATCAACGCTCACCTGGGCTCCGCGAGCGCCCATAAGACGGGCAGCTAAAGAACTTGTTGCTTCCTCGGCCCGACGCAACTCATCCGTTTCCTCTAAAAACTCAATGCGTCTTTCACTATCGATAAGGCTTTCCGTATCTACGAGAAGCCGTTCCCATTCTTCCATGCGCCCCAGATTATCTACTGCCCAAGAAAAGCGTGCAAACAATCCACAGAAAACGCAAAAACTAAAAATATCCACAGACTTATTCACAGGTTTTAGGCTCCCTTTTTCCTTAATTCCTCCTTTCGTATATAGCGGTATATGTACCGCCGACACTCCCTGTGGCGCTCTGGCACGGTTATGCATACAACACCAAACGGCATCAAACGTCATCGTTACTCACCAAGGAGAACCAATGCGTCCTCTTGCTTTCAGTCTCCTGTCAGGAGCGGGATCCATCGCTTTCGGCATAGCAAGCCACGCCTCTGCGACACGGCTTGATATATCGAGCGTAAGCAGCACCGCCACTTTCACTCACCTACTCACTACTTTCTTTAGTCTCCTAGCCACACTCGCTTGCCTTTGGATCTGTCTGTCCTATCTCCTCCTTGCCTATGCCCAGCGCATGTCTCATCGCCCCAGCATTGTGCTACGTTATGCGACCCGCTTCGCAATCCCTCGCGTGCGCCGACACCTGATTGCCGCCATGACTCTCTCCCTCGTCGTGGCGCAACCGGCCTATGCGCAAGACTACGACAGCATCCCTAGCGACTCCCCTATAGATATCAGTTGGGGCTCGCCCGATTTGCTAGAAATAGCAGCACAAACGGCGATGGACAATACACCGACAGGAAACATCCCACCTACAGAAAACCCCACAGAAACACCAACCAAGGCACAGCCTTCTCCTGTTCCTTCGCTCAATCCGCTCACCTCATCAACCTCTCCCCCAGCGATATACACGGTAAAAAGTGGCGACACATTGTGGGATATCGCTAAAGCCCACCTGCCACCTGGCTCAACAGACAGCGATATTGCCCGAGCCTGCCTGATATGGACGGCAGCAAATCCAACACTTGCGAACCCAAATCTCATCTACCCTGAACAAACTCTCACCATTCCACAGGAGAACCTCTTATGAGCCCGTCAACACAAACAATTGCGCGGAAATCAGAAGCTACCGCGCAGCCAATTCGCCTGTCGCGTCCGCCAATCCGCTCCGGTAGCTCAGATATTCAGCCAACAGACCTCCAACGGCCACAAACATGGAAGGATTTACCGGAAGCCCCACCCCGCGAATGGGATAGGTGCTCTATTTCTGCCACCTACAAACCCAGTGCGAAATGGGTAGAAAACCGTAAAGACATCGACCTCCCCCTACCAGACGATGCCCCGGAAGTCGCCACAGTGGCACGCAGTTTGGCGCTGCACAGTCTCAATATTCTGCTCGGACATCGCCCCGCATCTATTTTGCGCCCGTGGCTCACCCCTGACGTTTTTGGCATTCTTTCCCGGCGCGCCTCCCTCGCCATGCGAGTGAATGGGCCCGCACCACTTGCCCAACGTCCCCGCATTCACAATGTCTGTTTCTATCCCGTGCGTGAGCGTGCCGTTGAAGTGGCTGTGGTTGCCCACGACGGTAAACGTGGACGCGCTATCGCCATGCGTTTGGAATACTTGCGCGAGAAATGGCGCGTTGTCGCCCTGGAAATCGGGTAAACTCCAATCCGTCGTCGCGAGGGGTCAAAGACCCCGTGGCGATCAATAGTCCACATTACTGCTTGCTTTGCAACGTGAACATTTACGTTGATATAGATTGCCACGCTCGCTACGCTCGCTCGCAATGACGGTGGTGGGAACTACCGGCGCTTCTTCTGGGCTTTCTTCATCGCGCGGCGCTGCTCGCGGTTCATGCCGTCCGCAGGGGCAGAACGCGGCCCCGCCTTCTGGCGCACAGCCTTACCCTGAGCATTCGTCGTCTGTGCGGC
>JAFYHO010000121.1 GCA_017539125.1 Actinomycetaceae bacterium | reverse complement strand
TGAGATGGTGAGTCATGCTTGTAGCTTAGCAGTATTCACGAAGAAAACATACTTTGTCCACAAAGAAAAACATATGTGGATAAAAACTGTGGAAAAGTTCTTGCGAGAGCTAGGAAAGAACAGCGTCACCCTCGGCAACATAACCCTCGGGGAGCGTCACGTCACCCGTCACCGTCAAGCTTCGCGCATGAAGTAGTGAGGGCACAGCCTTAACCCGCTCCTCGAACTGGTCGTAACGCTTGAAGAAAGCGTCATCCAATTTTACCGTCGGACGCGATTCCATCTGCTGAACAAGGCGATTATCCTCGTCAAAATCAAAAACGTCAGAACGTAAAAGTAGCAGGTCAGCCGTCGATTTGACAGGCACGAAACGCTCGCGCCCCACCTCAAGAATACGTGCGCCCTCAAAGAGAGCGACAGCTGAGCCCATAGCACTCTCCAACTGGATAATCTCAGGCGAGGAGGAATCCTTCGGATTGATGTATTTACGATTGACAATAAGAGCCAAATCGAAATCCCCGGCGTCAAGCTTCGCGCGTAAAGAAGGCAGGTGAATCCACAAATTATTCGTATTCATATATCGGTGCAGGTCAATATTGCGGAAACATTCTTCATCATCGGAAGGGCACTGGGCAATCTCACGCAAAATAATCTGTCCATCGCCGCTGCGGCGAGCAAAATGCCCGCCCTTCATATCCATTGGGCTACGGCGAGCAACCTCGGCGGCGAAAGGCGCGCCAGAATCCGCAAACCACGTGGCAATCTCTTCACTCAAAACAGCGCCCGTATTATCAATATTAGAGACAAAAAGATACTCGTAGCCTTTATCAAGAAGCTGGTCAAGCACGCCAGTGCGGTCAAGCACGCCGTACAAATCGCCATGCCCAGGAGGTGCCCACTCTAATTCAGGGTCCTCATCCCAATTAATCGGCTCAAAAGTACTCGCCTCAATGCGAGGGAAAACCCCTTGGACGACCGCGAGAGGCAAGCCCTCTACCTCTAAATCGAAGTCGGCAAGCGCCTGCATAGTCGGCTCGTGGGTGGAAGGAGAATTGAGCAAGATAAAAGGCAAATTGACACCCAGGCGCTCGCGTGTTGCGAGAATCTGGCGCGCAGTAATCTCAAGAAAATTCTGCCCGCCGTGTGCCTCCAAAACAGACTTAGGGCAGGTCAGCCCCATCGTCGTACCAATGCCGCCATTGAGCTTCAAGACTGCCGTGCGAGCCAGCACCTCGCGCGAAACCTCAGACAGAGACGAATCCTTTTCGATACCGTCAACGGCTTCAATCTCCGCCTCTGGTATAAGTGCTTGTTCTCCGGAAACAAAGCGCTCGAAAGCGCGCACAAAGGAGTTCACTTCGTATTCACTCAGACCAGCCTGGCGCATTTTCTCGGCGGCACGTTCTTTCATGCGTTTTTCTTCTTCAAGCTTTTCTGCCAGTTGGACGGTTTGACCTGCGACAGAACCCGCGGCAGCTTCCGATTCGCTCATGCCCGGGCCCTCCCCCTCAGGGAAAAGTACGCTGCGATAGTAACGCAGCTCGTCAATCGAATCATAAATATCGCCCAAAGCGCGGTGATTGCCAGTTTTGGTTGGGGCAGAGAAATAGACGCGCGGATACCAGCGCTTGGCAAGCTCCTTAATTGAGGAGACATCAATAATTCGATAGTGCAAATGCTCGGTTACGCTGGGCATATAGCGGTCAAGGAAAGCTTTGTCTGTGCCGACTGAATTGCCGCCAAGCGGAGCTTTTCTCGCCTCGGGCACGCGCTCTTTAATATAGGCTAGCACCTGCGCCTCGGCTTCTTCGAGGCTCACGCCGTCAGCCCAATCCTCGATAAGTCCCGAGTTTGTGTGCATTGTGCGCACGAAATCGTCCATATTTGCGACGGCTTCGTCCGAGGGTTTGATGAGCACGTCAATGCCCGTATCGTAGGGATTCAATTCAGCATCGGTGATGACGACGGAGACTTCAACAAGTTCGTCGAGAGACAGGTCGAGCCCTGTCATTTCGCAATCAATCCAGACGATTGGATTATCTGTTGTTGTACGGTAGGTCACGTCCGAGATTTTACCGTGCTGTCCATGTCTTTTGTGTGAAAAGCTGTAGGTTTTTCACTAACGGTTGTTCTGGGCTTGCTGTATATTGAGTAGCTGCTGAGCGTATTGCCTGCGGGCAGTGCGGATATTGCCCCCGTAGCTCAACGGATAGAGCGACAGACTTCTAATCTGCAGGTTGTGGGTTCGAATCCCGCCGGGGGCGCTTTGTATTCTCCCCGTCATTGCGAGCGAGCGACGCGACGATGACGAGCGGAAGGCTCACAGAAGTTTACTTCTGTGTAGCTGTAGCGAGGAAATCGTAAGAGGCGAAGCCGAATAGCGTGGCAATCAATAACGGACAGTTGTCAGCGTTGCAATGCAAGCAATAATGGACTATTGATCGCCACGTCGCACCTGTGGTGCTCCTCGCGATGACGGTAGGGAATTCATCATGGGCGTAATACGCGCTACTGCGAACTAGGTGAGTAAAAGCGGCATATTGCCTAGAATGAGGAGAGTATGTTTAGCTCTGGGGCGCTTCACCGAGATGAGCCCATGGGAGATTAGGAGAGATCTGTGGCAAAGCTGAAAATCCTCAACAAGATTCTGCGTGCCGGCGAAGGGCGTACGCTCAAAAAATTGCAGAATATTGCTGTTCAAGTCAATAGTCTTGAAGAGACTATGCAGGCAATGACTGATGAGGAGTTGACCGCGCAGACCGATTATTTCAAAGAACGCCTGCAATCTGGCAAGGAAACCCTCGACGACCTCCTTCCCGAAGCTTTTGCTACAGTGCGCGAAGCCTCACACCGCGTACTCGGCCTGCGCCACTTCGACGAACAAATCATGGGCGGCGCAGCCCTGCACATGGGCAACATCGCCGAAATGAAAACCGGTGAGGGCAAGACCCTCGTCGCTACACTCCCGTCCTACCTCAACGCGCTCACAGGCGAAGGCGTCCACGTCGTCACCGTCAACGACTACCTCGCCTCCTACCAAAGCGAACTCATGGGGCGCGTCTATGAAAAGCTCGGGCTCAGCTGCGGCTGTATTCTCACTGGTCAAACGCCTGATGAGCGCCGTGAGCAGTACAATTGCGATATCACCTACGGCACGAATAACGAATTTGGTTTCGACTATCTGCGCGACAATATGGCAATGCGCCTCGAAGATTGCGTCCAGCGCGGCCACAATTTCGTCATCGTCGACGAGGTTGACTCGATTCTTATCGACGAAGCGCGAACCCCCCTCATTATTTCCGGCCCTGCCGAGGGAGACGCAAACGAGTGGTATCTCAAGTTTGCGCGCATTGCCTCTAAGCGACTCAAGCGCGATATCCACTACGAGGTTGACGAGAAGAAACGTACCGTCGGCATTCTCGAGCCCGGCATTGACGTCGTCGAAAGAGAACTCGGTATCGATTCCCTCTACGAATCGGATAACACCCCGCTTATTTCTTATCTCAATAACTCGATTAAAGCCAAGGAGCTTTTCGAGCGCGATAAGGACTATATTGTCCAGAACGGCGAGGTGCTCATTGTTGACGAGCACACTGGTCGCGTTCTGCCGGGCCGCCGCTACAACGAGGGCATGCACCAGGCGATTGAAGCCAAGGAAGGCGTCGAGATTAAGGCAGAGAATCAGACGCTTGCAACTATCACACTTCAGAACTATTTCCGCATGTACTCTACGCTTTCCGGCATGACGGGTACGGCAGAGACTGAGGCCGAGGAATTCGCTTCGACCTACAAGGTCGGCGTCGTCCCGATTCCCACTCACAAGCCGATGATTCGCGAGGATATGACCGACCTGGTCTATCCCACGCGTGAGGGCAAGCTGCGTGCCATTGTTGAAGATGTCAAAGCGACCTATGAGAAAGGCCAGCCCATTCTTATCGGTACAGCGTCGGTGGAGCATTCCGAGGAATTGTCGTATCTGCTGCGCCAAGCGAAGGTCCCCCACAATGTTTTGAACGCGAAAGAGCACGAGCGCGAGGCCGATATTGTTGCCGAAGCTGGGCGTAAAGGCGCAGTGACGGTTGCGACGAATATGGCTGGTCGCGGTACGGACATTATGCTCGGCGGCAACACCGAGCACAGGGCGACCGAGGCGGTCATGCAAATGGGAATTGACCGTGATGAGATCCCGAAAGAATACGACGAGGCGTGGCAAAAGGCTTTTCACCAAGCAGAGGCAGATGTCAAGGCGGAGCATGACGAAGTTGTTGAGTTGGGCGGCTTGTACGTGCTCGGCTCTGAGCGTCACGAATCGCGCCGTATCGACAACCAGCTGCGTGGTCGTTCAGGCCGTCAAGGAGACCCCGGCAAATCGCGTTTCTATCTTTCCCTTGAGGATGATTTGATGCGCCTGTTTGCTACGGGTCTTGCCGCTCGTGCTTTGGACGCATCGCGGTTCCCCGAGGACGAGCCACTTGAGTTCAAGATGGTCGCAAATTCTATTGAGCGTGCTCAAACAGCAATCGAATCGCGCAATGCGGAAATCCGCAAGAACGTGCTGAAATATGACGATGTGATGAATGAGCAGCGCGGTATTGTCTACGGTGAGCGCCGCGAGATTCTCACAGGTAAAGATTTGGAAAAGACCGTGCAGTCTTTCCGTCATTTCGTTGTTGAGGACGTTGTGCTCGGGCATACCCAAGGCGAGGAAGCAGAGGATTGGAATCTTGATTCTCTGTGGATGGATTTGCGTTCCTTCTACAAGCCTGGTTTTACGGCTGAGGAATTCGTGGCAGATCAAGGTGGGCAATCGCATCTTGACGCGAGCGAACTTATTGATGAGTTGCAGACCGATATCGATGCGCACTACGAGGAGCGTGAAGAAGAATTCGGCTCGGATAGTATGCGCGAAATTGAGCGTATCGTCATGCTTTCCTCGCTCGACCACAAGTGGCGCGAGCATCTTTACGAAATGGACTACCTCAAAGAGGGTATTGGTTTGAGGGCTATGGCTCAGCGTGATCCGCTTGTTGAGTACAAGTCTGAAGGCTTTGAGATGTTCCAAGCGATGAATGACGGCATTAAGGCGGAGACTGTCCGCACTCTATTCAGTGTAGAGACGCCCGCCCAGCGCGAGGAGCGCCAGAAGCGTGAAATGGCAGCTGCGATGCAACGCCAGAATAAGCAGGCGAAGCAGCGCGCTGAGGCTACCCGCATGGCATCGAATGCTCCCAGCTCGGCAAGCTCAACGAATATGGAGCAAGTTCTTGGTATTTCGCGCCCGAAGTCTGGAGCGCAGATGACCTATTCTTCAGCAGCTAAGGACGGCTCAGGTGCCGCACAGACGACGAATGCTCAGGGTAAGGCTGTGCGCCAGAAGGCGGGGCCGCGTTCTGCCCCTGCGGACGGCATGAACCGCGAGCAGCGCCGCGCGATGAAGAAAGCCCAG
>JAFYHO010000120.1 GCA_017539125.1 Actinomycetaceae bacterium | reverse complement strand
CGAGGGAACAGTCACCCCGTATGCACGTCACGAAATGATGGAGCTCATCATTAAGGACGGTCGCGCTCGCGGCATCGTTGCCCGAGACATGGTGACGGGTGAGATTGAAGCCCACACAGCTGACATCGTCCTTTTGTGTTCCGGTGGTTACGGCAACGTGTTCTACCTTTCGACGAACGCGATGGGCTCGAACGTGTCCGCCGCTTGGCGTGCCCACAAGAAGGGCGCCTACATGGCGAATCCGTGCTACACGCAGATTCACCCGACCTGTATTCCTCAGCATGGCGATTATCAGTCCAAGCTGACCCTCATGTCGGAGTCCCTGCGTAACGACGGCCGTATTTGGGTTCCCAAGAAGGCTGAGGATTGCTCCAAGGATCCGCGTGATATTCCCGAAGAAGATCGCGATTACTACCTCGAGCGTATCTATCCCTCCTTCGGCAACCTCGTTCCTCGTGACATCGCTTCGCGTCAGGCGAAGAATATGTGCGACGAGGGTCGTGGTGTTGGTCCGGTTATTGAGGGCCAGGGCGCTCGCGGCGTGTACCTCGACTTCGCTGAGGCTATTGAGCGTATGGGCAAGGACGCTGTCTCTGCCAAGTACGGCAACCTCTTCGATATGTACGAGCGCATTACTGACGACAACCCCTATGAGGTTCCGATGCGTATCTACCCAGCAGTTCACTATGTGATGGGCGGCTTGTGGGTCGATTACGATTTGGAGTCCTCGATTCCGGGTCTGTATGTCGGTGGCGAGGCGAACTTCTCCGATCACGGCGCAAACCGTCTGGGTGCTTCTGCTCTTATGCAGGGCTTGTCTGACGGCTACTTCGTGCTTCCGGCAACCGTTCCCGAGTATCTCGCAGACGCTCCGTCGTTCCCCGCTATCAGCGAGGACGATCCGGAGGTTCAGGAGGCTCTCGCTTCGGTTAACGCCCGTATCGACGCGCTTATGGCACGTGAGGGCAACCGTTCGCCTGAGGACTTCCACAGGACGCTCGGCGCTATCATGTGGGAGTACTGCGGTATGTCGCGTACCTCTGAGGGTCTGCGTAAGGCAATCGACATGATTCGCGATTTGCGTGAAGAGTTCAAGACGAACCTGCGCGTCCCCGGCTCGCGTATCGGCATGAATAAGTCGCTTGAGACGGCTTATCGTGTTGAGGACTTCCTTGAGTTGGGCGAGCTCATGTGCGTTGACGCCCTTCATCGCGAAGAGTCCTGCGGTGGTCACTTCCGCGAGGAGCACCAGACCGAAGAAGGCGAAGCCTTGCGTCACGATGACAAGTACGCCTATGTTGCGGCATGGGAGTACACTGGCGAAGGTCAGCCTCCAGTCCTCCACAAAGAGGAACTTGAGTATAAGAATGTCCATATGAAGCAGCGGAGTTACAAGTGAGAATCACAGTCGAATACTGGCGTCAGAATGGCCCGCAAGACAAGGGTCATTTCGAGAAACACCAGCTGGATAATGTCGATGGCAATGCCTCGTTCTTGGAAATGCTTGACGTTCTCAACGAAGAGCTTTTCGCCAAGGGGGCAGAGCCCGTGGCTTTCGATTCCGATTGCCGCGAGGGTATCTGCGGTATGTGTGGTTTGGTCGTCAATGGCGACCCGCACGGTCCGCAGCGCACAACGACCTGCCAGCTTCATATGCGCTCCTTCAAAGACGGAGACACAATCACAATCGAGCCGTGGCGTTCCACTGGCTTCCCTGTGGTTAAGGATTTGGTTGTCGATCGCAGTGCGTTTGACCGCATCATTCAGGCCGGTGGCTATGTGTCGGTGAATACCGGCTCAGCTCCGGACGCACACTCTACCCCCGTTCCGAAGTCCGACGCTGATCGCGCCTTCGAAGCGGCCGTGTGCATTGGTTGCGGTGCGTGTGTGGCTGCCTGCCCGAACGGTTCGGCAATGCTCTTTACTGCCGCGAAGGCTGCCCATTTGGGCTTGCTGCCGCAAGGCAAGGTTGAGCATAAGGACCGCGTCGTCAATATGCTTTCGCAGCTTGACGAAGAGGGCTTCGGCGGTTGTACAAATACAGGTGCGTGCGCATCGGTGTGCCCGAAGGAAATTCCTTTCGAGTTCATTTCGATGCTCAACCGCGACCTGTTGAAGTCGTTCCATCACAAGGCACGCCAGCGTGGGCGTGGCTTGGCGGAAGGCACTGCCAAGGCTAAGGCTGCCAAGAGGTAAGCGCTTAGTAAAACCTTATGAGCGAGGGGCGGATTTTCCGCCCCTCGTTTCTTTGCTCGTATGACGTTCTAGGGTTCGTAGGGTTCGATGACGTCGAATTTGTTGGAGCGGGAGAGCTTGCAGCGGTTTTCCATGCTCATCGCGACGTCGAACGGGTCAGTCTCGGCGAGATTCTCAATCTGCGCCAAGCCCTCGCGGGTGAACTTCACCGAATAAATATAGTCATCGACTAGGTCGCCAGCTTTGTTGCGGCGCTGAGTGAAAGCCGAGATGACAATAGTGCTCAGATTGGCTGCCAAGCCAAAAAAGTGGCTGGCAAAAAAGACACCCAAACCGAAAATGCAACGCACATAGTCCTCACGCAACTGGGCGTCAGAAATCTCTGCCACTTTGAGAGAACCGTCCTTGGCGACGCTCGCCGTCTCGTCCGGCAAATCTTCAATCTCCGGCAAATCCAAGTCGATAAACAGCTCGCCACTATCGGCGTCAAAATCGCCAATATCGACCGCGAACTCCAGCGGCAAAGTGACGCCCGAAAGCCAGCCGGCAATCGCGCTGGGCGCGTCAGCCACATCTGCATCGCCCTCGGAAGTGACAGGGACGGCAAGACGGGCGATATTAATCGTCGCCTCTCGCTCGGAATTGAAGCGGATGACTTCGTCGGCAGAGGAGACCTCCTCAAACTCGGCGTCCTCCACCTGCTCATGCGGTTTCATAGCAGGCTTGGCAGCCTGTGCTTTCGCTTCAAGCTGTGCCATAGCCGTATCAAAATCGTCCAAATCCTCAATCTCGTACGGCTCAAGCGGCTCATTCTCTCCGCGGACGCGAATTTTCTTTGTCTCTTTCTTTGACTTTTTTGTCTCCGAATAGTCAATCGGGTCAACTGTTGGCTGACCAATCAACACAGGCAAAGGCACATTCCAACCCGAAGAACCAGACTTTTTGCGCTTCACCACGCTACCGTCAGCGTTCAACACCTTTTGACGCTGGCGAATATACGTGCCAGGAATACCGCGATTGATAGTCACGCCCTTGTTACCGACCGTCACATTCATGCCTGGCAGACCGAAATTAACCGAAGCGCCAGACTTCGACAGGTTCAGGTTCACACCCTTGCCGATATTGATACGAGTATTGAACCTCATTGGCTGAGCGCCTCCGACACCACGGCTTTTGCTTCTTCTTGAACGCGGGTCAAATGCTCAGCGCCCTTGAAGGATTCCGCGTAAATCTTGTAGACGTCCTCGGTGCCGGACGGGCGCGCGGCAAACCACGCATTCTCTGTCGTCACTTTCAAGCCGCCAATGCCAGCGCCATTGCCGGGAGCTTCCGTCAGCTTTGCGGTAATCGCTTCGCCAGCCAGCTCGCTCGTCGTGACAGCAGCAGGGGAGAGGGCAGCCAACTTCGCCTTTTCCTCCTTGGTGGCGGGCGCGTCAATGCGGGCATAAGCGCTCTCACCGAAACGCTCGACCTGCTCATCGTGCAGCTGCGAGGGGGTCTTGCCTGTTGTTGCCATAATCTCCGAAGCAAGCAGGTCAGCAATAATGCCGTCCTTATCGGTCGACCACGCGCTGCCGTCAAGACGCAAGAACGAAGCGCCAGCGGACTCTTCGCCGCCAAAGCCCAGCGTGCCCTCGAGCAAGCCAGAGACGAACCACTTAAAGCCGACGGGAACTTCCACAATCGGCCGCCCCAAATCGGCAACCACGCGGTCAATCAGCGAGGAAGAAACAAGCGTCTTACCAACGCCCATATCCGCACTCCAATTCGGGCGGTGCGTGAACAGGTATTCGATGGCGACCGCCAAATAGTGATTCGGATTCATCAGCCCGCTGTCAGGCGTGACGATACCGTGACGGTCAGAATCAGGGTCATTACCTGTGGCAATATCGAAGGGGGTAGATCCGTCCGCGCCCGGCTTCATGCGCGCCAGCAGCGACGCCATAGCCGAGGGCGAGGAGCAATCCATGCGAATCTTTTCGTCCCAGTCGAGGGTCATAAAGGCAAAGCGCGGGTCAACGTGCTCGTTGACGACTGTCAAATCGAGGCCGTGCTCCTCGGCGATAGCCCCCCAATACTCCACCGACGCGCCACCCATCGGGTCAGCACCGATACGCACCCCGGCAGAGCGGATAGCCTCAAGGTCGATAATCGACGGTAGGGCGCGGACGTATTCGCGCAAGAACTCATGGCCCTTGACCTGCGTAATCGCCTGCTCGAAAGGCACACGCTTGATGTTTTTCCATCCTGAAGCCAGCAGCTCGTTTGCACGCGCGGCAATCACGCCTGTCGCGTCCGTATCGGCGGGCCCGCCGGTTGGGGGATTGTACTTAAAGCCGCCATCGCGCGGAGGGTTATGCGAGGGAGTGATGACGATACCGTCAGCCACGCCCGCACCGCTCGTGCGTACAGCACCAGGTGCGCCGTTGGCGGTCAAGATTGCGAAAGAGACAGACGGGGTTGGCGTCCAGGAGCGGCGCGCGTCAATACGCACGTCCACGCCGTTCGCCACAAGTACCTCAATCGCCGAGCGCTCGGCAGGCTCGGACAGGGCGTGAGTATCGCGGCCGATAAAGAGAGGGCCGTCGTAGCCCTGGGCGGCGCGGTACTCCACAATTGCCTGCGTAATAGCAACGATATGCGCCTCGTTGAAAGCGCCGTCAAGGGACGAGCCGCGATGTCCGGAGGTGCCGAAAACGATGGCTTGGGCGGGATTCGCGGGGTCAGGTTCGATGTCATAGTAGGCGGCAAGCAGTTCATCGACATTGATGAGGTCGCCAGCCTGTGCGGGGGTTCCTGCTCGATTATTCATAGCCCCTATTCTTCCACGTTAGGGATTAGCGTGGGGGACTTTCACTTCGTCAACCCCCACCCCGTCGTTGCGAGGAGGCGCTTTGCGCCGACGAAGCAATCTCGAGTTAGAGGTTGTTCGTTCGCTTCGCTCACTTACAACAACATCGTCGCTTCGGCTACACGTGAGCGAGCTCCCGTGAGCCCTTTGCTCCTCGTTGTGCCGCGTCGCTCGCGGGGCTCACTCCTCGCAACGACGGGAAGGGGATGGCGAGCGAAAGCTAGAAAGTCGAGACAGCTGAGCGGGACAGCTTGAAGCCCTTGCCGGAGGCTTCGTGCCAACACTCCACACCATCCTGAGTGATTGTGCATGCCAAACCACCGTGCGCGACCGTCGTATTGTAGGCAATGCCGCTGTCGGAGGTGACGGGTGTTCCGCACGACTGTTTCGCTGTACCGTCATAGGAAATCGAATACGTCACCGGTGCTCCCTGGCAGGATTCGGAGGTGTAATCGTACTCGCTAATCGTGCAGGAGAGCCTGTCGTTATCGAAAGCGCACTGGATATTTCCCGAGGGAGTGTAGAAGTCCTCTATGTCGATTGAGCCCTCCGGAGCAGGGCGTTTATCAGTGCCAGCCTGCGAGAGTGTTTGCGATACCAGCTCTGCCAAACCGCTTGGCGTAGAAGCTGAGCGCAGACGGTTTGCCAAGTTGGTCGCGTACGTTTCGCCGCATTTTTCTGGCAACTCTTTCAAACGGGCATTCACCGCGCCCTTATCGGCGTCCCATTGCCCGGCTTCCTCAGACAAGCGAGCGAAATCGATAAGGAAAGCAGCGTCCGTTTCGCCCTGGCACAAAGAATTATCGGTCAGTAAACTGAGTTTTTCGCGCCCCTGTTTCAAGGTCATATCGGGACTTTCTTGGGCGGCAGGTTCGGTGGTTGCCGCAGTAGTCTCAGGAGCTTGCGTGCTCGCAGATTTTGACGGCTGCGAATAGGCAGTTGCGGCGTCGCGTCCGATAGCAATCATGCGCCAGAAAACAATAGCGATAAGCAGTACCATCAGCGCGGCAAGACTGATAGCGATAATGCTGAGCATACGCGACTTGTCTGCGCTTTGGCTTGCCGTCGCTGCGCTTTGCGTGGACACAGTTTTTTCGGACATTCGATTCTCCTTGGGGATCCTACTATGAACGCTAGTGCTTAAAGCTTCGCTTCGTCAATAGTGGCAGCCAAGGTCGCAAGTGCTGAGCGCCAAAATGCTTTTGTCTCATCGAGGGAGGCTTCATTCGCTAAACCAGAGTGACGGATAGTGACGAGGGTCGAGTTCTTGCTGCCCGTGGCTCGGGGGTTCTCGCGCAGGGAGATGGTGACTTTTGAGCCGTCTGCGAGTTCGCTGTACAGGGCTGATTGTGCTTGACGGGAGCGCTCTTCTAATTCGATGTCGAGCCATGCGCGGCGCTCGTCCTCATTGTCGATAAGCCCCCAGACTTCCGCAAGACCTGCAGCTACAGTTTTTGTTGCCTTGGCAGAATACGTCGAGTGGGCGGGGTTGGAACCGCGGGCGCGCTCGTAGGCTTCTGCGACTGCGCTCGCCCACCATTCGTCATTCTTTCGTTTGCCGCCGAGATAGCGCTTAATTTTCCAATGCGGCCAGCTTTCAGCCCCTGCATTGTCGAGGATATCGAACCAGTCGTCAAAGGAACGACCTGTCGTTGCAACGAGCTGCTTATTCATTGAGGAGCTTCGTGAATGCGTGCCTTGGGTTCCCGTGCTCCTGGCGCGTGCGGCGCGATGATCTCCCGACATCGCACACCTCCTTGCCTGTTCCTCCCGATACCTGTTTGGCATGGACTTTAAGTGTACGGCGAAATGTGGAGCATTTTGGGACTTATGCCTTATTACACGAGGTGCTCTTTTTAGTGTTTTCGGGACTTTTGGCGGAAGTATTTCGTCATTTTTTTCGTTTTTTTACCAAAAAAAATCCTTTTTTGGGACCTTTTTACTGGGAAAAAAAATTCATGCGTTTTACCTGCTTAAATACCAAAAATAACGGGAAAAAAGGTCCCAAAAAACACCCATTTTCGTAGTGTATGATTGTATATGTAAACAGTCACTAGGTAAGGAGACTCCAATGAGGCACACACGGCATTTCGCTGGTGTCATCGGAGCTGCAGGCATCGTCGTCAGCCCGTTTATGATGACGTCCGTCGCACAGGCAGATGATACGTTGCCACCCGATAGCTATGATTATGCTGCTGTCGGAGGGGACGCTAATTTGGGCGATGAGGTTCCCAATCTTCCCGTCACGCGAGTGGTCGGTAAGTCGGCTTCGCTTGACTTGATGGACATTGGCGGTAGTCCCGTCGCACTTAACCTCTCTGATGAAGTCAAGAAGAACTTGTCTGACGGTAGTACGCTAACTTCCGATGAGTTCAAGGAACTTGTGGGCGGCTCTGTCGTTGACGGCGATTTAGATGGTGCATTGGATAATCTGAACGAGGATTCCAAGGTTACCCTCTATGGTCGCGATGCAGATGAAGGGGTAGACGTATCTGTAGAACCCACAGAGGATGCAGAAGCTGCAGAAGAAGCTGTTGAGGGCGTAGAAGCTGCGGAAGAAGCCACGGATAATGCAGAAGCTGAGGCACCTGCAGAAGATGTGGCACCTGCAGAAGATGTGGCACCTGCAGAGGATGTGGCACCGGAAGCTACTGGCGCGACAGATGATACTGTGCCGCCAGATTCGACGCCGGTTACTGGTAAGGCTGCTGCGCTTGATCCAGTAGAAGATGAAAAGGGCGCTTCGTTTGCTACTGTCTATCTGCCTGATGAGGTAAGGCGAGAGTTGCCGTCCTCTGGCGAGCTGTCTGCGGCTGACTTCGATAAGCTACTTGATGTATTAGAAGAGCATCTTGTTGACGGGGATCTTCCTTCCTGGGATGGCACTACTCTCACGGTTGGTGAATTCCAGTGGACTCTCGCTCCCGATCCCGTAGAAGAAGAATCGGACGCTGCTTCTCCTGCGCAGGACGTTGCGGATGCTCAGGATGTCGCCAATCCTCCTGCTCCGTCTCAGGACGCTGTTAATCGTCCCGTTTCAGCTCAGGACGTTATCAATAGGTTGAACAATTGGATTGCACAGCGCAATGCAGCCGCTCAAAGTGCGGTAGAAGCTGCAGACCCCGTGGCAGAGGATGAGACAGATGCGATTGCAGATCCTCAGCCGACTGACGCTCCGACATTGCCTGTGACTGGTGAAGATGACGCCGCACCAGCACCTGCGTCCGAGGGTTCTGGATTGCCCCTGGCACCTCTCCTCGGTATCACAGGTCTTGTTCTCGGCGGCGGAATTGGTGTTATTACCCTAAGGAGAAAATTGGAGCCGGCAGACTCCAAGTAAATAGAGCTTTACTCTAATGACACCTCCCGGTGGGGCGCGTACGAAAGTACGCGCCCCACTTATTTGATCTTCTCGCGATAACGGAAAATATAAACTTCACTTAACAGCATCCTTTATTTTTTGTGCAAAAATACGGAAAACATCTAGTGCTTAATGCGTGCATAAAGTCTATTTTTTCCATTAATAAAAGCCAAAAATGCTAATTGTGTGCCACACATCACTTTACATATAGTAAAAAAGTCCCAAAAACAACTTTTGTTAACTATTACTTTTATGTATTCTTAAGGCAGGTACAATCTGAAAGGAAAATCATGGGTTCCCTGAAACGAGTATTTGCCTCTTTTGGTCTTATCGCTGTGATGTGCGTGTCAGGAACGGCTCTCGCTGACGAGGTTGACGAGACAGAGGCTCTCGCAGAAGAGACAGTTGCAACTCTCACCGAGGACAGCAATGCGCAAGATTCCGCCGAAAGCACGCCAGCGGATGAGTCTGAGGATACAGCGACTATCGCACCTGAAGATGAAGCTGACAGCGATGGCGAGGCTGATGGTGACGCCGACGCTGAGAGCAAAGACGATGCTGAGAACAACGGCGATACCGAAGATGCAGCCGCCAATCCTGATGGTGAGAACGATGTCGATGATAAGGAAGATGCTGACGCTTCGGATAGTGATAGTGACGGTATAGGTCCTCGTGAGTGTACGGTAAAGTATCACAGCTCCGACGGGATTTCCAGCCTCACAATTGGGGACGGCCTGTTTTCCTACGAAAATGACACTGATTATGATAACGATTACTACAGTAAGAAGGACGATAAAGTCAGGGAACATCTTGACCTTTTGGCGGCTCTAAGAGACGGCACCTATGATCCTGAGAAAACCAGTCTTGAGGTATTTGAGGAACTTCTCAAGGAATTCGGGAAAGACTTCGATCTCTCTGGCATACATGGTCCACAAACCGTTACTGTGTTTCACGGAAAAGGTTCCACGTGCCTTTGGGAGGACGGGGGCGTAGGTGGCTCCACGCCGCCAGAGGAATACACTTTCACTGTTTATTTCCCAATTGTCAGCGAGAATCCTCCGACGCTCTACCGGATGTCCTTGTATTTTGATGACAAGATTCTTGACGAGTCACAAGCTTATGTTGACTTGAGGTCGGACAGCTCGCAGTTTGATACTTTGGTAGCACTTAATGGCAAGGAAGTAAGTGTTGACGAGTTTTTGAAGGCCATGAACGAGTTGGGGGCCAATACAAACGGTTTCCCCAAGGTTGGCGGGGCTTCTGGTAAGCACACCGTGAAGTTCGGTGATTTCGAGTCAGTCTATTCCGTTGTTACCGTTGTTTACCCTGAGAAGGGTGCGAGCAACGGTGCCGCTACACAGGGCACGACACAACCTCAGGCCAATTCTGGTACACAGCAAACAAATTCTCCAGCTGCTAATCCGCAAGCTGGCAATACTCAGTCACAATCATCAGTGAATAATTCCCAAGCAAATGCTCCTGCTGCCAATCCTAACAATGTGACTGTAGTGCGCGCTTCGGATATGTCCTATCGCCAGTTCCTTGGCAATTCAAATCCGAGGCTGACACCTATTGCTCCGGCTCCAGCACCGGCACCGTCCGCCAACCCAGTTCCGTCGGATAATCCTACTGATATCGACAAGGACCCAGAGCCAACAGATCCCCCCACGCTTCCTGTGACTGGCGACAAGGACAAGAAGGCCGCTAAGGTGGTTCCAAGCGTCGATGAAGATGTAGCGCCGTCGCATGCCGCTCTCTTCGCGCTGGCTGCTTGCCTTGGTTTCGGAATCGTGGCTGCCGTGGCAATTATTACGATTCGCCGTATGAGGGACTAGCTCATACGAGCCCTAGAAAAATAAGTCGTATTGACTTAGATTCTTCTATATTCTTGTGGGAGAACGTGAGAAAGGATTACTATGAGGGCACTAAAATCTGTCCTTGCGTCCTTTGCGCTCACCACTCTACTTCTCGTCCCTGGTGTCGCCTTTGCTGATGACATTAGCGATACAGAGGCAACTCCAGCGCCAACAGTGACAGAAAGTCCTCTCGCGAGCGATACCCCGACAAGCACCCCAACTACTCCTTCTGCAAGCGAGGGTGCAGATAATCCCCAGTCAACTCCTACTGCATCCCCTGAGTGCAGTGGGACTGACTGCACGGATGGTGCAAATACTGGTGCAGAGGGAAACTCTCAAAGCAATGCTGAAAACGGCGATTCCACGCCCACTGCTACCTCGTCGACAGAAGCCGGAAGCGCTGAGCAAAGCCCAACTGTCCAGCCTCAGGATACGCCGTCTGCTTCCGCACAAAGCACACAAGACGCGCCATTGTCCATGCCTACTTTCATAGCGACCGCGGCAGAAACTCTGAGAAATACTGCTCCTGCTCTTGTTCCTGTTACTGCCGTTGAGGAAGATAACGAAGTAGATGCCGAAGTAAATGCCGAGGCGGACAATGTGGCAGAGGACGAGAGTGATACCGCTGAAGAGGACGAGACGGAAGCGTCCACGCTGCCTGCGACTGGTACGAAGAAAGTTGCTAAAGATACCACCCGCGCTGTGCTTGTTACAGAGGACGATTTAACTGCTGTTTCGTCTCGCGCAGGGCTTCTTGCCCTTGTTGCTTGCGTGGGTTTTGCGACTGTCGCCGCTGGCTCTGTGTTTACGCTTCGCAATTACAAGCACTAGACAGTTAACCCGTCATTGCGAGCCTGCCGCATGACAGGCGTGGCAATCAATACCAACCTAATTGCCAGCTTCGCGAAGCAAGCAATAAACGGACTATTGATCGCCGCGGTCGCTTCGCTCCCTCGCGATGACGAGGGAGGGTACGTGTAATGACAGTGTGAGATATTGCTGCGCACGCTAGACTTAGGGGCATGGCTAGTGTGCTTGGAATCGAGTCCTCCTGCGACGAAACAGGTGTTTCGCTTGTGCGTGACGGGGAGCTTGTTGCCCATGCCCTCGCTTCATCAATGGAAGAGCACGCACGCTACGGCGGCATTATCCCCGAAGTCGCTTCCCGCGCTCATCTCAACTCTTTCATTCCCGTTCTCGAAGAGTGCCTCGCCCAAGCCGATATTGACACTAACGAGATTGACGCTATCGCTGTCGTGGCAGGACCAGGTCTGGTCGGCTCTCTCGGGGTAGGGGTCAGCGCCGCTAAAGCCCTTGCTTTTGCACTAGGCAAGCCCATCTACGCCGTCAACCATATCCTCGCTCATCTTGCTGTTGACCGCCTTGAACACGGCGATTTTCCGGGCTCCTTCATTGGGCTCGTTGTTTCCGGAGGGCATTCCTCCCTCGTACATGTGCGCGATATTGCCAGTGATGTCGAAGAACTTGGCGGCACGCTTGACGATGCTGCGGGCGAGGCCTTCGATAAAGTCGGCAGGCTTCTCGGTCTGCCTTATCCTGGCGGGCCGCACGTCGATAAGCTGGCGAAAGACGGCGATAAAGACGCTATTGTTTTCCCGCGCGGGCTCGCAGCGGGCAAATACCGCCACACTCACCCCTATGATTTCTCATTCTCTGGCCTCAAGACAGCCGTCGCACGCTCCATCGAAGGCGCGCAGCTGCGCGAACAGGACATCAACCCAGCCGATATCGCTGCTGGTTTCTCCGAATCCGTCGTCGATTCCCTCGTCACTAAAGCCCTGCGCGCCTGCGAAGATTACGGCGCTGAAACTATCGTCGTCGGGGGCGGATTCTCGGCAAACTCACGCCTTCGCGCCCTGCTCGCCGAGCGCATGGAGCCGCGCGGAATTGCCGTGCGAATCCCCTCGCCTTACCTCTGCACTGACAATGGAGCTATGGCGGGAGCGCTCGGCTGGGAGCTCGCCCGCGCTGGTATCGCCCCTTCGCCGCTCGACTTTTCCGTCCACTCGTCCCTATCCCTCTCCGTCCCTTGCCTAAGTGGTGATATGAATGCCTGAGATACACGACAATGAGAAAGATACGCCGACAACTATGAGCGACAAAAAAGGCAACACGAGCAATGTAAGTAAAAACGGGGAACCTTCCGCCCCTGCCGCTGGTAAAAAAATCACGGGGGCGATACCAGAGTTTGTGCCGCTTCCCGATATCACCGACACGTCGTATATGAGCGCGCGCTTCCAAGCCCCTCCACGTTTTTCAACGAATGATGCAGGTGAAGTCGTTTCCGCCCAGCTTCCGCAGAATGCTGATGAGGCTGTTGAGGCCTCTGCCAGTGAATCGATAACGTCTGATGTGGACGGGAAGAATCACGATAAGCCCGCGACTCATTCCGAACCGTCAAAGCAGGGGCGAAAATTATTCGGAAAGCAGTGGACGGTCCTCAAGCCTCAGCTGCCAGATGAGTTGTACGAAGCGGCTACTGAGCATTTCCTTTCCTCCTATCGCAATCCTCTTGACGAGGAAGTAGTCTGGAAATCGCCCAAGGTGCGTATTCCGATTATTTGGTGGATTTTGTTTTTCCTATCGCTTCTTGCGTCTGTTTTAGTTCTTGCCATCATGTTTCTCTTCCCTGAACTGGTCGATATTCCGCATTTGCACTCTATTTCTCGCCCGCTTCTCGTGCTCATGGTTTTTGTTATCGTTTTCGTTGGTTGGTTGGTCACTTTTATCCGTCTGAGAAAACCCACATTCTGGAACAAATTCCACACTCTTTATTCTGTTACTGGCTTTTTGTGGGGTTTTGGTGGCGTTTCGGGTTTCAGCTCGCTTGTGGTGACTGCGTGGATTGATGCGAGTTATACGTCCTCGGATGTGCATGATATTGTCTCTTTGATTCTTCCTATTTCTCTGTGGACGGGCGTTATTCTCGTCGTTCCTCCCATTGTGGCAGCGAGGCTTTTGCCTGTGTGGGAGCGCCATGCGCCTCTTATGCGTCTTGGGGTGATGGATGCTTTTTGGGGGGCATATGCTGGCATTATTTTGACCCTCATCGCTCCCTATATTTCGCGTGAACGACCAGCTCTTTCTTTTGTGATTCTAGTGCTCGCAGTTTTGCCGACTGCTGGAGTGTTTACTGCGGGTCTTGTCGTCTGCTTGCCTATACGTTGGCCCATTTCTTTTACCGCATATCTCAACTATGTCCTAGGAATACTTCTTGTCTCGTTTGGTATTGCCGTCCTCATGTCCTACGTATTGGTGAGGAATATGGAGGTTGTCGGAAGTATCATCGTGACGCTTATGGTGCTCTTTATGGCAGGCATAGGATTGTGGGCGATTTTGGGTATTTCTCAAGCTCCCGATCCGCTGTTGCGAAGCAATTTAGAAAATTTGCAGACGTGGGTAGATGCGGACGTTATTTCTCCTGATGAGCACGAGTTCATGTGCCATGAGGACAGTGTTCACGAGTGGGGTTTGACGGCTTTGCGTCGCGGCGTTTTTCTTGCTGCTCGAGATTATTACCGGGCAGTTATGCGGCTTGCTTTTCTTGATTTTGGAGACGAGGGTGCTCAAGATTTAAGTAATGTCATTCGTATGACGCGCAGGAAGCTTGAAGCTGCGGGAGTTCCTCCGTGCCTTGATTTTGAGAGTTTCTCTGAGGCTCCTATCTATCCTGATTTGCTCAGTTGACGTGCCTTTTCGGGGCTTAAAACTGCTTCCACATGATGTGACGTTGCGCACATGTATTGTTATTAAGAACTTAAAAATATGTGAATAGGTGACTTTAGTCCTTGGTTAAAAAACAGGGGGAGAAGGGGGCGTTTTTGCTGTTCTGTCAAGTTTTAGAGCGGTATGGGTGACAGCAGATTTTGTTCGATTTCATGCGGTTTTCTAAAGAATAAGCCGTTAACTTTTTATTACTTTTCTCTTCTCGTGGTGGGCCTGGACTGGACGCGCCGTTCAAGTTATTAAAAAGTATTCAGTTTCGGACTTTAGTCCCTTATGATAGAAGTATGGAAATCAGTGAAGTGACAGCTGAGGATGCGTCCTGGTGGGCGGAATCTGCTGCGCAGTGTATGGCAGATGCTCGAAAGGCCGGTGGGGCTCTTTCGAATGGTGGTGCTGCCGATTTTTCGCGCTCAGTTGTTTCTACATTCCGTTACGGCATTCCTGAGGATATGCGCGTGTGGCGCGATTCAGCTGGCGGTTGGCTGTGGGTCAAATATGCTGAACAATCTCGAGTAAGAGTCCGCGGAGGTTTCCTTGATGCTGCCAGTGATATCGACCAATGGGCAGCTTTTGTAGCCGAAGAGTTTTCTGGGGCTAAAGTCTCATGGTGTACCTGGGGTGAGGAAGATACCCTGAAAGCCCTTGTTGACGCGATAGAGGCGAAGCCCTCGTCGATAGTTCTTGGTGCTCCACTGTCGTCTTTGAAAACTGCCACTGGCGCCTCGGGCGCATGGCTGCGACCTATGGGAGCTGGAGAGCTCATGCGTTTTAAGGTTGCCGCCGCCAATGAGCTCGGCGTGGCATTGGCAGCTTCTGACGAGTTAGCAAACGTGGATGAGGCACGCCGTGAAGTGTTTACTTCGATTGAAAATGAGTTGAGTGACGGCGTTGCCAGCCCCGGTCACCGCCTGTATTCCGTGTGCTACGACGGTCAAACTGTTGGCGGGGCATGGCTTGAAATAGACAGCGGCGTTGCTGTGGTGCGTTCTGTTGTTTTGGATAGCGAGGCTCGTGGCCAAGGACATCGTCGAGCCACTCTCATCGCTTTGGCTGCTGCGGCACATATGGAAGGTGCTCGTCAAATGCAGACCACCATCATTCCTCCCTCCAATCCTCTCGCTGCAGTGCTTCGTGAAATGGGGATGACGACTCTCTCCACTAATTACACCTATGCTCCTGAGCCTGCTCTCGCACATATGCCAGCTCTCCAAAACGCCTAGTCCCTAGTCGTATTGCGAGGAGCAGGCTTTGCCTGCGACGAAGCAATCTCGAGCCGTTTTGAGATTGCTTCGCTCACTGCGTTCGCTCGCAATGACGGGGAGAGGGTTAGCGACGACGGGGTGGGCTGTAAGCGTAAATACACCTCATTTTTGGCACTCGCCTTGACCGAGTGCTAGTTGTGCAATACGCTGTGCTTTGACGCGGTACACACCGCGGATTGTGCCTAGGTGGTGCCTGACCACCCGCGACGGCGGGCGTCAAACTGGGTGCTGTTTCCAAGTCAATATCTAAAGAGGAGAGGGAGTATAGTGACTGTCTCCATTAAGCCGCTTGGCGAT
>JAFYHO010000119.1 GCA_017539125.1 Actinomycetaceae bacterium | reverse complement strand
CCCAGTGTATGCGTCAACGGAATATGTTATGGAACCGGGACCAGGAGGCGGGTGTCAATCGTGTACGCGAAGACATCATTCGCCTGTCGGACGGTAAGTTGACGTGCTCGTCGCCGGCTTTTGAACAGCTGATGGCGCAACCGAATGCTGCGGTAGGACAAAAGAAAAAGAAAAAATAATGGAAGAGACAAATCAGTTTAAAGTCTTTGCCGGTTCAAAAGGCGAGGCTTTGGCAAAACGCATCTGTGAAGAGCTGGGCTGCCAGTTGGGTAGCCTGCGTATTGACCGTTTCTCCGATGGTGAGTTCTGCACCTATTTCGAAGAGTCCGTTCGTGGTCAGTCCGTGTATCTGGTACAACCTACGTGCCCGTCCAGCGATAACCTCATGGAGTTGTTGCTGATGATTGATGCGGCTAAACGTGCGAGTGCGGCGAAAGTAATTGCTGTCATTCCGTATTTCGGCTGGGCACGTCAAGACCGTAAGGACAAACCCCGTGTGTCTATCGGAGCTAAATTGGTGGCGAATATGCTTCAGACGGCCGGTGCGGACCGTGTCATCACGGTGGACCTGCACGCCGACCAGATTCAGGGTTTCTTTGACATCCCTGTGGATCATATCTACGGTTCGAATGTGCTGGCGCCGTATATCGCGAGTCTCAACCTGAAGAAACTCATCGTGGCTTCTCCGGATGTAGGCGGCTCGAAGCGTGCGTCTAATTTTGCGAAGAAACTGCATATACTCACCAACCGCGAAGTGCCGATGGTTATTTGCTATAAGAACCGCCCGGATTTCAACAAAGTGTCCGAGATTCGCGTCTTAGGTGATGTGTACGGCAAAGATGTTGTGCTCTTTGACGACATAGCCGACACAGCCGGCACGCTCTGCAAGGCGGCTGAGGTAATGCGCGAGGGTGGTGCGAAAACCGTTCGTGCCGTGGTGACACATGGAGTGCTGAGTGGTCCCGCTTGCCAGCGTATAGACGAGAGTCCGTTGGAGGAACTCGTTTGTACCGACTCGCTGCCGATTAACCCGGAGTGCTGCTATAAACTGCACGTGGAGAGCCTCGCTGTCTCCATCGCGCAGACGATTCGTGCGATTCAAAATCACACTTCTGTCAGCGAGACGAATATGAGATGAGAAAACTATTATTGATTGTAATAAGCGCCCTAGCGCTCCTCTCTTGCACAAAGAAAACGGCTGTTGTACAACGGCCGTCTTTCTCGTCAGATAGTGCATATGTCTATATTGAGACCCAGATGGCGTTTGGACCTCGCGTGCCGAATAGCGCCGCGCATACCCAGTGTGCCGTTTGGTTGATTGAACAACTCCGTGCGTGCGGAGCGGAAGTGGAGTTACAGAAAGGCTTTATGCCGGACTATAAAGGTTCGAGGCAGCAGATTTATAATATCATCGGCCATTTCTATACACCAGAAACCCTTACGCGCCCGCGTATATTATTAGGAGCGCATTATGACACCCGTCCGTGGTGCGATGAGGAGGAGAATTACGAGGACCGCTATTACAACGTGCCCGGCGCCAATGATGGTGCCAGCGGCGTAGGTGTGTTGCTGGAGGTAGCTCGTCAGTTAGGGCTGCGGCTACAAGATTCGACTTTCACCACGCCGGT
>JAFYHO010000118.1 GCA_017539125.1 Actinomycetaceae bacterium | reverse complement strand
GTGGCGACGAGGAAAGCGTCAGCGAAGAAAGTGTTGGCGCAGAATCCACAGAGACTACAGAGACCGTGGCAGAAGAGCTGCCCGAGTCCGTTCCTTCGCGTCTTCAGCGTTTGCGTGCCCGTCTGGCTACTTCGGGTGCTTTCGGCAAAGCCCTCCTGTCCATTCTCTCCCGCGGCGACCTGAAGCCCGAAGATTGGGAAGAACTTGAAGATACTCTTCTCATGGCAGATATCGGGCTTGAGGCGAGTACCGAAATCATGGAGAACCTGAAAACGCAGGTCAAGGTTGAAGGCGCAAGCGATCCTGAGCGTGTCAAAGAAATTCTGCGCGCCGAACTTCTGCGCCTGATTGGCACGGATACCGACCGTTCCCTGCACATCGAGGAGCGCACTGGCGCTTCGGGCAATCCGGAGCCGGCAAGCCTGCTCATGGTCGGTGTCAACGGTACAGGCAAGACGACGACCGTCGGCAAGTTGGCGCGTGTGCTCGTCGCTGAGGGTAAGAGCGTCCTGCTGGGCGCGGCAGACACATTCCGTGCGGCAGCGGCAGATCAGCTGTCCACGTGGGGCGAGCGTGTCGGTGTTCCCGTTGTACGTGCTGACCGTGAAGGTGCAGACCCCGCTTCGGTAGCTTTCGACGCTGTCGCCCAAGGTCGAGAACAAGGCGTCGATATCGTTCTTGTCGATACCGCAGGCCGTCTGCAAAACAAAGCCGGTCTTATGGACGAGCTTGGAAAGATCAAGCGCGTCATGGAAAAAGAAGCCCCCGTCAACGAGGTGCTGCTTGTTCTCGACGCGACAACTGGACAAAACGGTTTGCGTCAAGCACAAGTGTTCTCTGAGGTCACAGGCTTGACGGGTATCGTCCTGACGAAACTCGGTGGCACAGCCAAGGGTGGAATTATTGTTCAGGTTCAGCGTGAGCTCGGCGTGCCGGTCAAATTCGTTGGGCTGGGAGAGGGCGCAGACGACCTCGCTCCCTTTAGTCCGGAAGATTTTGTTGACGCTTTACTGAACTAACAGCGATTCTCGCGTAGACTTGGCGCAGTCTCACAGAGCGCGACTAGCGCCGCACTTAGGCATGGAAAGGCACAGCAATGTTTGAATCATTGTCAGACCGCATTACAAGTTCATTTAAGAACTTGCGTTCCAAAGGTGTACTCAGCGAAGCAGATGTCGAAGCGACAATCCAAGAAATTCGCAGGGCGCTCCTAGAAGCGGACGTTGCCCTGCCTGTTGTGCGTGCTTTTTCGGCGGCTGTGCGCGAAAAAGCGGTTGGTGCGCTCGCCTCGAAAGCTATCAATCCATCTCAGCAGGTCATCAAGATTGTTCACGAAGAACTCGTGGAAATCCTTGGCGGGCAGAGCCGTGAGCTGAATTTTGCCGACACGCCTCCGACCGTCATCATGCTTGCCGGTCTGCAAGGTGCTGGTAAGACTACTTTGGCGGGCAAGCTCGGCAAATGGCTTGCTTCCACAGGCCGCCACCCCCTCCTTGTCGCTTCCGATTTGCAGCGCCCGAATGCTGTCAATCAGCTGCAAGTTGTTGGCGAGAGCGCTGGCGTGCCGGTGTGGGCTCCCGAGCCGGGCAATGGTGTGGGCGACCCTGTTCAGGTGGCTCGTAGCGGTGTGCAGTATGCGCGCGAGAACAAGCATGATGTTGTCGTGGTCGATACGGCTGGTCGTCTCGGTATTGACGAAGAGATGATGCAGCAGGCAATCGACATTCGCAATGCCGTTAACCCTGACGAAATCCTTTTCGTTATCGACGCGATGATTGGTCAAGACGCTGTTGCGACCTCGACTGCTTTCCGTGACGGCGTCGGCTTCACGGGCGTGGTGCTTTCCAAGCTGGACGGCGACACCCGCGGTGGTGCGGCGCTCTCGGTTCGTGGCGTGACAGGTGTGCCTATCCTCTTTGCTTCTACGGGTGAGAAGCTGGACGATTTCGAGGTCTTCCACGCTGACCGTATGGCTTCACGTATCCTCGATATGGGCGATATTCTCACCCTGATTGAGCAGGCCGAGCGCACATGGGACGAGCAGCAGCAGGCGGAGCTTGCCGACAAGATGATGGAGGGGGAGTTCACCCTCGAAGACTTCCTTGTCCAGATGAATCAGCTGCGCAAGATGGGCTCGATGAAGAAGCTCATGGGAATGCTGCCGGGAATGGGGCAGTACCGTCAGGCTTTGGAGGACTTCGATGAGTCCTCGGTGGGGCGTATCGAGGCGATTATCCAGTCGATGACTCCCGCCGAGAGGCGCGACCCGAAGATTCTCAACGGTTCGCGCCGCCAGCGTATCGCTGCTGGTTCAGGCACGAGTGTGCCGGAAATCAATGCTCTTATGGAGCGCTTCGAGCAGGCAAAGAAAATGATGCAGCAGCTCTCGCGTGGCGGCGGTATGCCAGGTATGCCTGGTATGCCGGGCATGGGCGGTGGAAGCCGCCAGACTAAGCGCAAGCAGAATAAGAAGAAGTCCGGCAATAAGAAGGGACGTTCTGGAAATCCCGCGAAGCGTGCCCGTCAGCAAGCCGAAGCGGCGGCGCAAGCCAATAGAGCAAGCCGTCCTACCGGTTCGGCTTTCGGTGCGCCCGCGCAGCCACAGGGCGATATTGATATGGAAGCCTTGAAGCGCTTCCTGAAGTAGGGGGCAGGGAAGATGAGTTCTCAAGAACCGAAGCTAGTAGCGTATGCGTGGCTCTCGGTCGCCGCAGCCGTGGTCACTATCGCGTTGAAAGTGACCGCTTACTACATGACTGGCTCAGTCGGGCTCTTGTCGGATGCCGCCGAATCTCTGGTTAATCTCGCAGCAGCTCTTGTTGCCGTTATTGTTCTTCGTCAGGTGCGCAGGCCTGCCGATTCGCGTTTCACTTTCGGGCGTTCCAAGGCCGAGTATTTTTCCTCGGGTCTTGAGGGTGGCATGATTTTGGTCGCGGCAGCGGTGATTATCGTCGAAGCCGTCATGCGTTTCGTGCGCCCCGTTGACGTGGTAAATATCGGGCCCGGTTTGGCGGTTTCAGCCGTGGCAGCTGTTCTTAACGGTGTTGTTGGGCTTGTGCTTTTGCGAGCCGGACGGAACTACCGTTCTCAAACTCTCAAAGCTGACGGTACACATCTGCTGACGGACGTCATCACCTCGGTGGGAGTGATTATCGGTGTGGGGCTTGTGGCGCTCACAGGGTGGCAAAAGCTCGACCCGATTGTGGCAATTATTGTGGCCCTGAACATTATTCTCGCAGGTGTGCGCCTTGTCAGAGAGGCCTTGCATGGTCTTATGGACGTCTCGTTGCCCGCAGAGGATATTGAGAAGATACGCACTGCGCTTGAGAGTTTTTCCCATGAGGGAGTGCGTTTTCACGGTTTGCAGACTCGCGTCTCGGGCTCGGCGTCTTTCGCCAATATTGACCTGCTTGTGCCGGGGGACTGGTCGGTTCACAAAGGCCATGAATATGCTGAACGGGTAATTTCGGCAATGTGTGAGCAGGTGGAGGGTCTGCGCGTTTTCGTGCACGTGGAACCCATTGAGGACCCACTGTCGTATGACGATATTCCCGCAGGGTCGATTCCCCTCATTGGTATTGAAGCGACCGAGCCTCCAAACAATGACGACGGCAGAAGTGGCGGATAGTACAAAAAGCTTTTTCCCTAAAGTGAGCCTTTTCTGGCAGAATAATGCCTTGTACTTGGGTGAGCGTGGTCCCTCTCAACCGCGCGAGCTCTTGTCCACGGTTTTTCTGCGGGGCTAATCCCCACAGCTCGGCAGCTAGACCACCCGAATAGAGAAATGGAGACAGCCAGGTGGCAGTCAAAATTCGTTTGAAGCGCATGGGTAAGATTCGTGCGCCCTTTTATCGTATTGTTGTTGTCGATTCGCGCAAGAAGCGTGACGGCAAGGTGATTGAGGAGATCGGCAAGTACGATCCCACTCAGCACCCCTCACTTATCGAGATCGATTCCGAGCGTGCACAGTACTGGCTTTCGGTCGGCGCGCAGCCCACTGAGCCTGTGCTCGCCCAGTTGAAGATTACTGGCGATTGGCAGAAGTTCAAGGGTCTTGACGGTGCCGAGGGTACCTTGCAGGTCAAGGAAAGTGTTGACCGCGAGGAGGCTCGTAAGGAAGCTGCTAAGGCAGTTCAGGACGAAGCTGAAAAGCGCCGCGCTGCTATTGCTGAAGCCAAGGCTAAGGCTGAGGAAGAAGCAAAGAAGGCTGCCGAGGAAGAAGCAGCTGAAGCTGAAGCTTCCGAGGAGGCACCCGCAGAGGAAGCTGCAGCTGACGAGGCTCCTGCTGAGGACGCAGCTCCTGTGGAAGAAGCTGCAGCTGACGAGGCTCCTGCTGAGGAATCCGCAGAAGAAGCTCCTGCTGAGGAAGCTGGAGAGGAAGCCTGATGTTAGCTCAAGCTCTTGAACATCTTGTGCGTGGAGTTGTTGATAATCCTGATGATGTTCGCGTGCGCAGCCGCCGCACACGCCGTGGCGATTTGCTGGAAATCCGCGTCAACCCTGAAGATTTGGGTCGCGTGATTGGACGCAATGGTCGCACTGCACGTGCCCTGCGTAAGGTCATCAATGCCCTTTCTACGAGGGGTTCTGTCCGCGTCGACGTTATCGAGGACTAATACATCTACATCGTTGAGGGGCTGCTTTGCTAAGCAAAGCGGCCCTTCTTTTAATTGTTTCCGCTTGATGGGCAAGGCGATTACTTCCGTTTCGGGGCGGTGTTCGCATCTTCGATGCTACGACCCTTCTTCACTACGGTCTCGAAAGTAAACTTTCGAACACTCCGTTCAGTGCGGGTGACGCTTCATCCCCTCACCGAAAGTAATCGCCTTGCATTTAGCGTCGCCACAGCGATTCAGAAAAGTTAGAATGAGCAGGATTAGTGCAGATTGTTAGGAGAATAGATGCGTTTGACTGTCGCGATTATTGGCGCACCGCATGGGTTGAAAGGCGAAGTGCGCCTGAATGTGCGCACCGATATTCCTGAGGAGCGCCTTGTGGCAGGCAGCGTTTTCCAGACAGAACCACCCGAAGCAGGGCCTCTCACGCTCGAGCGTACCCGTCCACATAAAGGCGCAACTTATGCACTTTTCGCCGAATGTACAGACCGCACTGCTGCCGAAAATCTCCGTGGCGTCAAACTCGTCATCGACACTGACGAGGATGAATACGTTGAAGAAGATGCCTACTATCTCCACGAGCTACGCGGGCTTGAGGCACTCGACCCAGAGGGCTACACCCTCGGCGAAGTCGTCGGCATAGAACCATCTCCGGCTCACGACCTTCTCCTCGTGCGTGAAATAGACGGCATTATTACGCGCGTCCCCTTCGTCTCCCAAATCGTCACCGAGGTTGACCTTGAGGATAATTGCGTTGTCATCGACGCGCCTGCAGGTCTGTTCAGCTACGACAGCGACGAAAACGAGGAG
>JAFYHO010000117.1 GCA_017539125.1 Actinomycetaceae bacterium | reverse complement strand
CTGCCGTCAGGCAGGCGCACTCCCACCCCCGTCA
Organism: Actinomycetaceae bacterium; assembly: GCA_017539125.1. Lineage (GTDB taxonomy): Bacteria > Actinomycetota > Actinomycetes > Actinomycetales > Actinomycetaceae > RUG11864. The sequence goes on along the minus strand of JAFYHO010000117.1, from coordinate 1,627 downwards.
TCGCGAGCATGGCGCAAGCCATGCGTGGCGATCAATAGTTCAGTATTGCGTGCGTTGCAAAGCAAGCAATTAGGTTGGTATTGATTGCTTCGTCGTTCCCTTCGGTCACTCCTCGCAATGACGGGTTGGGGACAGCGAGAAAGACTATTGTATATACTGAATAGGTTGCCGCGAATATGAAGCGAAAGGTATGACGTGGACTTTGCACAGATTTTTGCTATCGTAGTCTTTCTTGTGGCTATGGTTCTGATTGTCTCCGAGAAAGTCCATCGCACCATCGTGGCGATCGTGGGAGCCGTCCTTCTTCAAATCTTCCACGTGCTCGACTTTGAAACCGCCGTCCACCACGTCGATTGGAACACTCTTGGCGTGCTACTGGGCATGATGCTTTTCGTCGCGGTTGTCAAAGAATCGGGGCTTTTCGAGTTTTTGGCGATTAAAACCGCGCAGATCGCTAAGGGTAATCCGTGGAAAATCATGATGCTCTTTATGATTTTGACGGCTGTGCTTTCTGCCTTCCTCGACAACGTCACGACTGTCCTACTCATTGGTCCGATGACGCTTACCATTTGCGAGCTTCTCGATGAGGACCCGATTCCGTTCTTCGTCATGGAGATTCTCGCTTCGAATATCGGCGGCACAGCCACACTTATCGGCGACCCGCCCAATATTATGATTGGCTCGAAAGCCAATCTCGGCTTCGCTGACTTCATCATCTATGACGGGCCGGTTGTCCTTATTATTATGGCTGTCTTGGTGGTCATTGCCTACTTAATGTACGGGCGCAAGATGAAGGTCAGTATGGAAAAGCGCGCGCTGGTCATGGAGCTGGAGCCGAATATGGAGCGCGCTGGCATGATGAAGTTGTCGGTGGCGATGCTGCTCGCGGTGGTTGTGGCATTCATGTTGCACGGCACGCTTGGGCTTGAATCGTCGATTATTGCGCTGGCGGCTGGCGGGTTCGCGCTGCTGCTGATGCCGGTCGATATTCATAAGGCACTGCACAATGTCGAGTGGACGACGCTTATCTTCTTTGGCGGCTTGTTCATTATCGTTGGCGGCATGGTTGAGACGGGCACGATTGAGGCGCTCGGTAATGGGCTTGTGTCTGTTACGGGCGGCAATGTGTTCTTGACGATGTTGATTCTTGTTTTTGCGTCGGCTGTTATTTCTGCCTTCCTCGACAATATTCCTTTTGTGGCGACGATGATTCCGATTCTTATGGGTATGAGTGGACAGATGGGTGGCGATATTGCGCCGCTGTGGTGGGCGCTGTCGCTGGGTGCATGCTTGGGTGGCAACGGTTCGATGATTGGCGCGTCTGCGAATGTGGTGCTGTCGGATATTTCGACGAAGCATGGCTACCCGATTTCGTTTATGCGTTTCACGAAGATTGGTTTCCCCATCATGCTGGTTACTGTGGCAATCGCTGCGGTCTATTTGATTGTCCTCTACCAGTTCAACCTGTTCTAGTCCTCCCGTCATTGCGAGCCTGCCGTCAGGCAGGCGCACTCCCACCCCCGTCATCGCGAGCATGGCGCAAGCCATGCGTGGCGATCAATAGTTCAGTATTGCGTGCGTTGCAAAGCAAGCAATTAGGTTGGTATTGATTGCTTCGTCGTTCCCT
>JAFYHO010000116.1 GCA_017539125.1 Actinomycetaceae bacterium | reverse complement strand
TCGCCGCTCATGCCGTTGCGGACGCTCTGCTCATCGCCAGCGGAATCGGTGAGCTCGGTACAGTATTCGGCACAGACAAGCCCGAATGGCAGGGAGCGTCAGGGCAAGCGCTTCTGAGTGAAGCCGTGCGGCTCGTGCGCGCAGACGGCTGGGACATCTCCAATGCGACCGTCCAGATTATCGCCCAGCGCCCGCGCTTTGCCCCACGCAAAGCCGAAGCCGAAGCAGCCATGAGTGCCGTCGTCGGCGCACCCGTCTCGGTAGCAGCCACAACGACAGACCACCTCGGCTTCCTCGGACGCGAGGAGGGAATTGCCGCTCTAGCGTCCGTCCTTATTACGCGTTCTTGACGACAAGGCTTTTACGGTTCTTGCGGGGCGTCCTGCGGTAGGGGTTGTTGTACCGCAGGCTGTTGAACAGGGGAAGGCTGTGCCGGCATCGGCTGCGCCGCAACAGGCTGACCTATAACAGGCTGATTTTGCATAGGGACATAACCTGCCATCGGTTGAGGCACACCTTGAGGAACACCTGCCTGTGTCATAGGCGGATATGCCATTTGGGGATTTGAGGTTGCCGCGTCGGCAACTACGTTGCCTCCTCGCAACGACGGATTAGAGTTTACGGCTCGGCTCGGATTCAGGCGTTTATCAGCATAGTTGTACAGCGCGCTGATACCGAAAGCAATCAGACCGCCAACGATAAAGGCAATCACCCTGCCTACCGAACTGATATTCGAAACATCGTACGTCGTAAGCTTGAGAACTGCGAAAATCGTCAAACCCAAACCGTACAGGCGCACAGGCTTGAGGCGCAGTGCGAAGCCCATGCCGACCAGCACAAGCGCCACGAACATCGCAACGACCGAGGAGACGAAAGGCGAACCCTCGCCCAAATCGATGAGCCCAAACAGCGGAGCTTGCGTTGCCAGCGTAAGCATAATAGCGCTGAGGTACTGGATAGGCTGCGGGTGCAAGGCCGAGACATTGCGGCTTTGAATAATGCGGAGGAAAGACATGACAATCACCAACACGGTGGCAATCCACAACAGTATTTGCGTGGCGACAGTAGCATGGTATCCACTTATCCCTACAGTCAGTACCGCTACGAGCGCGACACAATATTCGTTGATGGCAAAAATGACATGCTGCCCCTTCGTCATTCCCATCAGCGCCTCGATATTGACAATGCGAAGCACGGCGAGAACAAGCAGCACGATACTGAGAGAGAGTGTCCAGTCATCTGCGAACGTCTTATCGGCGAGACCAACTACTTGTGGGAGAGTGACCTCGAAGAATACAAGATTCAAAATAATAAGAATCGGCAAAAATGCCCGGCGCTTTTCGGCAGGCTGCCACATAGCGTAGATAGCCACCGATGTTGCCATGATTGCTGCAATCCAGATAAATCCGACAAATGCTGGCATGTGCGACAGGGAATAAGTCATTGCTATAGCGATAGTCGCTTCGGCAGCGAGCAGAATGGTCGCAAAAATCGTGTAGATGTGGTCGTGCAAGAGGCGCGCAATGCCGAGGGCAATCAGCGCGAAAACGAAGAGGAACGGAATGGGAACACTGCCGTCATAATGGATCGTCGTTGCCATTTGATAGAGCGCCATTAGAGCTCCAGCGCTGAGAGTAGAGATAACAGAAACTCGCACCATGTCAGCAGGCATACCGATTGAGCGCTCCAGCAGCGCGCTGATCAGAGCGTGGGCAACGAATGCCGCGATGCATACCAGCGCGGGAATTGTCTCAACGAGGAGTGATTGCTCATCGTTCAAAGATGGGAGTCTATCGAGCGTCAAAGCGCCCATCATCCCGTGCAAGACAGCTGGATAGAGGGCGAGAATCGTCAAAATAATCCAGATAGCCTTATTTGCATAGTGGAATCCTAGACGCGCCTCCTTCTTGAGCTTCGCGCTCGATGTCGCAAGGAAGAAGCTCAGGACACTAGCGGTCACGAATTGAATCAGTAGGCTCGTAACGATGACTGTTGTGCTGACTTCAGCAAGGTTTTGGTCGCGTATAACGATAGTGGCTATGATGGTAAGTGCTAGGGAAGCGAGCAGACCGAAACGGTAGGTTTTGCGATAGGCGAGTAGGCTTCCGCCGACGATGACGATAGTTGCAATGATTTGGTAAGCAACGACGATGAGCGCACGTTGCTGGTCGAATCCCTGGTAGAAAGCGAAAATAATCGAAATTGCCATGCCGACGTGTGCGGTGATTGAGAGTGTGAGGGAGTTGAACATCTTGACGAGCGCCATGCAGACAATCATCCAGACAAGCAAGAGCGCGAATGTGGGGATGTCGCCGAGATAGTTGAAGTAGATACGAGTCATCAAAATCGAAATGAAGAGCGCGCCAATGCCTGTGCCGAGCAGGGCAACAGAAAAGATGTTTTTCTTGCGACGTGCGAGAACGAAACCGACAGCGAAAATTGCGCCAGACAGGGCAAACATTCCGATGAAACGCTGGAAATTGGTGAGGCTTGGGACGACGAGAATTGCAAGGAAGATAAGTCCGATAAAGACGAGACCAGCGGCAAGGAAGGGCAGGATGTTCTTGCCGATAATCTTCTCCATACTCGCTGTGTTCTTGCGTGCGGGCACCGCCTGAGCGTACGGGTAGGGCTGGGCTTGGGGTGCCTGAATGAGATGTTGCTGTGGAGCCGCCATTGGTGCCTGGACGGGCACGCTTTGTTGTTGCGCCAGTGCCGGAGTAGGAGCGGGTGCAGGCGCTGGAGTGGGCATAGCCGTATGTGCCGCTGTAGTCTGTGCGGGCTTTTGCGTTGCTGGCTGTGCTGGTGCTTGCGTGGGAGCAGGTGGCTGGTTTTGTATTTGAGAGACAGGCGGTTGAGCGTGTGGTTGTGCTAGGAAGGCGAAGTCTGGCGAAGCAATCGATTTTTGTTGTGTCGTCTGCGTTGCAACGTGGTCGTGCGCGTTGCTATTGATTGGCGCACTCGCCTTGGCGTGCTCCCTCGTATTGACGGGGGAGGAGGACTGCAAGGCATCGACCTTGTAGTGCAAAGCGCCAACGGCGTGATGCAGACTGTCAATTTTCTGCTCTGTCTTTTTGCTCTTGCTGTTCAAAGACACGGCCACAATCAGGGTCACAACAGCGATGCACAGTATGACAAACGCAAGAAATTCCATCATGATTACTCCTTTGGCAATCCCGTAGTACCAATTTTGGCGAGGTAGCTTGTGTAGATTTCCTCGTAGGATAGCGACGAAGCGATACGACGCCTGTCTGAATCTACAAGGCGATAATGCTGGGAAACAACATTTTGTTCAATGGTGTAGTGTTCGTTGCCCTCAACTCGCGCCCACCAGCCACCTCCGTGGGTGACGCGCCCTGTCGTCTCGTGACCGTCAAGCATGAGGGCTTGAGCGAGGTTGAGGGGCGAGTTCGGGCTGAAAGCTTGAGTGAGACTCTGACTTGCAGGAAAGAGGGCGATAAGCGCGACCGCGCCCGACCAGCCGAGGCTGCGTCGCCCTTTTTCGATGTCAACGAGGGTTTTTTTAGATAGTCCAAGTGCGTGTGCCATGGTCGTCTGGCTGTAGGAGAGTTCGTTGCGCACATGAAGTAGCTGGCTATCGCACAGGCGAATAAGTTCTTCACGGTTCATCGTTCCCCTCCTTTCAGATGACGGGCACACAACACAGGGGTGTAAACTTACACAGGTGTAAAATTACACCCTCCCTTTCACTCTGTCAACTACTTTCCGTCCACTACCGTCATTGCGAGGAAGGAGCAACGCGACTGACGAAGCAATCAATAATGGAAATTGCTGGCGTCGCGAAGCGAGCAGTAACGGAATATTGATTGCCGCGTCGTCGCTGGCGCTCCTCCTCGCAACGACGATGTGGGGAGAGGTACACAATGTGCGGAAAATCGTCACGAAAAGCCTATGAAGCGACCGCATAGGTGCGTAGCATACATCTGTGGCTATTTTGACTCGTACAAAAGAAGAGCTCGCTTCGGCGCTCGCAGGTTTACAGGGAAGCACCGCCCTCGTCATGACGATGGGCGCGCTCCACGATGGGCACATGTCCCTCGTCCGCGCCGCACGCGAAAAAGCAGATAACGTTGTCGTCTCTATCTACGTCAACCCTCTGCAATTCGGACCCAATGAAGATTTTGACGCCTATCCGCGCACACTCGACGCCGATATGGCACTGCTTGACACGGTCGGCGTCGAGGTCGTTTTTGCTCCTACTGACGAGGCAATCTATCCCCGCCAGCCACTTGTGCGCATTGACCCCGGGCCGATTGCAACCCTTTATGAGGGCACGACCCGCCCCACGCATTTCGCTGGCGTACTGCAAATCGTCCACAAGGTGATGAACCTCGTCCGCCCGCAATACGCTTTCTTCGGGCAAAAGGACGCCCAGCAGCTCGCCCTTATCCGCACAATGGTCGCCGACCTTGACATGCCCGTCGAAATTTGTGCCGTCCCGATTAAACGCGATATTGACGGGTTGGCGCTGTCCTCGCGCAATTCCTACCTCAGCGAGACTGAGCGGATTGAAGCGCTCGCTCTCTCACAGGCGCTCAATCTTGGGCGCGACCAGGCACGTGCAGGCGGAAGTCCGCAGCAGGTGAGCGATGTTGCGAGGGGCTATCTCGAGCAGGCAGCGGGAGTGCGTCTGGACTATCTTTCGCTCGTCAATCCCGATACTTTTGAGGAGATTACAGGCGATGAGCGCCCCGAGCGTGCCCTATTGGTGTGTGCGGCGTGGGTCGGCCCTACGCGCCTGATTGACAATATGGAGGTTGAGTTCCATGGCTGATATTTCGCGTTACCGCCGCATGATGACGGGGAAAATTCACCGTGTTCATGTGACGCAAGCTGATGTGGATTACGTCGGCTCGATTACTATCGATGCTGACCTCATGGAGAGCGCCGATATTCTCGTCGGTCAAGAAGTCGATGTGGTGGACGTGAGCAATGGCGCACGCCTGACGACCTACGCAATCCCCGGTGAGCGTGGCAGCGGAATCATCTGCATTAACGGCGCAGCTGCACGCCTCATTCACCAAGGCGATATCGCCATTATCATGTCGTACTCCCTGCTCAGCGAGGACGAAGCCCACTCCTACACTCCGCGAGTGGTTTTCGTTGACGACAACAATAAGCAGATTGAGCTTTCCGAGGATCCGGGGCACGCCCCCGAAGGCAATACGGCTGGCACGGACGGGGGCGAGCTGCGTTCTTCCGGCGTGCCTTTCGACGAATATCGGTAAATCTTATGGGTGCATTTGTCGATTTGATTCTTGACGTTTTCATGTCGTTCGATTTCGTGAAAAGCTTCGTCGATTGGTTCCGTGGTCGCCACAAGCGCCGCAAATAGCAAAGACGTAAAAGAGGCAGACCGTTGGGGTCTGCCTCTTTTGTACGTTGGGAGTGTGTTTACTGGCGGTTGAAGTTCCAGCGCTGATTGGCGCTACCACCATTATCCGGCCATTGGGTGACATTCGAGCCGTTAGCGGTATTGGAACCGTTTACGTCCAGAACCTGATTCGAATGTACTGCACGAATGGTGTAACCACCCTTTGCAGACTTGGTGATAGTGAACTTCTGGTTCGCACTATTACCCCATGTCCACTGCAGTGCATTAGCGCCAGCATCGGTGGACGCGCCTTTAATATCAAGTGCCTTGTTGGAGTTGACATTGACAATGCTGTACTGACCGCCACCGAGGTGCGTCACCTTGAAGCGCTGTGCAGGGCCGTTATTGCGATCCCACAGCTGAACATTTGCGCCGTTCCACTTCGACTCGGCATTCACGTCAAGAGCCTTGTTGTTATTGAGTGCAGAGGTGATGACGTAGGTGCCGTCAGCGATAGTAGCAGTGCTGCTTGGGGGTGTGGTCGAGGGGGCAGCATCGCCTTCAATGACCGCACCATTGGCGCGCAACTGAGAAATATAAGGATAGGAAGCGGTGTAGCCAGCCTTGTCGTAGCGGGAATCCCTTGGGTCATCCGGCCAGCCGAAAGCGAGAACACCGTGGATGCGTCCAGCAGTGTCGTAGAGCGGGCCGCCTGAATCGCCTGGCCAACCCCACGGGGGAGTAACATAGACGATCTCGCCGTAGTTCGTGAAACCGTAGCGGTAGTTACCAATCGAGGTGATTGTGATGTTGCCGCAATAGTTGTCCTGAGCGCTGGCGCTCTTCTTGCCTGTCAAAGGCTCGTCAATTTTGTTGAGGCCACAGACCTGCCCAGTTGAGCCGACTGCGGGGCGATTTGCTGCAATGCGGGCATAGTTTGTGACGGTGCGATTAGGAGTGCGCACGAGAGCGATGTCAATAGCGCCGGGAGCTTTCCAGACGAGTTCACCTTTTGTGCTCGCATCAAGTTTGCCTTGATAGTACATGTCTGGAAGATGGTCAAAGACGACGTAAATATCATTGGGTTTCTCAAGGCAATGGGCTGCCGTAAGCACGGTTTGCGGACCGACGTATGCGCCGGAGCACAGGGTCTCGCCGTTAACCCACATTTGTACGTCTGCGGGGTGTGTGTCGCGGATATTGCCTGCTGCGTCTGCGCCTGAATTAATGGCGGCAACGCCTGCGGTGCCTGCAACGGCGACGATACCAGCTGCAAGAATGCTGCCCAGCTTTTTCTTCATGCTTTCTCCTTGTGTGTGAAAGGTGTTGAATGTGGCGGTTAGGGTTTTGGGTGACGGGTTTACACAATGTGCTCGCTCCGTTACGACCCCGTCCTCGTGAACAACATTAACATATATTAAAAGTAAAGTGAATGTTTTTGAATGTTATCTGCGTCAAAGTGGCGTTATTGCGACCGTCACGAAACGGTACAGGTCACGTTTAGCGTGGCGTGGACGAAATGCCAGTAGTCTTAGACCGTGAGTGAAAACAAGAACGCAGACCAAGCTCTGCCTACCCAAGACGTCTCGAAAGAAATGCGTGAGCGCCTCGCCAAGCGCGAGCGCCTGATTGCCGAGGGTATCGAACCGTACCCTGCGGAAGTGCCCGTCACCACCACTATTAGTAAGGTGCGCGAGAAGTATGACGGTACTCTTGAGCCGGGTCAAGAAATCGCGGACGAAGTCGCGGTGGCTGGGCGTATTATGCTGCGCCGCGGCTCGGGCAAGATTGCTTTCACGACCTTGCAGCAGGGCGACGGCACACGCTTGCAGGCAATTTTCCAGGTGGGGGAGAACCTCTCTAAGGAGTCACTCGACAAGTACAAGGCGGACGCTGACCTTGGCGACCACCTTTTCGTGCGCGGGCATATGGGCACGTCCATGCGCGGAGAGCTCTCGATTTTCGTTCACGAATGGCAGATTGCCTCTAAGGCTGTGCGCCCCTTGCCAAAAACCTACAAGAATGAGGCGGGCGAGGATATGAGCCTTGGCGAGGAGACGCGCGTGCGCCTGCGCCACCTCGATTTGATTACGCGCCCGGCCGCCCGCGATATGGTGCGCCTGCGCGCCGGTGTCGTCAAGTCCCTGCGTAACAATTTTGACCGCCGCGACTATCTGGAAATCGAAACCCCGATGCTTCAGACCATTCACGGCGGAGCAGCAGCGCGTCCCTTCACCACTCACATCAACGCCTACGACACCGACCTTTACCTGCGTATCGCCACCGAGCTGTTCTTGAAGCGCGCAGTTGTTGGCGGTATCGACCGCGTCTTTGAAATCAACCGCAACTTCCGCAACGAAGGCGCAGATTCGACGCATTCCCCAGAGTTCACCGCGCTCGAAGCCTACGAATCCTACGGCACCTATGACACGATGGCTGAGCTGACCCGCAACCTCGTCCAGCAGGCCTGCCTTGACACCTTGGGCACGACCGTTGTGACGCTTGCTGACGGTAGCGAGTATGACCTTGGTGGCGAGTGGAAGAATCTCGACCTTTATACTGCTGTCTCTGAGGCGCTCGGTGAAGAAATCACCGTCGAAACCCCGCGCGAACATCTTGAAGCGCTCGCTGAGGCGCGCGATATTTCGGTTGCGCCTTTCTGGGTGCCGGGCAAGATTGTCGAGGAACTCTTTGAGGAGCTGTGCGGCGACCAGCTGTGGGAGCCGACCTTCGTGCGTGACTTCCCCGAGGATACGTCACCGTTGACCCGTCCGCATCGCACCAAGCCCGGTCTGACGGAGAAGTGGGACTTGTATGTGCGTGGCATGGAGCTGGCGACCGCCTACTCGGAGCTTGCCGACCCGGTGATTCAGCGCGAGCGCCTTGTCGCCCAGTCGCTGGCTGCTGCCGATGGCGACCCAGAGGCCATGCAGCTCGATGAGGATTTCATCGAGGCAATGGAGCAGGGCTTCCCGCCGTGCGGCGGCATGGGCATGGGTATCGACCGCCTGCTCACCGCCATGACCGGCCTTGGCATCCGCGAGACCATCACCTTCCCCTTCATCAAGCCCGCCGGTAAGTAGGTCCGTCATGGCGCTGTTTTCGTCAAAAATATCTCGCAGTTTCGCGCTTTTGTGCGTTCTCTCTATTGGTCTAGCGGGATGTTCGGACGAAAAGCCGAGCGCAGATGAGCCGAGTGTGTCTCCGCAGGCAACAGTGTCCCCGCAGTCAACAGAAACAACTCAGCTACCTCTGGGTCCTGTCGATATTGACGCGGCAATGCAAACCGAGCTTAATGATGTGCTCACTACCGCGCGGTGGTCTTTTCCCTCCAAATCCGTCACCGTTTCTCAAATGACTGCTGACGAAAGAGTTAGTTTCGCTATGGGGGAGGGCTTTTTGCATGGTCGTCTTGTATATGAGGGGACGGACTGGAATGAATTGGAATGGATTCTTCCTTTTGACGAGGCAAACAAATGGCTTGAGCGTTATTTAGGTCGTCCCGTGACGCGCGAGGAAGCGGCCAAAGTTTCTAGTGCCAGATATGTTGACGATACTTTTCGTATTCCATTTTTTGATGGATTGCTTATTGACGAATGTGCTGTCGCTGATTCTTTAGAACGCCAAGAAGATGGGACGTACAAGGCACAATTTACTGTGTGGCAGTATCCGGCGGCGGCTATGCAACCTGACGAGGGTTTGACGGCTGCTCAGGCGCAAGCGTCACCTGATTACACGCGCACAGGTTCTGGGTCTGCCGTGTTGGAATCGTATGTGTATGACGGAAAAGAGACGTACCGAATCGTTTCGTACAATTTTGTTGAGGGTAAGAGTGAAGGGCAAGAATCGTCTAGTTCCCAGAACGAGCCTTTTTGGGGTGTGTGGTTTTCTGCGTATAAGAGCGATGCGGAGGCGCAGCAAGCGGCAGCCGCTACTGGTATGCCCGAGGTGCAGGTAGTTGTCACTAGCGAGTGGGAAAATCTCAATCCTGAGACGTGGTATGCGCTCACTTATGGGCGTTATTCGACTGAGGCAGAGGCTAACCAGGCACGCCAGCAGATTCTTTCCCAGCATCCAGACGCTTATGTGAAATACTCCGGCGCCCACCGCTAAATTTCTCCCAAAACTCTCAACACCTTGCGAGTTTGGGGTAGAAGGCAATTGTCATAATTCGGCAGTTGCAATTGCCGAAACAGAGATTAACGGTGTGCCTAGTGGTGCGATTGAAATTTTGCAGTTGCAAATGCAAAATTTGGACGGTTTTTACTTAATGATGTTTTATGTAAATGTTCTTCAAACGGTCGTAGTCACCAGTAAGTCTAAGGGGGTAGAATAGCTGGAGATGATAAGGAGGAAACCATGACTGAGATGCTTGAGCGTGAACTCGGAGTTTCGCGTGAGGAGATGGCTGTTTTTGATGAAACTGCAGCCCAACTCGGTATGTCAGGTAGTGAAGCTATGCGTGTGCTACTCAGGCGCTTCAATGCGGCTGGTGGTTTCCCGTTTGCAATGCGAAATTCTCAGCAAGACGTGCCATACGATGCTTTATATGATGAGGAGTTGGCGAGTGAGATTCGTAAGCAGGTTAAGGAAATGGAACCCAATGGCGGCATGACACTTGAGGAGTTTTCTCAAGAGTTAAAGAAAGATGGACTTCTTGTATGAAGTGGAGTTGCAGCGGGCCTGGTGGCGCGTAAGATAGCGCTGTGGGAAACAGCAAAACGGCATTGACACGAGAGGAAAAACGCGGGATTCTCGCGGGTATCTTCTGTTATGCCCTGTGGGGGCTTTTCCCTATCTACTGGAAACTTCTTGACGAAGTACACCCCGGAGAAATTATCGTTCACCGTATCGTCTGGTGTTTTGTAACGACGGCGCTCGTCGTCCTCATCGCGCGTCTCGACATCATGTCTCTTATTCGGGACCCGCGCGCGTGGAAAATCCTTGTCCCTGCAGCCGTCCTCGTCACGGCTAACTGGTCAATTTTTATCTTCGCCGTCTCCATCGACCGTATTGTTGAAACGTCAATCGGCTACTACCTCAACCCGCTCGTCACTATTCTTTTCGGTGTCATCTTTTTCCGTGAACGCCTGACGCGCATACAACTCGTTGCTGTCACCCTCTGTGCAATCGGGCTCGCCTTTTTCACGTGGAGCTACGGGCATTTCCCCTGGATATCTATCGGCTTGGCACTGACATTCGCCGCCTACGGCGCATTGAAAAAGAAGGGCGGCTACCCACCTGTAGAAGCGCTCGCCTTTGAAAACGCAATTATGGTATTTCCCGCCATTATTGCTGGGATAGTAATCGCGCATATAACAGGCTCGCACGCCTTTCTCGGCTCGATGAGCGCCCACGGCTGGCTCATTACTCTCCTGCTCATTGGTGCAGGTCCAGTGACAGCGCTTCCTCTTATTTTCTTCGCGCGCGCCGCCAACGACATTCCCCTGTCGTTGCTCGGCTTTATCCAATATCTCAGCCCCACGCTGAGCCTGCTTTTAGGCGTATTTGTCTATGGGGAAACCTTCACGCTTGCTCATGGCGTATGTCTTGGGCTTATCTGGACGGGCATTGCTTTGGTGAGCGTCGAGACGGCGATGCGTGGGCGGGTAAGCCCTAAAAGATGAGCCCTTGGGCAAAGTAGAAGGCAGCGCCAGCAGCGATTGCGACGAGGAGGCCTATCACGCCTGTGCGGCGCCACGACCAGCGCTTTTCCATAAAGTGAGAGAAAATCGCAGCCACAAGTAGGCCAAATCCTATGAAAACGTAAATATCTATGCGGCCCCATATGTCATCTCTACGAAGAATGACAGTCAGAGTGATATTAAGGAGTTGGAGTAGTGTAAGAGCAAAGAATATGTAGCTGGGGCGTAAACCGTAGACAACGTCAATATCTGCGCCCTCGCGCTCAAGACGGCGCCTTTCTTCATCATCGGGCTTGCTGGTGAGCCATTTCCAAAAATCCTTCATGGCTTCACTATAGCCATTTTTCGACAAAAACTCTTTTTCTCCATCGTCGCACCCGAGAAAAATATATCCTTATATGTACGGGGGTAAAGCCCAAAGGTTCTAACGAAGGAGAAAACATGGCACGCACAATTGTTGTGACGGGTGCAGGTTCAGGGATTGGAAAAGCGACTGCGGAGATTTTACGCGCGCAGGGGCATACGGTGATTGGTCTGGATTTGCGTGGGGCAGATATCGAAGTCGATTTGACGGACGCTGATTCCCTGCAAGCCGCTGCCCGCGAAATCGCGGCGCACCACGACAGTATCGACGGGATTGTTGCCAATGCGGGGGTAACGACCAACAGCGCGCTCGACCTCAAGGTCAACTATTTTGGCGCAATCGACACCATTGAAAGCCTGAAAGATTTGCTAGAGAAATCGTCCGCGCCACGCGTTGCGATTACTGCTTCTGCCGCTTCGCTCCAGCCGACTGACCCCGAACTTGTCGCTCTGCTGCTCGCGGGCAAGCACGACGAGGCCATCGCCTACGGAACGAAACTTTCCGAAGCAGGTCCCGCGGTGGGTTACGCCAACTATTCGGCATCCAAGCGCGCGATTGCCACATGGGTTCGTCGCGTCGCTCCCACCGACGATTACGCAGGCAAGGGAATTGCCATTAACGCCGTCGGCCCGGGCGTGGTAAAGACTGCCATGACCGAACAGCTACTTTCGACCGAAGAGGGGCGCGCTATGGCTCTCGGCGCGATGCCGGCTCCTTTGAATGGCCCAGTTAAAGCCGAGGGAATCGGCAATGTTCTCGCTTTCCTTGTGAGTGCAGAGAACGCCTCGATGACTGGTCAAGTGATTTATGTTGACGGCGGTTTCGATGCGCTTCCGCAAGGTCGCGGTGAGGACCTGTGGCATTCGCCGAAACACATTGACGGTTAAACGCAGTCATACAGTAAGGCGGGGTGGTTTCCACCCCGTCTTTTGTGTGAAGATGGGTTAGTTGTCGCTCGGGCGGTTGAGGCGGGGGTCGTGCTGCAAATCGTGCAGGCCTCGATAGACCAGATTGATAACGTGGGCCGTGGCCTCCTCTTTCGGCATGGACGGGTCAGCCTGCCACCACAAAACAGCATTCGCAATCGCGCCCGCCAGCATATGCCCATACAGCGGGGCGTGGTTGACATCGAAGCCGAGCGTCTTGAAATGCGCCTCGAGATGGAAAGCGACCTCGTCACCCACGTCAGACATGACGGTGGAGAATGTGCTGGAAGAAACCGTCGTGGGGGACTGGTGAGCGATAAGACGGAAACCGTCAGGGTCGTTCTCGATATAGTCCAGCAGCGACAGGACGATTCCCTCCAGAATCTTCGAGACGGGCGTTCCGGGAGCCATACGAACCGTCAACATCTCCGACAAAACAGACAATTCGCGGTCGATAATTACCTGATACAGCCCGTCCTTAGTGCCGAAATGCTCATAGAGCACCGGCTTGCTCACCCCGGCGTGGGCAGCGATTTCCTCAATCGAGACGGCATCGAAACCCTGGGTGGCAAACAGTTCACGGGCAACCGCAATAAGCTGTTCGCGCCGCGCGGCGCGAGTCATGCGGGTACGCTTCGGTGTAGATGTTTGGCTCATAACATTTACTATAATAAATGCTTGTCGCCTGCTAAGCTAGGGCGTGCATTCCGCGATGGTGTAATGGCAACACAGCGGTCTTTGGAACCGTTATTCTAGGTTCGAGTCCTAGTCGCGGAGCGGAGGGTCCTCGCCAGATGATGGCGGGGGCTTTTTCATATTGAGGACGGGGACGGGTGTGCCTCGGTAGGCTTGGGGCAGACGAAAGAGGTGGAATATGTCCAGCAATATCGACACAGTTATCATTCTTGCCGCGGGGCAAGGCACGCGCATGAAATCGGCGACCCCGAAAGTGCTGCATGAGATGTGCGGGCGCTCCCTGCTCGGGCACTCTATTGCCGCTGCTCGCGGGCTCGACCCAGAGCGTATCGTTGCCGTTGTGCGCCACGAACGCGACACGGTTGCCGCGCATGCTCTTGAATGCGATTCCGATATCATCATCGCCGATCAAGACGAAATCCCCGGTACAGGGCGAGCCGTCTGGTGTGGTCTGCAAGCACTGCCTGCTGACGCACGTGGCACATGCCTTGTCATGGCAGGAGACGTTCCGCTGCTCAACACGGAAACCCTCGCACGTCTCGCCGATTCGCGTGGGGACGCGGCGCTGTCCGTCCTGACCACAGAACTGGAGGACGCCACGGGCTACGGACGTATCGTCCGTGACGAGACGGGCGCGGTTCAAGCAATCGTCGAACACAAAGACGCAACTGAGGCACAGCGTGAAATCCGCGAAATCAACACCTCAATCTATGCTTTCGATATTGACTTCCTCCGCAGCGCCCTCGAAAATGTCGATACGAACAATTCCCAAGGCGAAATGTATTTGACCGATGTGCTTGAGGCTGCCTATAAGCAAGGTGCAGGCACCCAAGCGATGGTCCTTGACGATAATTGGCTCGTCGAGGGCTGCAATGACCTCGTCCAGCTCGCCACCTTGCGCAAAGAAATGAATCGCCGCGTCTGCGAAAAGCTCATGCGTGCCGGCGTCTCTATCCACGACCCTGCGACGACCGTCATCGATGTCACCGTCACCGCAGAGCCAGACGCGCACATTTACCCCGGCGCAATCCTGCGGGGGAACACCCATGTCGGCGCCCGCGCGCTTGTCGGTCCGGGCGAATACACCGATGCGACTATCGGGGCGGACGCAGACGTGCGCCACTGCGTCCTGCGCGGGGCGACTGTTGAGGCGGGGGAGCGACTTGTTCCTTATTCCGTCATTGCGAGCGAGCGAAGTGACGATGACGAGCGGAAGGCGCACGAAAGTTTTACTTTCGTGTAGCTGTAGCGAGGAAATCGTAAGAGGCGAAGCCGAATAGCGCGGCAATCAATAATGGACACTGTTTAAGTTGCGAAAGCTAGGAGTAATGGACATTGCTGTGTCATAAAGTAAGCAATTGTGTTGGTATTGATCGCCGCGGTCACGCAAGCGCTCCCTCGCGATGACGAGTTGAGTTGTGTGACGGTGGCAGGCTCGCGATGACGGTAAAGTGTAGTGAGTGCTAACTCCCAAAGCTTCTGCCAACGCGCACCCCACAGGTGAAGTAGTATCGTTACCGAGAGCGTAGGAGCTCTCGGAGCGCTCGCAAGACAGAACGGAGAGCCGCCATGACCGGTATGCAGTTGACAACTGAAAAGCGCCTTGTACTTGTGAGCGGACGTGCTCACCCCGCCTTGGCACACGCCGTTGCCGAGGAACTGGGAATTGAGCAGGTGCCCGTCACGTCCTATGATTTCGCCAATTCGGAAATCTATGTGCGTTTTGACGAGTCGGTGCGCGGCGCTGACGTTTTTGTTCTCCAGTCTCACCCAGCGCCGATTAATAAGTGGCTCATGGAGCAGCTCATCATGGTGGACGCTGCCAAGCGCGCCAGCGCCAAGCGTATCACCGCCGTGATTCCTTGCTATCCCTATGCCCGCCAGGACAAGAAGCATGTGGGGCGCGAGCCGATTTCTTCTCGTCTGGTCGCTGATTTGTTCAAGACGGCCGGCGCCAATCGCATTATGAGCGTCGATTTGCACTCTGCCCAAGCGCAGGGCTTCTTCAACGGTCCGGTTGACCACTTGTGGGCGATGCCGACGCTGGTCGAGTATGTGCGCGGTCGTATCGACCCTGCTAATGCCGTTATTGTTTCTCCTGACGCGGGCCGTATCAAGGTTGCCGAACAGTGGGGGCGCAGGCTTGGCGGCGTGCCGTTGGCCTTCGTTCACAAGACGCGCGATATCACCCAGCCTAATCAGGCGACAGCGAATCGCGTGGTCGGTGATGTTGACGGTCGCACTGCTGTTATCGTCGATGACCTTATCGACACGGCAGGCACGATTGTTGGCGCGGTTAAGGTCGTGTTGGAGGCAGGCGCTAAAGACGTGATTGTTGCCGCCACTCACGGCGTGCTTTCTGACCCTGCCGTTTCACGTCTGCGTGAATCGGGTTTGGCAGAGTTGATTTTGACCGACACCTTGCCGATTCCGCCCGATAAGCAATTCCCTGAAATGACTGTTTTGCCAATCGCCCCGGTGATTGCCCGCGCAATCCGTGAGGTCTTTGAGGACGGTTCGGTGACGAGCCTCTTCTCCGGCGCATACTGATTGTTTCCCCCTCCCGTCGTCGCGAGGGAGGAACGACCGTGGCGATCAATAGTCCATTATTGCTCGCTTTGCAACGCCGTCAATTGTCCGTTATTGATTGCCGCGCTCGCTTTGCTCGCTCGCAATGACGGTATGCTGAAAAAATAGTAGTATGCCAACATGACGGATTTGCTTCTACTCTTTGCTGCCGGTATTGGTGCCGGTATCCTCGGCTATTACACTGGTCTAGCCTCTCTCACAAGCTATCCCGCCCTCATTTTCGTCGGCGTACCCCCAGTGCTCGCCAACACGACCAACACTGTCGCCATCATCGGTACGGGCATCGGCTCTATCGCCGGAGCATGGAAGCGTATTCGCAACGCGCGCGGCGGCTTCAAACTGTGGCCGCAAATTATCCTGTCTTTCTTTGCGGGAATAGCAGGCGCGATACTTCTTCTTGTTGCCGGCTCGTCCGTCTTTGAAACACTCGTGCCGTGGTTCATTCTTATCGGGACGATACTGTTCTTTTTCGCCCCGGCTCTGCGCCAGCGCATGATGGAAAATACGGGACGCGAACAGGCGCATATTGCCCTCTACATGCTTGCTTTGGCGGGGGCGACTTTCTATTGTGGCTATTTCAGTGCGGGTGCCGGCATGATTATCCTCGCCATCATGGCTCTGATGACGAATGTTCATCTCGGCGATGCCCTCGCGTTGAAAGCTGTCATGGTGCTGGTAGCGAATGTGGCGGCCTCACTCGTCTTTATTATTCAAGGCAGGGTTTTGTGGCCCGAAGCAATCGCTATGGGAATCGGCGCGTTCCTCGGCGGTTTTATTGCCCCGAAGCTCCAGCGTTTTATCCCGGAGTTTTGGCTGCGCGTGTTCGTTATCATCGGTGGCGTCTTGCTTGCGGCGTGGCTTTTCTTGCGCAATCTCGGCGTGACGATTTAGACGTTCTCCGCCATTCATTCCTTACCCGTCATCGCGAGCCTGCCGTCAGGCAGGCGCACTCCCACCCCCGTCATCGCGAGCATGGCGCAAGCCATGCGTGGCGATCAATAGTTCAGTATTGCGTGCGTTGCAAAGCAAGCAATTAGGTTGGTATTGATTGCTTCGTCGTTCCCT
>JAFYHO010000115.1 GCA_017539125.1 Actinomycetaceae bacterium | reverse complement strand
TAGTCAACCTTCCAGCGGCCATCATCGTATTCATAGACGATACCGTTCTCGATCTTCTTATCTTTCTCGATCTTCCAGCGGCCGTCATCCCATTCATAAACGACACCATTTACAACCTTGTAGATATCGTCGCCGTAGACTTTTCCTCCCGCGGGTACGGTAGTTTTCTTCACCTTGGGTGCAGTGGTTTTCTGTGCTTTAGCGGCAGTGGTCTTCTTCGCCTTAGCAGCGGTGGTCTTTTGTGCTTTAGCGGCAGTGGTCTTCTTCGCCTTAGCAGCGGTGGTCTTTTGTGCTTTAGCGGCAGTAGTCTTCTTCGCCTTAGGTGCGGTAGTCTTCTGAGCCTTGGCAGCGGCGGCCTTCTTTGCAGCAGCAGCCTTCTTCGCAGCAGCGGCCTTCTTCGCCTCGGCAGCCTTCTTTGCCTCGGCAGCCTTCTTTGCCTCGGCAGCCTTCTTTGCAGCAGCAGCCTTCGGGTCGTAGTCAACCTTCCAGCGGCCATCATCGTATTCATAGACGATACCGTTCTCGATCTTCTTATCTTTCTCGATCTTCCAGCGGCCGTCATCCCATTCATAAACGACACCATTTACAACCTTGTAGATATCGTCGCCGTAGACGGTTCCTCCCTCTGGTACGGTAACTACTTTGGTCTTAACTGTAGATGCGGCATTTGTCTGGACGTTGTTGCCGGTGCTAGCAAGAGCCGATCCTCCGAAGCTCAGGCTGAGAGCGCTGACTGCTACAACAAAGCCGACAATCTTAGATGAATGCTGACGCATATCCATTATTCTTCTCCTTATCTATCTGAATCAGTAGGTGATTCGGAAACCTGGACACTTTTGTGTCTACAGTTAGGGTGACATGTCTAACTGGCAAAGTACCTAAAGACACCTGAAAAAAACCTGATATTTTAGGGGGATTTTCATGATCTTGTGTGGCTTGTCGAATTTTGCAGCGCTATGTTTTGCCTGTATAAAAGCTATTGCCGCACCAGCTCTGCGAGCCAGCACGGCAATAACTCGTTACTAGGTACTCAATTATGAAGCGTATTAGTCATCCCAGTCGTCATCCCAAGCATCGTCATCGACTTCCCAGCGACCATCATCGTATTCGTAGATGACACCGTTCTCGGACTTCTTGTCGTACTCGGCCTTCCAGCGACCGTCGTCCCATTCATAGACGGTACCGTTTTCCACCTTGTACTTGGAATTGGGGATGGTGTTAGTCTGCGGTGCGACATTGTTCTGAGCCGGCGCTGCAGGAGCGACCTGTGGGGCGGTGTTAGTCTTAGGTGCGGCATTGTTCTGAGCCTTGGGAGCAGTATTGTTTTGCTGCACATTATTGTTCTGCGCCTTAGGTGCGGCCTGCGGGACAGCGTTCTGGCTTGCAGGAGCCTGGAAAGTGGTCGGGTCGTACTCGACCTCCCAGCGTCCGTCATCGAAATCATAGACGACACCGTTCTCAATCTTCTTGTCGAGCTTGGGCTTCCACCAGCCATCGTCGTATTCGTAGACGGTACCGTTTTCGACCTTATAAATGTCGTCACCGTAGACAGTTCCTCCCTCAGGCATATTATCGGCGCCTATCTGTGCAGGCTGCCTGTCGATATTCCCCTGGTTACCCTGCGTATTATCGGTGGAGGTATCAGGATTGGTAGTAGGCGAGACAATGTCGTGACCTGCTTTGTTGTAAGCACTATGGCTAGCAAGCGCCCACCCGCCAAAGCTCAGGCTGAGAGCGGTAATAGCCACGGCAAGCCCAACGATCTTAGAGCTGTGGCGGCGAATATCCATCGTTCTTCTCCTTACAATCTGAACCACTAAGTGATTCCGAAAAACTGGACACGTTGTGTGTCTATATTTAGGGTGACACATCAGGCTGGCAAAGTACCCCAAAAAACCTGAAAAAACCCTGGGATTTTTGGGGAGTTGTAAATTTAGCGTATTTTGACGGGTTTGCGTTTACGTGGGTTGCTGTAAAAGGTTGGGTACTGGTGTTCGGAATTGCGGAGCAATTCCTATCCTACGAAATTTGCTGAGAGCAACGCTCTAAACATGAGTTGCAAATATGGGTTGTGTTTTTGCGTGTTCGCGTTGCTTGTCTAACGAGTTTATAGTTACACAGGTTGTCGCAGAAGTTAAGTTTTTTGAGTGTTCGCCTTGCTGTTCGTTCGCTTCGCTCACTTACAACAACATCGTCGTTTCAGTCTCGTGAAAGTAAACTTTCACGGACCTTTCACTCCTCGTTGTGCGCAAGGCTTATCACCATTTCCTTGGCTTCGGAAATGAAAGCGAGCTTTCATTTCGCTCAGCCTTCGTCATGGTGTACGGACGCTTCGCGTCCTGTCCAACCAATACTGTAGAAGTTGTATTTACACAGGTTGTTGCAAAAGTTATGTTTTATCGTGTTCGCGTTGCTCCGCAACGCTACAACCATTTCGTCGCTACGGTCTCGAAAGTAAACTTTCGGACCCTCCGCTCCTCATGGTGGGCGATACTGGGTTCGAACCAGCGACCCCTTCGGTGTGAACGAAGTGCTCTACCACTGAGCTAACCGCCCAAGGCGTACAATTATACGCGCTCAATGAGAATAACGCGCTTTATAGAAAGTATGCAAATAAATATGGCGTGGCAAGCACCTCACTACTCTCATTGGACAAGTGGGCTGATGTGTGTTTAGATATTTCTTGCTGCACTAAAGCAGACAATGCGGATGTGGCTCAGTTGGTAGAGCATCACCTTGCCAAGGTGAGGGTCGCGGGTTCGAGTCCCGTCATCCGCTCGGAGGTTGGCATCGCATCATCAATGACGAATTGCCACCAACACGGTGGGTTGGCCGAGAGGCGAGGCAACGGCCTGCAAAGCCGTGTACACGGGTTCGAATCCCGTACCCACCTCGCAAGGGCGATTGGCGCAGCGGGAGCGCGCTTCCTTGACACGGAAGAGGTCACTGGTTCGATCCCAGTATCGCCCACCATGACGAAGGCTGAGCGAAATGAAAGCTCGCTTTCATTTCCGAAGCCAAGGAAATGGTGATAAGCCTTGCGCAGCAAGGCGAACACTCGAAAAACCCAACCTTGTATGTCTGGCCAAGTTTCTCAAAAACTCGTAAGCAACGCGAACACGATGACGTAGGATAGGAATTGCTTCGCAATTCCGAACACTCAAACAAAACCTTTTCACTCAACTCGTTTTATCTCTTCGCTCTAAAATCACTCGTGAAGACAGGAAACGCTACGCGTTTCCGAACGCTCATACAAAAAACCTTTTACAACAACTTGTGTTACATAAAACCTTTCTATCCCTTTTCTTCTGTTTGTTGCAAGCGGAAGATTCGCTTTTGTTCTTCGATTTCTGCTTTGAGTTCTTCTTCGTTGGGAAGATACAGCTTGTATTTGCTTGCAAAAAGTTGTTTATTCTCGTGGAGGACGGAGTAGCGGGCAATGTTTTCGTCTGCTTCTGCACATAGAACAATACCTAATGTCGGGTTATCTCCCTCGTTACGTTTAAGGTCGTCGTACATGCGTACATACATATCCATTTGCCCTACGTCTTGATGCGTAATTTTGCTTGTTTTCAAATCGACAAGAACAAAACATCGCAAAATATAGTTGTAGAATACCAAATCAATGAAGAAATCACCCCATTCAGTCCGTATGTGCTGCTGGCGCGCCACGAAAGCATAGCCTTTGCCCATTTCTAGCATGAACTGTTGCAGGTTCACTAAAATCGCGCTCTCTAAATCAGATTCGTGAATCTGCGGATTGACAGGCAAACCTAAAAACTCGACCACTAATGGACTTTTAATAAAAGCAAGACGCTCCGCTTTCTCGGCAGCAGCGCTTTGCACAATAGCTTTCCCGTGAGGTGGCTCGACATGATTTGACAACATGCGCTCGCAATACTGACTGGAGATATTGCGTGAAAGCACACTAACACTCCAGCCTTGCTCGACAGCCTCCTGCTCATACCACACGCGCGCCTGAGCATTCTCAACACGCAAAAGTTCGACATAGTGCGACCAACTTAGGCGTGGCAAAGATTGTCCAGATGCCGTCTGGACAATCTCAGGGAACATGCGATAGAACTGCGCATACTGGTACAAACTGGTTCTCGTAAAACCTTTTCCATACTCTTTCGTCAGTTCTTCCGCAAGTAGAGGAACTACTTTGCGTCCATAGAGTTCTGAACGTGTATCTCCAGCTAATTCTTCTTCGATGATTCTCATTCCAATCAGCCAATTTCGCTGCACAAGCGTCACATTGACAGCCTGGTGGGCTATTTTCTGCGCACTGTCGATAATCTGTTTAGCATCCGCAACAATATCTCCACTATTGGAATACTCAATAGCGCCACCATACGATTCCATATTCATAATTTGTCCTCCCTCATTCACTCTTGCCACACATGACAAGATAGATTTTTGTTTTCATGAAAACCCTACAAGCACCCCTGGACAAAAAATCGCCATTTTTTCTCCGCCCAACCCGTCATCGCGAGGTAAGGCGCGAAGCGAACGAACAGCGACGGTGGGGATAGCCACCATAACAATTCCGCTTTTTCCTCAGCAAGACGAGTAGTATTACCCCTAGCACGCACCGCCGTATGTGCGTGCATTACAAGCGAAGGAGTTTTCCGTGCCCGTCATTAATATCAATGGACAAGATCACGACATCAATCAACCAACCTCAGGTATCGAATTTTTCTCAGACCAACGTAACATCGTCGCCCTGCGTGTCGATGGCGAATTGAAAGACCTCGACACTGACCTCGCCACCCTTGAGGGCTCTACAGTCGAGGGTGTTGACATTAACGAGCCTGACGGCCTTGACATTCTGCGCCACAGCACCACCCATGTGCTTGCACAAGCTGTCCAAGAAGTATTCCCTGATGTCAACCTCGGTATCGGTCCCTTTATCACCGACGGTTTCTACTACGATTTCGGCAATATTGACGCAGTCACTCCAGAGTTGATGAAAGATTTGACGAAGCGGATGAAGAAAATCGTCAAAGAGGGCCAGACTTTCCGTCGCCGTGAAATCACCGAGGACGAGGCGCGCGAAGAACTCAAAGACCAGCCTTTTAAGCTTGAACTTGTCGAATCGAAAGGTGCGGGTGCAGAGTCAGCGTCTGTCGAGGTTGGCGCAGGCCAGCTCACCATGTATGACAATCTGCGCCGCGACGGTACGACTGCATGGAAAGACCTCTGTAGAGGTCCGCATTTGCCGAGCACAAAGCTCATCGGTAACGGTTTTGCCCTCACTAAGGCGTCCGCTGCCTACTGGAAAGGCGACCAGTCGCGCGACCAGCTCCAGCGTATCTACGGTACGGCGTGGCCGAGCAAAGACGAGCTTGTTGCCTATCAAGAGCGCATGAAAGAAGCCGAAAAGCGCGACCATCGCCGTCTTGGCACAGAACTCGACCTCTACTCGTTCCCCGAAGAAATCGGCCCGGGCCTTGTCGTATTCCACCCCAAGGGTGGCATTTTGCGTCATGTCGTCGAGGATTACGTCATCAAGCGCCACGCAGAGGCAGGCTTCGACTTCGTCCACACTCCCGAAATCACCAAGTCGGGGCTCTTCCACACCTCGGGGCACCTCCCGTACTATGCGGACACGATGTTCCCCCCGATGGCAGTCGATGAGGAGCGCGCCGAGGACGGCACAATCACAAAGGCCGCCCAAGAGTATTACCTCAAGGCCATGAACTGCCCCATGCACAATCTCATTTTCCGCTCGCGCGGGCGCTCCTACCGCGAGCTTCCGTTGCGCTTCTTCGAGATGGGGCACGACTATCGCTACGAGAAGTCCGGCGTGGTGCACGGGTTGACCCGTATGCGCGGTTTCACCCAGGACGATTCGCACACGTATTGCACTCCTGAGCAGGCAAAAGACGAAATCGTCATGCTTATCAACTTCTTCTTATCCGTCCTGCGCGATTTTGGTCTGAAAGATTTTTATCTCGAGCTGTCCACGCGCGATGAGGACGGTAAGAAGTCTGAGAAGTTCATCGGTTCTGACGAGGACTGGGAGGCCGCGACCAATATTTTGCGCGAGGCCTGCGAAGCCACGGGGCTTGACCTTGTTCCCGACCCGGGCGGCGCGGCGTTCTACGGCCCGAAAGTCTCCGTCCAGGTTAAGGACGCAATCGGTCGCACATGGCAGATGTCCACTGTCCAGTACGATTTCAACCAGCCTGAGCGTTTCGATTTGGAATACACCGCTCCTGACGGTTCGCGCCAGCGCCCCGTCATGATTCATGCGGCTAAGCTCGGCTCGGTCGAGCGTTTCATCGGCGTGCTGGTCGAGCATTATGCGGGCGCTTTCCCCGCATGGCTCTCGCCTGTGCAAGTGCGCCTCTTGCCAGTTGCCAGCGAACTTGAGGGCTATGTCGATGAGGTGGCTGAGCGTCTGCGGAATGCCTCGGGGTAGTTTTCGCGGAGTTCCGTACGGCGGGCTTCGTCGCAAACTTCAGCCTTGTTGAATACGCGGATTCTCGGGGTCTCGGCGCTTATAATGCCTTCCAGGGTTTTATGGGTGACTTCGAGGTGTTCGCGGTAGTCGGGGGCAGAACCGTCAACTACCTCTAAAATGCAGTCGGCATGGGCTGCTACGCCCAGTGTGCTTTTGAATGTCTCGATCAGGTTGTGGGGGAGCTTGCGTATAAAGCCCACGGTGTCGGACAGGATGATGTTTTCGCCATCCAGGTAGAGCTTTCGGGTGGTGCTGTCGAGCGTTGCGAAAAGCTTGTCTTCTACGTAGACGTCGGCGCCGGTTAGGCGATTGGTTAGTGTGGATTTGCCTGCGTTGGTGTAGCCCACGATACCGATATGGAAAATGTCGTTTCGGTTGTCGGCCTGGCTTTCTCGGGCGTCTTCGATTTTTTCCAGCTTCTTTTTAAGTTCCTGGATTCGCTTGCGGATCATGCGTCGGTCGGTTTCCAGCTGGGTTTCGCCGGGGCCCTTTGTGCCGATACCGCCGTTATGCTGGCGGCAAAGGTGGGTCCAGGCGCCGGTAAGGCGGGGCATCATGTACTGGAGCTGTGCCACTTCTACCATGAGTCGGCTTTCTGCTGTAACGGCGTGTTTTGCAAAAATATCCAGAATAAGACCTGTTCTGTCAAGAACCTTGATTCCCGGGAGTCGCTGTTCCAGGTTCCTGACCTGTGAACCCGAAAGATCGTCGTCGAACACTACCATTTTGGCATCCAGTTCTTCTAGGGCGCGTTTGACCT
>JAFYHO010000114.1 GCA_017539125.1 Actinomycetaceae bacterium | reverse complement strand
GGATAGAATGCTGACCACTTCTATCACCAGTCAACTTCTCAAGGCGATTACCGGGAGGCGCACGCAAATCGTTAATATCTCCGGCGATATCCAGCTGACGTAATTTACGCAGGACTACCCGCTCCACATGACGAAACGCCCAACACGTTTACCGGCATACAGGCAAGCTAAGTCATCGTCCTTAAACGACCGTATCGCCATATCACTATATTACCGTATGGCAGATATATCTGCCAAACAGTAATACTCCATATTTCTGTTCAATAAATGCCATAGACACACTTTATCGAATCGTGCAACCCTCCAAAAAAGTTATCCCCAAATAGAAGCGGAGGGGTCAATTGCCCCTCCGCCCTGTGTGATTTGCAGTTTTGTAATGATTAGTGGAAGAAGTGGCGGCAGCCGGTGAAGTACATGGTCACGCCTGCTTCGTTGGCGGCAGCGATGACTTCTTCGTCGCGGATAGAACCGCCAGGCTGGACGACCGCGCGCACGCCAGCGTCCGCCAACACCATGAAACCGTCAGCGAAGGGGAAGAATGCGTCCGACGCAGCAACCGCGCCACGGGCACGCTCTGGCGCACCGCCCAAGCCCTCGCCAGAAGCGCCGCCGGCGCTATCGACATCAGATGCCACCTCGACGCCGAGGGTATTAGCACGCTCAACAGCAAGCTTGCAGGAGTCCACACGGTTGACCTGACCCATGCCAACACCGACAGTTCCACCGTCCTTGGCAAGCAGAATCGCGTTCGACTTGACCGAGCGGATTGTGCGCCATGCAAACTCAAGCTCACGCAGTGTGGCTTCGTCGGCGGCCTCGCCAGCGACCAGCTGCCAGTTGGCAGGATTGTCACCCTCGGCGTTCACGTCGTCGCGCTGCTGGACGAGCACGCCGCCAGTGATGGGGCGCAAATCGTAACCGCCACGGGCAGGCTCGTCGAGCTGCAAAATGCGCAAGTTCTTCTTCGACTGGAGCAACTCAAGCGCCGCCGGCTCATAGGAAGGAGCAGCGATACACTCGGTGAAGATTGGCTTAACCTGCTGTGCCATCTCGAGCGTAACCTCGCGGTTAGCGGCAATAACACCACCATAGGCAGAGACAGGGTCGCAGGCGTGGGCCTTGCGGTGTGCCTCGGCAATATCAGCCCCGATTGCCACGCCACAGGGGTTCGCGTGCTTAATGACGGCAACTGCCGGCTCGGCATGGTCATAAGCTGCACGGATTGCTGCGTCGGTGTCTTGGTAGTTGTTGTAGCTCATTGCTTTGCCGCCGAGCTGCGTGGCGTTTGCCAGGCCGCCCGTCTCACCATCGGCAACATACAAGCCAGCTGCTTGGTGGGGGTTTTCGCCGTAACGCAAAGCATCCTTTTGCTTCCATGCTCCGCCGACGAAAATCGGTTGCTCGTTGCCAAGCAGGGTCTGTCCCATCCACGAAGCAACCGCGACATCGTAGGCCGCTGTGTGCGCGAAAGCCTCATAGGCGAGCTCTTTGCGGGTTTCTTCGTCGAAACCGCCCTCGGCAGCTGCCGCGGCAACATCACTGTAACGCTCAGGGTTCACGACGATAGCCACAGAAGCATGGTTCTTCGCAGCCGCGCGAACCATTGTCGGCCCGCCGATGTCAATCTTTTCAATGCAGTCGTCAATGCCTGCGCCCGAAGCGACAGTTTCGGAGAAAGGATAGAGGTTGACGACAACCAAATCAACAGCTTGCACACCAAGCTCGCCCATTTGTGCCTTGTGGCTGTCTAGGCGACGGTCGGCGAGGATGCCGCCGTGAATGAGGGGGTGTAGGGTCTTGACGCGGCCGTCAAAACACTCAGGGAAACCGGTAATGGAATCGACGGGCGTGACGGGAACGCCGGCTGCTTCAATGGCTTTGGCTGTCGATCCGGTCGAAATGATTTCACAACCTGCACTATTGAGTGCTTGGGCAAGCTCTTCGACACCTGTCTTATCGAAAACGGAGATGATAGCGCGTTTGAACGGAATCTTCATAATGTCCTCTCTTCGGTTCGTTCAGGGGCATGTTTCTAAAGAACGACCGAAGAGCCCAGGCGTGCGACCCGCCGGTGATGAAGCGCTCCCTCGCGGTAATCCGCGCTACGCCAGTTGCGCCTACCTCCACAATATCAGTGCGCGCCCCAAAAACTGCGAGTGAAACATGTGTTTTCCCCGTCATTGTTCGGCGACTTCGTCGCTTGCGGCAATTTTCTCACAGACAACAAAACGGTGACGCATATCTCGTATTTAATATTCTTTCAATTAAACTAACTTAGCGACCTTGTTTGCTGGGTTTTATAAAACCTAGCCTCAACAACTATACACTTATCACATTAACAAACGTGGATAAAACATTTCACTCCCCTTTCTTGTCCTACCTACCCGCTAGACTCCTAAACGTCCCCGTACCCTAGGGGACAGTACTGTTGCAGGCACTAGCAAAACCACTAACGTAGCACTGCATCACAGAAATAGGTTAGAAAAGAAAAATTTTCAAAGGGAGTGAAGTAATGCGTAAGACCATTTCTACACGCAATATGAAACGAATCGGATTAGCCGGAGTTTTGGCATTAGGCCTGGGCGCATCGGTTATCCAAGCACCACAAACAGCACACGCTGCTACTGCAACCTGCGCGCAGGTATTGCAAAGCGCTCAAACAGAACTCACCAACGCTCAAAAAGAGCTCACTGCGGCTAAAAACGAGCGAGATGCGGCACAAACTGCAAAGAATACAGCGAACACGAATCTCACCACAGCGAATAATGCGCTTGCCACGGCACAAAAAGAACTCACCGCGGCAAAGAATACGACGCAGTACAAGAATGCCCAAACAAAGCTCACTAACGCTAACACCAAGCTCACTCAAGCAAAGAATGCTTTTGCTGCCGTTGAAGCAGAAAAAACAAAAGTTGACACAGTAAACTCACAAGCTAATAGCTCGGCAGGAATCACAAAAGATGTGGTCTTTTCAGGACAAACCCCCCTCTACGTGCCAGTCAATGGCAATACTGGCAAGCTCGCCAGCTCCACGCTTGTCGCTGTAGAGGGTAAATACACTAACGGTGACAGCGAAGGTTGGACGCAACAAAAAATCATTGACTATATCAATCAAGTTCGCCGTGATGCCTACAACGAGGGCTTAGTTAGCAAATACGTTCCACTCACTTGGTCGAAGGAATTAGAACGCACGGCACAAATCCGCGCAGTCGAAGCATCAATTTACGCCGATCACACTCGTCCTAGCGGTAAACAGTATAATGTCGTCGCCGATGAAGGCTTAAAATCTGAGCGTGAAAACTTGTCGTGGGGCGGTTCTTACTATAAAAAAATTGAAATATGGGTTAATGAAAAAGAAGAGTACCTTAAAGATCTAAACTGCTCTAAAGGTAAAAAAGTAGTCAACGGCGTCAATCAGTGCAACCACGGCGGACACGGACACTATACCACCCTCGTCAATCCTCAATATAATTCTATTGGCATAGCCCAGTTCGAAGCTGAACGCACAACAGTCAATCCGTATGGCACAACGCTAGCGGGTGTATTAGCCTATAGCACTACAGTCACAGCCTCAACTGATGTCAAAGCACTAAACACAACAGTATACCAAGGTGTATATGCCAAGAAGTCCGCTCTTGGCTCTATTGGCACTGCCGGTGCTACGACCTTCGATCCGAAGGTTGTCCCTGGCGATCCTGTGTGGACACGCGCCGCTCAGGTCAGGGAAGCTAACGTTCTCGCTAAGTCGATGGCATCAAAAGAATTATCGCGAATCCAACCAGATTACAACACCAAGCGAGCGGCTGTGACTGCTGCACAGAAAGAAGTCACTGCCGCTCAATCCGCGCTTAATGCCCTCACTGCTACACAGCAAACTAAAGTGAATACGGCACAGACAAATGTCAATAAAGCCAAACAAGCAGTGACCGACGCACAAACTCGCCTCACCACGGCGAATACTGCCGTCACAAATGCACAAGCAAAGGTTACTGCAGCTCAGAACAAAGTTACCAAAAGTCAGGTCTGCACCGATTGGACACGTCTCGCTGGCGCTGGAGCTCTCGACACGATGAGCGCCGTCGTCTCGCGTGGCTTCACACAAACAGGCGGCACCGTTGTCGTTGCGACAAATGGCGGTTACCACGATGCAGTGAGCTCTAGTGCTCTTGCTGGCATTTATAGTGCACCAATTCTTTTGACAAACGGCAAGTCACTCAGCGCACAAACAAAGACGCAGCTTCAGCGCCTCAAGCCAAAGAACGTTATCGTTTCGGGAGGAAGTAACGTCGTCAGCGACGGTGTTGTCTCTGAAATCAAAAAGATTACCGGAGCAACTGCTACTCGTTACTGGGGAAGCGATGCTGCCGGCACAGCCGACGCTCTCGCAAAGGCTGGCAAGGGCAAATGGGGGACGGCAGCAATTGTGGTCACCAATTCAAGCTACTATGACGCGTTGTCCATCGCTTCTTACGCATACGCAAAGCGCACGCCCATTTTCTATGCGGCAGGCGGAAAGTCGCTGAGCGCAGCCACGCTCTCGACAATGCAATCACTTGGAATTAAGAGTGTCTACATTGCCGGAGGCACATCGGCAGTCACGACGAATGTCGATAGCCAGCTCAAAGCAAAGGGCATTTCGGTTGCTAAGCGTTTTGCCGGAACGACTGCTATTGATACCTCACGTCTCGTCGCACAATTCGCCATTTCGCAAGGAATGTCGGCGAACAACATGGGAATTGCGACGACGTCGTCCTACCATGACGGTTTGGTCGGAGCTGCATTCTGCGGCAAGAATAACGCGGTTATCGTTTTGACAAACGGAAAAGATCTGTCAGCGATTGACGCGATTTACACCGCAAATAAGACGAAGATCACCAATGGCTACGTCTTTGGTGGCACAGCTGTAATACCCGACAGCGTCATCACCCATCTCAAAAATAAATAACACGAAAAAACTTGTGCCCGTCTGCCTTCCAAGGTAGGCGGGCACAATTTTTGTCTTTGTTCATTTCTACCTCCCCTTTCGCAATCGTCAGAATTTTTCCTTCCACTAAACACTTTATTACGTTTGACGATATATCGCAAGCCGTAGTATGATGTTCATATCAGTTCCTGTGAAAGTTGAAAGGGGGACGCGTGAATAGCAATACGGCACTAACCGAGACAGTCTTTTATATCCTGCTCACTCTCACCAAGCCACTCCATGGCTACGGGATTATGCAGGAAATATCGGCTCTCACCAACGGGCGGCTCAATCTGGGGGCAGGCACGCTCTATGGCGCGCTCAAAAATCTCCAGAAAAAAGGCTGGATTAGCGAAGTAGATAGCCCCCCAGACGCGCGAGACAAACGCGCCTACGTCATCACCGACGAAGGGCGCGCGGCCCTCACAGACGAAATTGACCGTCTCGCTGAACTCATCGACAATGCACACACCGTCCTCAAAGGAGCAGAGAAATGAACACAGACATCGCGAAGAAAAAACGAACTTTCCATATCTCGTATGACCCCGCCTCAGAAGAAGCGTGGCTACAGAAAATGGCAGACCAAGGCTGGGCACTCGAAGGAGTAAAACACGGGCTCTACACATTCCGCCAATGTGAACCTGGCACATACACTGCCCGCATTGCTCTTCTTAAAACCCACAAAGAAAGAGCACACGTTGAAGAAATGCTCACAGATTCCGGAGCGATTATTTGCCCCATAAAACCCAACCCCTTACCGTGGATATACGCAATCCGCGATAAATCCCTAGGCGACTTTGAAATAAACTCGACCGCTCAAGACAAAGCACGTTCTGACTGGTTACATCTCAAACGGCTACGCTTGTTTTGGGTTCTAGCACTTGTTATCGCAACTCTCGTCATCATCTTCACTCCGGGGATACTTCACGGAAAAGAAATCGAGTTGACAGATTTCTTTACCGGATTCGCTGTTGGAATCGCGCTATCACTAGTAATCACAGTGCCTGCCTATCTAAAAATACGCAAACGCCTCAAAAGCTATAAGGACGATTCCGGCATCTACGCTGACTAGGCCTGCCCCACTCCCACCATTGTGAGCGAGTAAACGAGCGTGACAATCTTGGCTTACATGTGGCGATTATTTTCATCGAGGGGATATTCGCATTCCTTTGGAATGCTCCGACCCTTCCTCACTCCAGTCTCGAAAGTAAACTTTCGGACCTTCCGTTCACAACCTGTGTCCACAGGTAGCCAAAACGTCAACCTTATCCATAGCGACGAACGAAGGGTCCGAAAGTTCACTTTCGAGACCGAAGTGAGGAAGCTATGAGAGGACGCAAAGCGTCCGAACACAGATTTTGAAAGGGGCTTTCGCCTCCACCTGTTCTTTCTTTAGGGTCAAAAAATAAAACCCCTAAGAAAGGACAACCATGCCAACAATCAGCATGTTTTACGGGATTGCAATCATGATGTTTGTGGGAGACCATCCAGCCCCACATTTTCATGCCAAATATCAAAATTACAAAGCCACGTTTAATTTTGACGGAGATATGACTAAAGGAAAAATGCCTCCTAAACAAAGAAAACTTATCGCGGCATGGGCAGAAATACATCGTAAAGAGCTAGAAGAAAACTGGGAACGAGCGATAAGTAAAGAAATGCCGTTCGACATAGAACCTCTACGATAAAATTAATAGTACGAAAGGGGGAATCATGGAACCCGATGTTATTGCCGTAGAAGGTACCGACACATTCGGTTTATTACTGACGTATGCCAATGGAGAACAACGTCTTTACGACATGTCTCCAATGTTGCAATACGCCTATTTTGCTCCCCTGCGTGATATTGATTTTTTCAAAAAGAATGCTCATCCTGCATACGGGACAGTTTCTTGGGGGAATCGAATCGACATTGCACCCGAAGAGCTCTATCACAACAGCACACGCTTAAACTACAACAAATAGCTTTCCATACGCTATCCATAAATGACCCTAGCTATTAACGCCCGCATCGCAGACGAGGTGTCGGATAAGAATGTTAGTCCTGGTCTTTGGCGTGACGGTTGCGAGTAAGGAAAAGGACGGCGAAGAGACCGAGGGCGAGTTCGGCTGTGGCGAGCAGGGCGAAAAGCGGGGCATTCACTCCAACCTCGTACATTCGCCCACTGCCGAGAGCGCCCGAGGCTAATGCGCCGGCGCACGCAAGCGCAATAAAGACAAGCGCGAGACCTATCCCCGCATTGATTGCGCGCTCACGGAAAGTCAGAGGTGAACTGCTCTCGCTCAACACCACCACATTATCGTCACCGTCAATCTCTAAAGGACTATCCTCGATGACCTGCGGCCGCAGCGCCCACCACGCCGAGACAGCCCCCACGACCACCAGCACAATCGGCAAGAAATAGAGGGGAATACTGGCAGAAGGAAGTGCGCCGAATACCGGAATACCCGGAAGCGGAGCCGCTGAGGTATAAAACGGCGAAAATCCAGTGCCTTCACCAACTTGGATGGGAGCACCAGAAATAAAAGACAGTGCCCACACAACGACAATAGGCAAGTAAAGCAGCTGCACAAAAGTAATGCCGATGTTTCCAGCCCAATGCGCCGAGTAAGCCTCATAGATAGCACCGACCCGTTTGAAAGAGACAATGAGCGCCACAAGGAAAACGACACTCGCGCAGATGAGAGCGCCCAGAAGCATAGGGCGTGCAAACTTCCAGCCGCGCTCAACATAGCCCCACCACGACAAAGGCACGGGAGCGCTGCGCCACCACGCAACAATACTGGCGGTAAAACCGAGAAGAGCCGCACCGATGACGGCACTAATTAGGAAGGTGCCCTCAAGGTCGATAAAACCGAGCAAAGCAGCGAAAAGCGCGGAGACTACCGTATAGACGGCAACATCCTCCCACGTCGAAATGAGAGCGCGCTTGGCGCTACGCAGGGAAAGCCACCATGTCACTGCGGTGAGAGCAAGGGGAATAAGGCTGAGCCGCGCCACCCCTATCCGCAGGGTCGCGCCAACACTGAGCAGCCATGTTGACGTGCCAAAATGCAGAGTATCCGACCACGTAATATCTTCAAGGACGGGAGCCGAAGCGGTGAGCAGATAGATGAAAGAAGTGACGAGAATACAGGCAAACCATGTCAATGCCACGGGCATGAGCGCAGCAATCGCTACCCCTGCCCAGCGTTCACGGTTCTCCGTCAGTTTTTCCATCACTCCTATCGTTCCAGTCCGCGCACCCGATAGGAACGACGACGGGGGTGTGTCTAAATTTTTTCGAGGGGAGCGTAACGGAGCATGAGACGCTTGACTTGCCCAGAGCCAAAGCGCACCTTGGCAACAGTCGATTTGCCTTGCCCCTCAAAATCAAGGATTGTCCCCTTGCCAAACGACTTGTGACGTACTGTATCGCCAACCTTCAAGCCCATTGTGTCGCTCGACCCCGCCGCCTTATCCGCAGACGCAGACGAAGAAGAAGTAGAAGCAGAAGCACCAAGCTTTCCGGGCTTAAACGTCGAGCTTTTACGCTTTTTACCTGCACCAAAAGCTGGAGCAAAATCATCATCGTCGCGCCGCGAAACGTATGAGCGTGAGCCATAAGACGACGAGCCATAGCCAGAGGAGCCATAATCAGAAGAACGAGACGACCACCCATAGCCCCCAGAAGCCGAGCCGCCCCAGCCTTCATCTGGGAACAGTGAAGCCATTGACGATTCCTCGCGCTCCCACTCAATCAAATCTTCAGGGATTTCTTCCAAGAAACGCGAGGGCGGGAAATACTGCGGACTCCCCCATGCCGAGCGCACCGCCGCACGCGATAAAAACAGGCGTTGCTGTGCGCGCGTGA
This sequence comes from Actinomycetaceae bacterium, assembly GCA_017539125.1. Taxonomy (GTDB): domain Bacteria; phylum Actinomycetota; class Actinomycetes; order Actinomycetales; family Actinomycetaceae; genus RUG11864. Next base: position 7,107 of record JAFYHO010000114.1, on the reverse strand, counting down.
GAGCCACATAGGCAAGACGTCGCTCCTCGGCAAGCTCATCTTCGGTCGAGAGCGAGCGCATATGCGGGAACGTGCCGTCCTCCATTCCCGTCACGAAAACGACAGGGAACTCCAGGCCTTTAGCGGTGTGAACCGTCATCAACGTAACTTCGCCTTCGTTATCGACGTCGTCAGGAAGCTGGTCAGAATCAGCGACGAGCGAGACCTCTGCCAGCCAATCACCAAGGCTGCCCTCAGAATTGACAAGGCGGTAGTCGGCAGCAACCGAGTGGAGCTCGGCAAGGTTATCCAGGCGCACCTCATCCTGCGGGTCTTTAGAATCGCGCAGCATTTCCAGGTAACCAGAGCTCTCCATAATCTCATCGAGAATATCGGCAGGGGCCTCCCCCGCATCCGCCATCGCGCGGCATTTTTCAATCATTTCGACAAAAGCAGTCATGGAATTGCGGGCGCGAGGGCTCAGCCCTTCCACCTGTCCATGCTCCGAGGCCTCTGGGTGGGCGACGTCTGCGAGCGCCGCGCCATAGGAAATGCCGAAGCGCTCGGCGTGCGCCAACACAGCTTCTTCGGCTTTCGCCCCCAAGCCACGCTTGGGCATATTGATAACCCTGCGCAGGGAAACCGTGTCATCTGGATTGACGGTAGCGTGCAAATAGGCAAGAGCGTCCTTAATTTCGCGCCGCTCGTAGAACTTCGTGCCACCGATGACGCGATAAGGAATGGCCGCACGCACAAACATTTCCTCCAATGCGCGCGACTGGCTGTTGGCACGATAAAACACCGCCATGTCCTTGTACATGTAACGTTTTGTCCCACCCACGCGAGTGCCGTCACGTAGCCCGTCAATACATTCGACCACCCACGAGGCTTCTTCCGCCTCGGAATCTGCCACGAACGCAGTGAGCTTCTCCCCCGCCCCCTTGTCGGTCCACAGGTTCTTCGCGCGCCTGCCGCTATTATTGGCAATCACCGCGTTTGCAGCCGACAGAATCGACTGAGTGGAGCGATAATTTTGCTCCAACAAAACAGTGCGGGCGTTGGGAAAATCTGTCTCAAACTCTTCAATATTGCGAATTGTTGCCCCACGGAATGCGTAAATGGACTGGTCAGCGTCCCCCACGACGGTCAGCGAGGACGTTACCGCATCCCCCGGCTTGCCGGTAAGTTCCCGAATAAGCGCGTACTGGGCGTGGTTCGTGTCTTGATACTCGTCGACGAGTACGTGACGGAAACGCTGACGGTAATGGTCGCGAATCGGCGGGTTGGCGTGCAGGAGTTGAACAGTGCGCATGATAAGGTCGTCAAAATCCATCGCATTGGCCTCAACAAGGCGCGCCTGATATGCCTTGTAAGCTTGGGCGACGGCGAAAGCATCGGGCGTGTCTGCCTGCGTCAAAGCTTCATCGGGCGTGATAAGTTCGTTTTTCAAATCCGAGACTTTATTAGTGAGCTTTTTCGGTGTCATCTGGCGAATATCAATGCCCTCAGACTGGCAGACCATCTTCATCAGCCGCTGCGAATCTGCTGCGTCATAAATGGTGAATGTGGAGCGTATTCCCAGCGCAGAGTGCTGTTCACGTAGAATCCGCACGCAGGCAGAGTGAAAAGTGGAAATCCACATGTATCGCGCCGAGGCTTTAAGCATCGTCTCAAGACGCTCGCGCATTTCCTTAGCCGCCTTATTGGTGAATGTAATGGCGAGTATCTCGCTCGGCTGAGCTTGACCGGTGGCAATGAGGTAGGCGATACGAGAGGTGAGCACGCGCGTTTTACCTGAGCCTGCACCGGCGACAACGAGAAGCGGGGCGCCCGTGTGCATGACGGCTTCGCGCTGGGCTGGGTTCAACCCGTCAAGTATCGCATCGACTGCGCTGCCATGACGCGCTTCTACATCAGCAAAAAGCGTAGGCGTGCTGGCAACAGGAGCGCTGGGCGTAGCAGGCACAACGCTACTCTCTACGTCCCCACCATCGATGGGCGTAGAGTTATTGGCCAGGCGCTGACGGATACGCTCAATGGCGTCTTTGTATGTCTCCTGTGAACTCATAACGCCCATAGCCTAACGCGCCCCACGGACAAAAAACGCGCAAAAAATGCGTGTCGCTTATTCTGTTTCGTCACTGTATGCTTAAAGGCACACAGTTACAGGCAAAAAGGGGTGTCAATGCGGCGAAAGAAGTTTGTCATTATTGCGGCGGTGCTATGCCTCGTCGCAGCACTTGCTACCGTCGTTATCTCACGCACCCTATCCCCTGTACACGACAGCGCCACCACGCCCGAAACCCAGGAACCGTCACCGACAAAAACGCCCACCCCGGAAGAATCTACCTCGGAAGAACCCACCCCAGAAGCGACACCCTCCACTCTCACTATCGTCGCCGCTGGGGACGTTCTTTTACATATGCCCGTCAACGAATCTGCACGCACAGCGACAGGCTACGATTACACAGACTTATTTTCCGCAGTCACCCCCTATATTTCGGGGGCTGACCTCGCTATTTGCGGCATGGAAACCACTCTCGCTCCCCCAGGTGAACCTCCGAGTGGCTATCCGATGTTCGGTGCCCCGGATGAGATTATTCCCAGCCTGAAAACGAGCGGTTGGGACGGCTGCTCTACAGCGAATAATCACAGTGCAGACCGCGGATTTGCCGCTTTGAGCCACAATCTTGACGTATTTGACGAGAACAATCTTGGGCATAGCGGGACGGCGCGCAGCGAGGAAGAAGGCAATCAAACCCAGTTTTATACTGTGAGCGCGGGCGGGCGCGACGTGAAGATTGCGCACCTGTCTTACACGACGGTCGATAACTGGATTCCCGGTTTTCCAGGCAAACCGTGGGCGTGGAATGTCACCACAAATGAACGTGCGACACATACGGTTGAGGAAATCGTTGAGCGCTCCCGTCAGGCACGCGACAAGGGCGCGGACCTCGTCGTTGTCTCCTACCATTGGGGTGTTGAATACGAGACAACGCCAAGTGACGAGGAAAGAACGGTAGCTCAGCAGCTTGCCGACTCGGGCGAGATTGACCTAGTTTTCGGCTCTCACCCGCACGTCGCCCAGCCAATCACTAAATTGGAGGGCGGCCCGGACGGCCAGGGAATGTGGATTATCTACTCAATGGGTAATTTCATTTCCGATTACAGCGGCGCAACCTTCGGTATCAACACGCTCACGGGCATTCTGGCGACAGCCACAATTGACGTTCCGGCAAGTGGCGCTGCCCATGTCAGCAATCTCGAGTGGACGGCTGTCACTCTCGACCGCCCCACACATCATCTTTACCTGCTTGCCGATCTGGAATCGGGGCGTTACACGTCAACGATTACGGCCGCAGATTTAGCTCAGCGGCGCAGCGCAATCAATGGCATTATGGGTACGCCAGAGCGAACGGTTTTACCCACGCAGGCAAGCGAGCTAGTCAGCCAAGAGCGCCGCTAAATAACTAGCCACGTACTGCCGCTGAATTCAAAGCGACTTCTCGCTCGTAGACTTCTTCGCGCAGAGCCAAGGACTGCTCGCGGTCAATAAGCCCGCGCACCCACAGCCTGTCAATCGCTTCACGCTCCAATTTCAAAGCTTCCGTCTCCACTTCGTAGCGTCGCGCCTTCAACGCCGACATATCGGGAGCTTGCAGGGCCGTCATGCGGGAAACCGAGGTGTCTGTGCCGAGCTCTTTCAGCAGCGCCAACGTCGCTGCGCGCTCCTCCAGCAGAGTGCGTGCCGCACGAGCACGCTCACTATTAGCAGCATTCTTCTCGACAATATCGCGCAAGAAATCCGAGGTGTCACGCCACATGCGTGCGCGCAAATCCTGCAAGCGCTCCTCCGAGAGCAAATCGTTCATGGGGCGCAGTTGTGCGCGGCGGCGGGCAAAACTGAAAGCGGTCGAAAGTGCCGATTTTATCGAAATGCCTGAGCGCCCAAAAGATGAAATACTCCCTGACTCTTGCGTGACTTTCTTATGCAAAGACCGTCCATAGGAGTAGCGCAGCTCGGCAATACAGTGACGCGCAGTGGCAGGGTCAATCTGTCCTGTTGCTACAAGATTCTCAACGAATTTTCGCTGGTGCTCTATCATTTCGCGGCGCAGCACGCGAATGGAACGGTCGGAACGGTCGAGATTGGCAAGTTCCGCGTCCAAATCGGCCAGGCGCGTCTCGTAATCGCGCGTAATCACCGCGGTCGCCAAATCTTCTTGGTCGCCCTCTCTCTCATACAGGCGGTCGATAACGTGACGATAGACGAGGGCCCGCGCTTGGCACATATCGTCATCGTCACTATCGGCATCCTCGGCGAGCAGCGGGATAACGAAATTCGCCAGAAGCAAGGTCAGGACGATAACGCCAGAAGCGATAAAGATGAGGTCGGCTCGGTGCGGGAAACTCTCGCCAGAGCCTGTCACATACGGCAGGGTGAAGATAATCGAGAGCGTCACCGCGCCTTTGGGGCCTGCCAGTGTTGTCACCAGTACATCGCGCAGCATAAGCGATGTTCGCGGCAGATTGGCTTCTTCCCCATTGACACTGGCTTCGCGCCGCAGGGACGCGCGATGCCACAGTTCCATGAAAAGTAGCCACACGAAACGGACGAGAATAATAACTGCCGTCACCGAGAAAATGAGAATCGTCAAGGTGCCGATAGAGCCTGTGCCCTGCCAATGCGGCAAAATGATTGCGGGTAGCTGCACGCCCAACATGACAAAGACAATGCCGTTGAGCACGAAAGAAACTGTTTCCCACACGCCGTCAGCCAGCGTGAGAGCCTCGGAGTTCACGCTATTTCCGCGGTCGGGCAGCCATGTGAGCGCAAGCCCTGCCGCCACGACGGCAATAATGCCCGAGACGTGTATCGATTCGCCAATCAGAAAGACCGCGAAGGGCACCATAAGGTCAAAGACGACGTGGAAGGTGGGCGAATCAAGGTCGATTTTGTGAACGAAAGACATGAGGGTGCGAGCCAGTAGGGCGAAAATAATTCCGACGACGAGCCCGCCAAAGAAGGTGCGTGCGAAGGTCGTCCCAGCGTCAGCGAGGGAGAATGTTCCCGTCACGACGGCGGCGACAGCGAATTGGAAAGTAACAATGCCGGAGGCGTCGTTGATAAGCGCCTCACCAGAGAGCAAAGCCTTTTGCCGCTTCGATAATTTCAAAGTGGAAGCCAACGAGGTGACCGCGACAGCGTCGGTCGGGCCGAGCGCAGCGCCCAGGGCGAGAGCCGCAGCCAAAGGAATCGATGGCTCGATTGCGTGAGTCAAAAAGCCGACGGCGAACATTGCCGCCACAACCAGCGCAATCGCCAGAGATAAAATCCCTGACATGTGGTTGAGCAGCTGCTTTTTTGACACCCGTTTGGACTCGTCAAAAAGTAAAGGCGCAATGAAAAGCACAAGGAATAACTCGGAATCAATCGCCGCGTCAACGTCATAGGGAATGACGACCGCCAGGGCAACACCCATCGCCATCTGGACAAGCGGCAGCGACAGGCGCGTAAAAAACTGGTCAAAAATAGAGGACAAGAGAACCGCAGCAATCAAGAAAAGAATAACGTGCAGAATCTCCATGCCTCTCCTTTACAGTGACGGTTTCGAGGTTAGCTCACGTATATAAGCCTACTGAAAAGATGTACGTTTTCGTACTTGTCAACGCCGAGCCTCGCGCTTGTATTTCTGTATCCACTCTCAGCTGAAAACGAGCTGAATGAGCAGAATGTACACTGCCGTCCCGCCCAGCATTGAGAAGAACATATTGCGCCTCCACAGGTGCAGAGCGACCGTCACGAGCGAAGCGATAATTTCTGGCAGCCCGTGGTGTCCGCCTGTCCAGTCGATTGCACGGAAACAATAAACCACAAGCAGGGCGAAAACCGCCGAAGGCAGGGCTTTTCCAAGAAATTGAATATAGTCAGGCGTGGGCTTGTCCTCGGAAAAAATTGCGAAAGGCAAGAAGCGGGTGATGGCGGTTGCGAGGACTGCCAAAGCTGCGAGAATGATTTGTTGAGTGATAGTCATTGCGCGAAACCTCCCGCCTTTTCCAGGGGCTTACGCAAAATCGTCAGAAGCATGACGATACCCACCATAGCTGGAATCATGAACGAGTCAGCGCCAAAGATGAGCAGTGCGCCAATCGAAGCAACAAAACCAATCACAGCGGTGTAGTGTTTCGTCTCTTTGAACGCCTGGTCGAGGAAAATACACAGGAACATCGCCGTCATCACGAAGTCGATACCGGTTAAATCCCACGGCAGATTTCCACCCACAAGCCCGCCGATGAGCGCCGCGAATGCCCAATAGGATTGGTTGAGTAGGCTCACCCAAAATTGGTGCCATGTCGGGTTGATATTCTCGGGCACGCGCGCCGTGTAGGTCACCGCGAACGTCTCGTCTGTCAGAGCGTAGATGAGGTAAGGCTTTTTCCAACCTGTGCCTTTGAAACGGTCGAGCATGGCAATTCCGTAGAACAGGTGACGGCCTTGGACCATGAGGGAGACAAGGAAAACCGACAGCGGCGCGAAAGAGGACAGGAGGAATCCGCCCATGAGGAACTCTAGTGAGCCGCCGTAGATGACGAGGGCGAGAACGAAGGGAACCCATGGGGCGAAACCGAGGGAGGACATGTAGATTCCGTAGGAAAAACCGAGGAAAGTGTAGGCGGCAAGGACGGGTAGGGTCACGGGGACGGCAGCGCGAAATGCCTGTGCCGCCTCGCTGTGTTTCTTGCTCACCTGTCGTCCTTTTCTATGGAAAATTCGTGCTGCGGATTCTCGTGAGGGCTTAAGCGTTGATATCGTCATCTTCGGGGTGCCAGGTCACTCCCGGCTCGCCCCAGCCCTCGCGTCGGATTGCTTTCTGTGCAGCGGTGTACGTCTTTCCTTCCAGACGGTTGACGTACAGTATGCCGTTGAGGTGATCGTATTCGTGTTGCCAGATACGCGCGAGCCAGCCTTCTGCTTCGAGTTCATAGGGCGTCCCGTGCTCGTCGTAGGCGCGCAAAATCGCACGCTCGGCGCGGCGAGTCGGGTAACGGTAGCTGGGGACGGATAAGCAACCTTCGTCGTCGTTATCGTGCGTGAGTGGGTCAAGGGGGTATGGACTAATGAAGAGT
>JAFYHO010000113.1 GCA_017539125.1 Actinomycetaceae bacterium | reverse complement strand
CGTGTTGGCAGCGGAGCGCGCCCTGTCGAATGGGCTCGCCAACGCCTTGAGGAGCGTTCACGAGATGGGGAAGTCGTCGTTGCACCCGCCCACCCGCTCACTCTGGAAAAAATCATCTACCCCGATACGCCAGCCAAGCAGGCAGAGCGCGCCCGCCAAACCCGCGCTGTCCGCAGCTAGTTGGCTTCCTTTATGCTTTTCAAGAGTGCAGGAATATCGTTTTTCAGGGTGGAATAAATAATATTCAAGTCCACATTGCCGTAGTCGTGAACAATTCGATTTCGTAAACCGTATATCGCTAGCCACGGGATAGAAGCATGTTCCTCTTTGTAAGTGTTGCTTAGTTTCTTCGCGTTCTCTGATATTTGAATGAGCCGAAAGAGCATAGAGTCAAGAAGAATCTCATTGGTTTCTAGGTCGGTTTCATGTATAGCGTGTGTATGTTCAACAACGAAAGATAAATCTTTGCGAATTTTTTGGGCAAAATAGGAGTCGTTTTTCGGGTTATCCATATATGCGAATTCCTTCTTTCAGTATCTCGTTTAGTAAGTCTTCGTTTTTTGCAAGCTGCGCAAAATCTAGCACATCTACTTTTTTGTGTAGAGCTTGCCTGAGACGTTCGACGAGCTCATAGTATTCCAATCCTGTAGTCGTTGTCGAGATGAGAAGGTCGATATCGCTTGAGGGGGAGGGGGTGCCTTTAGCGTAAGAGCCAAAAAGGTAACAGTAGTCCACGTTGTATTGCGAAAGAAGACCTGTGGAGATTTCTATGATATCGTCCACGGATAATATGCCATGTTCTTCATCAACTGGATTAATTGCTTCTAGTTCGCGCAGCAAAAAACGGTATTTTGGCGTGTTTGCTTTTTCTTTGTCATTTTCGTAAGAAACATAGGAGCGTAAAGATACGCCAATCCTGTCCGCTACCTCTTGTTGCGTAAGACGTTTAGCGGTTCGCAGTTCCCGTAAATCCGACATTTTGCACACTCCTTCACACTTAATTATGCAATAATTACACATTGTAGTCAATGTGGATATGCAAATTTTGCACATTTGCCTGCCGTGCTGTGTGCAAGATGTGTTGCTTTTACCTGAAAAATGCCGTTTTGTCTTTTGCGATTAAAGGCTGCCCGTCATCTTTTCAGTCGCTCGAGTGCTTCTGGATTATTCGCAGTAATCATTCCGAGCTTTTCACATGTGCTCATTTCGATGCAGTTTCCACAAGTCTCAACATTCCTGTTCAGTGCGCACTGTCTGATTGGGCAAAGTGACTCACAAAAGGGAGTTTTAACACCTTTAATACGGCAGCCGGAGCAATTTATCATTTCTGGGGTGATCTCAACTCCATTCAGTTCTGACCACTCTCGGGCGACCTTAACGCGAAGCGCATCATCATCATTTATTGTTGCAAGACGGGCTTCGCAGGACTCGCAGTCCAGTCCGCAGTAAGCTATGTATTCTTTCATGGCGTTTCCCTCCACTTCAGTGCACGCTCCTGATTCCCAATATTCACAGCGCATACCCACATAGTACAGGAGTCGCAGTCACTCGCGACGACGGCGGGGAAAAGATGGGTTAGACTGGCGGGTATGGAAACTCGAATGAGTGTCGGAAGCGGGCAAGTTAAACAAGCGAAGCCCAAAAAAAAATTTAGTCGAGGGAAAGTCGCAGCTCTCGGAGTGGCGCTAGGTCTTGCCCTCTCCCTATCCTTTACGGCGTGCTCTCTTGTAAAGTCGAAAATGCAGCCGCGCCAGCAGGAAAGCACAATCAGCGAAACTACCACTCCCACGCCGCAGGAGCAGCTGTCACCTCCAGAAGATCTCGATACTCAAGTGTCCCGTATTGTCGGCGAAATGACGGTAGAAGAAAAAGTCGCCCAACTCTTCTTTGTCACCCCGGAATCGTTGACGGGAATGGGGCAAGTCATCGCCGCAGGTGAGACAACCAAAAAAGCCTACAATACGATGCCCGTCGGCGGAATCATCTACTTCGAGCTAAATCTCAACGACACCGAGCAGACACAAACAATGCTCAGCGCCACCCAAGAATACGCCACCGAACGCACAGGAATCCCTGTCTTTCTGGCGGTCGATGAAGAAGGCGGAACAGTCACGCGCGTAGGCGGACACTCCGGTTTCACAGCGAAAGACCCAGGCAATATGCGCGCTATCGGCGACACAGGAGATACCAATCAGGCGCGCGAAACTGCCCGCACAATCGGCACATACCTCGCTGACCTCGGCTTCAACGTCGATTTCGCCCCCGTTGCAGACATCGCCAACAGTTCATCGACCACAATGAGTAAACGCTCCTTCGGCTCGACAAGCCAAGCGGTCAGCCCCATGGTCGCTGCCCAAATCGAGGGCTTTAGCGAAGCAGGCGTGCTCTGCTCAGCCAAGCACTTCCCTGGAATCGGCGGAGCATACGGCGATTCGCATACCGGCGCAATCTCAAGCTCCAAAACAATCGAGCAGATGAAAACCGAAGAACTGCAACCCTTCTATACGGCAATCGATGCTGGGGTTCCCTTTATTATGGTCGGACACCTGACCGTCCAACAGGCCACCGGCTCGCAGCTTCCCGCCTCCCTCAACCCCGTCATGATGAGCGAACTCCTGCGCGAGGACATGGGATACGAAGGGCTCATCATTACCGACTCCCTTGGCATGGGAGCCGTCACCCAATTCTATAATCCCAACGAAGTCGGGCTACAGGCCGTCCTGGCAGGCGCAGACATGATTCTCATGCCAACAAATCTGCAAGCCTCCTACGAAACCGTCCTTGCCGCTGTTCGTGACGGCCGCTTAAGCGAGGAACGACTTGACGAATCCGTCCACAGAATCGTGCGGACAAAGGTGGAGATGAAGCAGTAGCACAACCGTCGTTGTTCGGCACTTCGTTCCTTCCACAACTTCCTCACTCCAGTCTGGAACACAAGCATTCCGACCTTCCGTTCGTTGTTGTGCGAGGAGGCGCTTTTGCGCCGACGAAGCAATCAGTAACGGAAAATTGTCAGCGTTGTTCGGCGTGCGTTGCACGCCTTTCGCAGCTGCGTCGCTACAGTCTCGTGAAAGCGAGCTTTCACGGACCTTCCGCTCCTTGCTGTGCAAAGCGAGCAATAAAGGACTATTGATCGCCACGTCGTCCCTGACGGGACTCCTCGCGACGACGGGTGCGGATAGAGTAGCATTGGCTGTATCGTTGTGCGTTCCCGTCCACAAATATACGGGTTTCGCTGCGCAAGAGAAGGAGAGATTTCATGTCGCGCTACACCCTTAGCAACGACTTGCTCAAAGAATTCACTAAAGATTTTTCTGACGACCCCACTGCGCGTATCGTCCAAAACGCCGTCACCAACACCCCGATTTCGCAGGTGGCAATGAACCGTGAGGTCGTAACTTCTATCGACACCTCGATGACGCACAGGGTTGATACGTGGGCAAGTACGAGCCAGAAGCGTTCGGGGCGCTGCTGGATTTTTGCCGGGCTGAACGCCTTGAAGCCCGCAGTGTACAAGGCGACAGGGTTGAAGAACTTTGAGTTCTCCCAGAACTATGTGCATTTCTACGACAAGCTGGAAAAGGCGAACTATTTTCTCACCTCAATGATTGAGCTCGCCGACCGTCCCAGCGACGACCGCACAATCGCCTGGATGCTCGACGATCCGATTGGTGACGGTGGACAGTGGAATATGTTCGTCGCCCTCATCCACAAGTATGGTCTTGTGCCGAAATATGCTATGCCGGAGACGGAATCCTCCTCGAATACGCCAGAGATGAATGCGACTTTGAAGCGCCTTTTGCGGCGCGGTGCGCGTGACCTGCGCGAGGCTGTGGCGAAAGGTGAGGATGCGCTTGGAGTCAAGAATGAGATTATGCGTCAAGTTCACCGCGTCCTATCCATACATCTTGGCACTCCGCCAGCTCAATTCATCTGGCAATGGGAAGATAAAGATGGCACGTTCCACCGCGAAGGCGTAAAGACTCCCCTCGAGTTCGCCGAGATGTACCTGCCGAATCTGGACGATTACGTCTGCCTCGTCAACGACCCGCGGCCGACTTCCCCCTACGGGCACGTATTCACGGTTGACAGGCTTGGCAATGTGGTCGGCGCGTCACCCGTCACCTATTTGAACGTCGAAATTGATGTAATCCGCAATGCCGTCATGCAGATGTTGATGGACGGGCAGCCCGTGTGGATGGGCTGCGATGTCTCCAAGCAAATGGACCGCAAGGCCGGCATATGGGACGCCAAACTCTACGACTATGAGGGGACGTACGGCATCGACCTCGCCATGACCAAGGCTGAGGCGCTGGAGTTCGGCGAGGCGAAGATGACTCACGCCATGCAATTCACGGGCATCGATATTGTTGATGACAAGCCACGCAGGTGGCGTATCGAAAATTCGTGGAGTGACGAAGTGGGTGACAAGGGCTTCTTCACCATGAACGACTCATGGTTTAACGACCATGTTTTTGAGGTTGCCGTCCATAAAAAGTATGTGGACGACGAATTGCTAGCCGCTTTGGACAGCGAGCCGATTGTTTTGCCCGCATGGGATCCAATGGGGTCGCTTGCCTGCGACTAATATATTCGCCTCCATGCGACTAATATATAAGGTATGAAATCGCAATTGTCTGCTGGTCGTGGCTATGGGCGTTATGCGCCCAGCCCGACCGGCGACTTGCACCTAGGCAATCTTCGCACCGCCCTGCTCGCGTGGGCGTTCGCCCGCAACGCCGGTTTGGGTTTCCTCATGCGCATGGAAGATATTGACGAGCGCTCGCGCCCGCATTTCGTGACGCGCCAGCTTGAAGATTTAGAGGCGCTGGGTATTGATTGGGACGGCCCTGTTATTTTTCAGTCGCAGAATAGGGAGCGTTACGAGGACGTTTTTGATGGGTTGCGCGCTCGCGGTGAGCTGTACGAGTGCTATTGCACCCGACGCGAGCTGGCGGCGGCGATTACCTCTGCGCCGCACATGCCCCTTGGCGCCTATGCGGGTACCTGCCGCAATTTGAGCGAGAGTGAGCGCGAGGCGAAGCGGCAAGAGATTGCGGCTTTAGGGCGCGAGGTCGCTTTTCGCCTGGACGGGCACGGCAAGCGCATGTGTGTGCACGACGCGATCGCGGGGGAGTACGAGGGTGTGGTGGACGATTTTATTGTTCGCCGCGGTGACGGGGTCTTTTCCTACAATTTCGTCTCGGTGATTGATGACGGTATAGATGGGGTGTGCCAGATTGTGCGCGGTGACGATTTACTGTCCTCTGCACCGCGGCAAGCGTATTTGGCTTCGTTGCTGGATTTTGAGCAGGCAGAGTACATCCATGTTCCTATGGTGTTGAACAGCGAGGGGGTGCGCCTGTCGAAACGTGATGGCGCGGTGACGATGCGCGCTTTGGCGGAGTATGGCTGGTCTGCTGGGGATGTTGTCGAGTTTTTGGGGCGGTCTTTTGGTTTTGACGGAGTGCGTGACGCGAGTGAGTTTGCTGAGTGCGTAGCTGAGGTAGGGGTGCGTGGTATTGCCGGGGAGGCTTTTATTTTTGAGCCGGAGGGGTGGGCGCGACAATTCCTTCCGTCTCGGGGCCTACGCTGACTCCCTCGCCGAAAGGAATTGTCGCGCTAGTAGGCGCCAGACACGGTAAGGGGGCGAGAGCTGGCTGGAAAAAGGTCCTGTTTTGGTGTTTTTTGGGTGGTTTTTGGGTGCGTGTCGCCCTGTTTTTGTGATTTGGGTTACTTTTTGGGGGGTTTTTGGGGGGGTGTGTGGGTGGGGTGAAAGTCCCTAGATTTTCGCGGGTTTGGCTGGTGTCTGTGCTGGTTGAGTAGACAGATAAGGTGTGAGAGTGGCTGCGTGAGTGCTATAGGGTG
>JAFYHO010000112.1 GCA_017539125.1 Actinomycetaceae bacterium | reverse complement strand
GATAAAAAACAACTGCCGCAGAGTGATATGCTCCCTCTATAGGAGACATTGAAAAACAAAACTGTCACCTATAGGGGGAGCATTGCTATGCCAAAAAAAGAAATGGTGAGCTTCGAAGAGAAGCATCGGTTAGTTTTAGCGTGTATCAATAGGAAGATAGGTGTCTGCGAGGCAGCACGAATGGCGCAGGTAGCCCACTCGTCTGTACAAAAATGGGTCAAACGATATGAAGCTGAGGGCGTGGACGGGCTTCTAGCACATGCAAAGAATAGAACATATTCAACGGAGCTCAAGACAGAAGCGGTATTAGCTTACTTGCATGGAAAAGGAAGCCTGCTGGAAATCTGTAAAGAATACAAAATTCGCTCAACAAGACAACTCACTGACTGGATAAAGGTGTATAATGCTCATGGAGACTTCAACTCCGTAAAACATTCTGGAGGCGGAAGCTACATGAAGAAAGCACGGAGCACCACGCAGGAAGAACGCCTGCAAATCGTCAAGGAATGCTTGGAAAGCGACAGAAACTACGGTGAATTGGCGCTGAAATACAACGTCAGTTACCAGCAGGTACGGACATGGACGCTTCGGTTCGAGGAACTTGGCGAGGCGGGCTTGGAGGACCGGCGCGGAAAGCGAAAGAAAGATCAGACGCCGCGGACGGAGCTGGAAGCGGCGCAGATTGAGATCGAACAGCTCAAGCACAAGCTGTATCTGGCAGAAATGGAGAACCACCTGCTAAAAAAATTGGACGAGGTAGTGAGGAGGGATGCCTTGGACAAGTGAGGCTTGGTCACATCTATAGAGCAATACAGGAGAACCATGCCGAGCGTGGAGAACCCATCGACGAAGCCTGCAAGCTGCTGCACGTTTCTCGTTCGGCGTATCACAAGTGGGCATCTGGTAAGCTGAGCCCCAGAGCCGCAGATAACAAAGTAATAGCCGAAAAGGTGGAGCAGATCCACATGGAGAGTCCGGACAAGGGTTATCGGCGTATCAATGACGAGCTGCGGCATGACCACAATATCCATGTCAACGACAAGCGCGTCCTTCGCATCTGCCGCGCCAGAGGCATCAAGTCCACCATCAAGTACAGCAACCACGGCTGCACCAGGCGGGCAAAGAATCCGCAATACATCGCCGAGAATGTGCTCAACCGCCAGTTCTACGCGGACAAGCCCAATGAGAAGTGGCTCACCGACGTCACGGAGTTTAAGTGGTATGAGGGCATTGAGGTTCACAAGGTCTACCTCAGCGCCATCCTTGACTTGTATGACCGGCGTATCGTCGCCTACGTCATCAGCGAGCGCAACAACAATCCGCTGGTGTTCAAGACCTTCGACAAAGCAATGAAGGCAAATCCCAATGCGCATCCGCTGTTCCACAGCGACAGAGGCTTTCAGTACACGAACCGCACGTTCCACCACAAGCTCGAACAGGCGGGCATGACGCAAAGCATGTCCCGCGTGGCGCGCTGCATCGACAACGGGCCAATGGAAGGCTTCTGGGGCATTCTGAAGCGCGAGCGGTATTACGGCAGGCGCTTTACGAGCAAGCAGGAGCTGATCCGCATGATTGAGAGCTATATCCACTACTACAACACGCGCCGCGTGCAGCGCAATCTCGGCGTCCTGACGCCGATGGAGAAGCACGAGCGCTATCTTGCGGCGTAAAAAGCGGCCGGCAGCCGTAGCTGCCAGCCGAGAAAAAAATTATAGTTTTTCATTGTCCTCTTGACGGGGAGCGGTTCAAATATCCGCGCTTCCCTTTATTATATTGATTTTGCCATTCTATATGGTATAATAGCCGCAAAGCGGCTATT
>JAFYHO010000111.1 GCA_017539125.1 Actinomycetaceae bacterium | reverse complement strand
CTTGCACAACGAGGAGCGGAAGGTCCGTGAAAGCTCGCTTTCACGAGACTGTAGCGACGAAGTTGCAAGAGGGAGCGTAGCGACCGAACACACTCAAGGCTGCAGCGATGCAGTTATGAGAGGCACGAAGTGCCGAACACGTCGCAGGCAGAGCCTGCTCCTCGCGACGACGGGAAGGGTTATGACGGGAAATGAATTACTTGGCCGCCGCGAGAGGCTGACCGAGTTCTTCAAGCAGCTCCACGAAGAAATCGCGGGTAATATCGAATGGCTTTCCGCCCTTGATACGCGGGAAGTCGATTGTGGACATGACATTGCCATTGTCCTCGTCTTGACCGATAACGCCCGGCTTGCCCGCCAAAGCGGAATCGACAGCCATCTCGCACATTTCCTTAATCAGTGCCAAGTCTTTATCGTTGGCGTGCCACGCGCGCGAATAGTAGCCCGACTTTTGCACCATGACCTTTTCTGCACCCAGGCGCTTGGCGAATTGCTGAGCAAACCACTGGCCGGGGTTGATGGTGTCCAGCTTGACGTGGCCGAATGGGTCGCGCTGAATCTCTTCTCCAGCTGCTTCCTTTTCAGCAATGATTTCTTCGATAGCAGCACCCTCGGAAATGAAGATGTTGACATTGCCGATCTCGTCCATAATGGCACGCAAGCGCTGTGCCTCTGCGTCCAAATCGACAGACATTTCAGGCAAGTACACGGCATGAACGTCCCAACGCTCGCCAGACAGGCCAATCTCAGGGAGCCACTCTTGCTCTTTGACCCACTCGTGATAGTAGGCGGCAGATTGCGCGGTCAGATAGCCGCAGCCGCGTCCCATGACTTCATGAACAATGAGCATGCGGGGATTGGAACGATGCTCGCCGATAACATGCTGGGCGAAACCACTGGTTTCTTCGGCTGCCGTCCACGCACCCAAGGACTGGTGAATCGGGAAAACGTCATTGTCAATCGTCTTAGGCAAACCAACGACCGTCAACTCGTAGTCGTTCTCGTGCAGGTAGGCAGCCAAATCGGCAGCTGTCGTATTCGTGTCGTCGCCACCGATTGTATGCAGCACATCGACACCGTCGGCACGCAGACGCTCAGCAGCAACAGCCAAGGGGTCATCCCCCTCATTGACCAACCCACGCTCGACTAGGTTGGCAGCATTAGTCAATTTGACGCGGGAATTACCGATGGGTGAACCGCCGAAACGGGTCAAGATTTCGGCATTTTCACGGACTGTATCATCCACGACAACATAGTTACCTGTGAGCAGACCGTGGTATCCGTACTGGTAGGCAATGATTTCCGCCTCAGGGGCTACTTCAGAGTATTTTTTAATCAAATAGCCGACAGCAGCAGACAAACAGGGTGCGAAGCCTCCGGCAGTAAGCAGAGCAACACGCTTGACAGACATAGGATAAACCTCCAAATTAGGAAAATACGCCGTCTTTGGCGTACCAACATTCTATTGTAGCGACTAGGCTGGTATACATGACTAATTCGCAGGAGTTTTCCGATAGAGATTTCAATGAGGCATGGAAGTCTATCGAAGAAGATTTGAGCGACATAACGCCGCCGTCTACCTCTTTTCCTGACCCGTCCCCTACCGATTTTTCCCCGTCACCTCAAGATTCTCCTGCGGAAGATCCGCGCAATTGGAGTGGCCCTGACGAGGAAGCGATTGAAGAGTTACTCGCCGAAGAGGACGATATTTCCTATAAGGAAGTGAGCGAGAAAGATCTTTTGGTTGAGCGCCCTCATGTCGTTTTCGCGTGGATGGCCGCCATTGTTTTCATTCTCCTCGGTCTGGGTATCTCGACCAGTTTTCTGCCCGGAAGCGCCTCTTTTGGGATTGTTTTGCTAGTCGCAGGTTTTGGTCTGGCTGCTCTTGCCGCGTATTGGACGGCTCGGCGCGCATGGGAAGATAATCCGTTTGATGACGGTTCTCGCGTCTAGGCGCAACGCCGAGTGAGAGAAGTCGAAGCCCACACGAGTCACACAGCTAAAGATACTCACGCGCACAGCCCAGAAAGATAGACTAAGCCTATGTCACGTATTACCCAGAAATCGGTCGAAGAGGTGCGCCAGCGCGCCCGTCTTGACGATATTGTTGGCGAATACGTGCAGCTGCGCTCAGCGGGAGCGGATTCGCTCAAGGGATTGTGCCCTTTCCATGACGAAAAAACTCCCTCGTTTCATGTGCGCCCGTCCGCTGGATATTTCCACTGTTTCGGCTGTGGCGAGGGTGGAGACGCAATCGCTTTTGTCCAAAAAATCGAGCACGTGTCTTTTGTTGAGGCAATCGAGCATTTGGCTCGCAAATTCGGTGTCACTGTCGAGAAGGAAGAGACAGGCGGCAGGCGTGAGCCGGGTGGAGTGAAGAAGTCTCGCCTTATTGATGCGCACCGCGTTGCTGTGGAGTTTTATGAGCAGCATCTTCGGTCTAACGACGGCGCTTTAGCGATGAAAATTCTGCACGACCGCCATTTTGACGACGCAGCTATTGCCGACTACCGTCTCGGTTATTCTCCCCAGTCGTGGGATAGCCTGTATTCTCACCTGCGCAAACACGGTTTTTATGACGAGGAGATTCTTGAGGCTGGGCTGGCAACTCGTGGCAGGCGCGGCATTTATGACCGTTTTCGGGGGCGGCTCATGTGGCCGATTATGTCGATTACGGGCGAGCCTATTGGTTTTGGTGCGCGCAAAATACACGATGACGATGAGGGCCCCAAGTATCTCAACACTCCTGAGACTCCGATTTATCACAAGTCTCAGGTGCTCTATGGGCTCGATAAGGCTAAGAAATCTATCGCACGTGAACGGCGCGTGGTGGTGGTCGAGGGCTATACCGATGTGATGGCTATGCATTTGGCTGGTGTCCCCTATGCTGTGGCTACCTGCGGCACTGCTTTCGGAGCAGACCATATTCGTATCGTTCGCCGTCTACTTGGGGACTCCCATAACCCTGCCGCTGGTGTAATGCTCAGTAGCGGTCAGACCTATGGCGGCGAAGTGATTTTCACTTTCGATGGAGACGCGGCAGGTCAAAAGGCAGCTCTCAAAGCTTTTGCTGAGGATCAGTCTTTTGCCACCCAGACTTTCATTGCCGTCGCCCCCGAGGGCAAAGACCCGTGCGAAGTGCGCATGGCATATGGCGATGAGGGGGTGCGCGCGATTGTTGAAGGTCGTCTGCCGCTCTTTGAATTTGCTATTCGTTCCACATTAGCTACTGTCTCTTTGTCAACTGCTGAGGGACGCACCTCAGGCTTGCGCGCTGCCGCCCCTATGGTTGCTTCTATCCGTGATCGCGTGCTGCGCAGCGAATATACTCGTCAGCTTGCCAGCTGGCTGGGTATGGACGAACAGACGGTACGGGAGGCTGTTCAAGAAGCTAAGAAGCGGGGTCTCCCGCGTTTTGCCGCGCCTAGCGAACCTAATGCGCCCAGCGAGCCTACCCCTCCGGCACAGACGAGCCTTACTCCCCTTGCCCAGTTGAAAGATCCCGTCGAGAGATTAGAACGCGAAGTGCTTGGCGCGTATCTGCAATTCCCTTGGCACACGCAGGATTCTGTGCTCAATGCTCTGGATTCGCGGACCTTCCTTTTCCCTCTTCATCAGCGCGTTTATGAGGCTATTCTCGCGGCAGGCGGAACTTCGCTCTACACTCAGCGTTTCAATGAATTGCGCGCCGCTTCTGGTGACGGTGGAGCAAACGAGGAGAGCCTGCGCAGGCAAGCGGCACAGTATTTCCTCACGACGATTCTTGAGAGTACAGATAGTCTGCTACGCCCTGCTATGACACAAATTGCGGTTGAGCCTTTGCCTGAACGTCGAGAAGAGCACACAGAGCGCTACGTGCGTACTCTCACGGCTTCGCTTGTCCGTCAAGGTATTGTCCGTCAGATTGCGGAGCTGCGCTCTGTATTACAGCGCACCGATTCTACAGACCCACAGTACAATTCGCGTTTTGAGTACCTCATGGAATTGGAGAAGAAGAAGCGCGAATGGGAAGCCCAACTATCCTAAAACCATCCTTCCTGGCGCTTACGTCAGTGATTTTTCTTGTAAGGAGAATGAATGTCCGAGACGAAAAATATGACAATTGGCGTGCTCACCTCTGGTGGTGACGCCCCGGGTATGAATGCGGCTATCCGCGCTGTTGTGCGTCAGGGCCTCGCGCATGACTGTAGGGTACTCGGTATACGCAAGGGCTATGCGGGTCTACTCAATAACGATATGCGGATGCTGAAAGCACGCGATGTTTCGGATATCATCAGCCGCGGCGGGACGATTTTGAGTACTGCCCGTTGCAAGGAAATGCGCACGCCTGAGGGAATTGACAAGGCGGTTGCGGTCTGTGAAAAGCGCGGTATTGACGCCCTCGTGGTGATTGGTGGTGACGGTTCTCTTGCTGGGGCTCGCGAGTTGAGCAGGCGTGGTGTGACGGTTGTGGGGATTCCGGGAACTATCGATCTTGATGTTGGTTTTTCGGATTACACGATTGGTTTTGATACAGCAGTCAATGCGGCTGTGGACGCGATTGACCGGATCCGTGACACGTCCTCGTCTCACGAACGCTGCTCTATCGTCGAGGTGATGGGCAGGCACGCGGGGCATATCGCCCTGTGGTGCGGAATTGCGACGGGTGCGGAGAATATCCTTGTGGCCGAGAAATATGACGGTGACGAGAGTGCCATGTTGGATGAGATTAGGGATTCTCATAAGCGCGGCAAGAGCCATCATCTGATTATTAACGCTGAGGGTGTGGGCGATAGTATGGCGATGGCTCAGCGTATTGAGGCGGAGACGGGCGTGGAGACGCGAGCGACTATTTTGGGCTATATGCAGCGTGGTGGTAGCCCGACGGCTCGCGATAGGGTCTATGCCTCGACAATGGGTTGCATGGCTGTCGATGTGCTTCTTGAGGGCAAGAAAAATCGTGTTATCGCTTATCGTGACGGCGGTTTTTGCGATATTGATTTGGACGAAGCTCTTGAAATGTCCTCATCTGAGAACACGGGTATTGACGAATACCAGTGGAAAATCTCGCGTTCTCTGTCTACTCGCTACAGCAAAAAAGATACTCCATAATCATCTTCGTCATCGCGAGGAGCGGTCACAGACCGCGACGTGTTCGGCAACTTCGTATTCGGCTTCGCCTCTTACAACAAGGAACGCAGGTCCAAGGAAGCTCGCTTCCTTGAGGCCGAAGTGACGCAGTTGCCGAAAGGAGCACAGCGACTGAACACGATTTCCTCGCTACAGTTACACGAAAGTAAACTTTCGTGAGCCTTTCGCTCGTCATCGTGCCTCTCATAACTGCGTCGCTCCAGCCATGAGCGAGCAAGCTCCCTCAGGCATTCCGCTCCTTGTTATGGCGATCTATAGCCCTATATTGCAGTACAAGCTTTAACAATATAGTTGCTAGCACCCACAATATCCCCGTCAGATAAGTCAAGGACGTTTAGGCGCTTGTCGGCACGGAACCAGGTGCCCTGTTTTTTGGTGAGTTTGATGGTCGCCTGAGTGATGGCGGCTTCTGCTTCCTCAAGCGTCATCGTTCCTCTGATTACTTCGATTGCTTGGGCGTAGCCGATGGCTGTTGAGGCGGTACGCCCTTGTTCGAGCCCTTGGGTAAGCAGGTGACGGGTTTCTTCGACAAGCCCCTGCTCAAACATGGTGTGTGTGCGTTGTTTGATTGTTTCGTCGAGAAGTGTTTTTTCGCGTGTGACGAGGAAGGAGTGGACGTCCTCGTAATGCGAGGTGTGGCGGGGAAAGCGCGGGGTGAAAGGCTTACCTGTCAGGCGGATAACTTCGAGGGCGCGAATAATGCGGCGCGTATTTTCGGGCGCTATGACTGCTGCGGCTTGGGGGTCTTTTTCTTTGAGCTCGGTGAGAAGTGGCTGTATACCTTCCGTTTCAAGCTGGGCTTCGAGGGCTGCCCGTATCTGCGGGTCGTGCCCGGGAAAGTCGAGTTTGTCGAGGACGGCTGAAATGTAGAGGCCCGAGCCGCCGACAATGATGGGAATTTTCCCGCGCGCCTGAATATCGGCGATGTCTGCGCGGGCGCTGCGTTGGTAGGCTGCGACACTTGCTTCTTCGCGCACGTCCAGTACGTCGATTTGGTGATGAGCAATGCCGCGGCGCTCGTCTAGTGGCAGTTTGGCTGTGCCGATGTCCATTCCGCGGTAGAGCTGCATTGCGTCTGCGGAGATGATTTCGACTGCGCTCGCCCCACCAAGGCGTTCTGCTACTTCAAGGGAGAGAGCTGTTTTGCCCGTGGCTGTTGCACCGACGATTGCAATAATCACTGTGCGTCTCCTGGGCGCTGCATGCCGCTGTCGGTACGAATCATCAGCGTATCGGGGGCGAGAGTAACAGGTGCGCTCCCCTGCATTTCCGCGATAAGTTCAGCTTTTCTGGCTTCGCGTGCTTGCCATGCGTCTCCCGCACGGGTGCGGCGCACCTCGAAAAGCCCGCCGTTCAGCGCGCCGTCGGCAACGAGGTGGTGGGGGGCGCCGTGCGTGATTTCGACGCGCACCATATCTCCGGGGCGTGGCATATCGGCTTCGGCTATATCGGTTGGTAGCGCAACATGAACGAGACGGTTATCAGGGGCGCGCCCAGAAATACGCGAGGTTTCGCCGTCTTTGCGCCCCTCGCCCTCAGCGATGAGGACTTCAAGAGTTTTGCCTTCTTGTTTCTCGTTTTCTTCTGTCGAGATACGGTTTTGTAGGTCAATAAGGCGGTTGTAGCGCTCGGAAATGACTTCCTCAGGTACAGGCTCTAGGTCTGCGGCTGGTGTGCCGGGGCGTGGCGAGTAGATGAAGGTGAATGCGCTGGCAAATCTGGCTTCTTCGACCACCTCGAGGGTGCGCTGGAAGTCATCTTCTGTTTCTCCGGGGAAGCCAACGATGATATCGCTGGTGATTGCCGCATCTGGTATGGCTTCGCGTACTCGCTCGAGGATTCCGAGGAATTTGCCTGAGCGGTAGGAGCGGCGCATGGCTCGCAGGATTGTGTCCGAGCCTGATTGCAGGGGCATATGGAGAGAAGGCATGACGTTTGGAGTTTCAGCCATTGCCTCGATGACGTCGTCGGTGAAGGAGGCGGGGTGTGGGCTGGTGAAACGCAGGCGTTCTAGGCCGTCGATGTCTCCGCAGGCTCGCAGGAGTTTGGCGAATGCGCCGCGGTCGCCGAAGCTGACTCCGTAGGAGTTGACATTTTGCCCAAGCAAGGTGATTTCGATTGCCCCCTCGTCTACGAGTGCTTGGACTTCTGCGAGGATGTCCCTGGGGCGGCGGTCTCGTTCTTTGCCGCGCAGGTGCGGGACGATACAGAATGTGCAGGTGTTATTACAGCCGACAGAGATGGACACCCATGCCGCATAGGCTGATTCACGGCGTGTGGGCAGTGTCGAGGGGAAGACTTTGAGGGATTCTGCGATTTCAACGGCCGCGCGTTTATTGTGTTTTGCGCGCTCTAAAAGGACGGGTAGAACATCGAGATTGTGTGTGCCAAGGACGGCATCGACATAGGGGGCACGGTCGATGATAGTGTCGCCCATTTGTTGGGCGAGGCAGCCCGCTACTGCAATTTGCATTCCGGGGCGCTCG
Organism: Actinomycetaceae bacterium; assembly: GCA_017539125.1. Lineage (GTDB taxonomy): Bacteria > Actinomycetota > Actinomycetes > Actinomycetales > Actinomycetaceae > RUG11864. The sequence continues at coordinate 13,639 of JAFYHO010000111.1, read as the reverse complement.
CGTTTAACTGCGGCGAGTTGACCGAGATTGCCAAAGAGGCGCGTTGCGGCATTTTCTCGCACTGAGCAGGTGTTGAGGACGAGCACATCTGCACCTTCGTCTCCTGCCGAAGTTGCGCGTGCTGCTTTTTCTGGCACGAGGGAGACGGGTACCATTCCGGCCTCGCTGAGCAGACCGGCGAGGCGTTCGGAATCGTGGACATTCATTTGGCACCCGAGGGTGCGAATGGCATATGTGCGAGGAAGTTCAGACATCGCCCCAATCCTAACCCAGCACTTCTGCCTCTACTGCCCCTGAGATAAAACTCGCCCCCTCAACACATAAGCAACTAGGCGGTTGCCAAAAGCTCAGCTTCGGCTATTTCATCCATGAGTGCCAATAGGCTTTTACCCTTTGCACCTGCTAATTGGCTGAGCTTTTGGGCGCGAGAAGCCGTCGTCTTAAATGTGACAACCGTATCGCGCGGCTCTGGAATCTGTTGAGGCACTGCGTCGGCTGGCGGATAGATTTTTTCTGCAATCTTGTAGTCTCCGCGAGACATTTCCTCTGCCCAGGTACGCAACTGCTCATCGGTTACCGGTTTGCCATTTTCGTAAAGCATTTTTCTCCTATCGCCGCTTTCTTCTACGTTTATTTCTTCTGCGCCGAATTTCATGCCGTGGAATACCCAGTGGATACGACAACTGTAGAAAGTTAGATTGCAGCTATTAAACGATAGCGAGGTCTTCTTGTACTAGCCGGCGCAAGTATTGCGAACGTGTTTCTCCTGTTTTAGCAAGTCGTTTCGCCATTGCAGCTATCTGCTCTTGTGTGAACAACACACTCACATTTTTGGGCTTAGTTTCAGATAGGCGCGGTCTGCCTTGCGGACGCACTACTGTCCAGTTTGTGCCATAATCACCCGCGTCTGCTTTCTTAGCCAACACATCAAAATCGGCATCACTAAGAACCCGTCCTTCTGGGGTGCGATATTTCGCCATTATCTCACTCTCCTTAACCTGAGCTCGCGAGCCATTTTCTCTGTCAAATCAAGTGCGTGCCAGACTTTGAACACATGCAAACCATTCTCGTCTGTCACTAGATTTGCCAGTATTTGCAGTTGTCGTGTTGAGTCAAGAGATGTGTGAATATTTCCTGCTACAGCATGTATAACCATGTTGTAGTCATCGCTCCAACGTGTGGCGTACTGAATGATGTTCCGACACGCCTTTTCTATATCACGGATTGTTATACCGTGCTTTTTTCTGACACGTTCACTGACCTGTATCGTGTCATACGCGAGAAATTCACTCAAAACGTGACTTTCATAGTCAATAGGATTAATCCACATGACTATCTCCTCACTTATTAAAATAATATAAAAACATACGATAAAAAGCAATTATTTTTTACCATCAATCCGTTCACCCAGGACGTACTGGTACGCTAAGCGCTCTCCAAAAATTCTTCGGCGGCGGCGAGGGCGCGGGAGCAGTGGTCGGGGTTGAAGCCTCGGCGGGCGAGGGTGGCATAGGTGCGCTGGCGCAAGGTGGCGGGATTGCCAGAGGCGATTCGCAGTTTTTTCAGTGCTATGTGCAGGGCGTTCTCGTATTCGTCCTCATCACTAATAACACTCAAGGCGTCCTCGATAATCTCTGCCCCTATCCCCTTGCGACGCAATTCTTCGGAGATAGCCCGCCTAGACGCATGCTTCTCAGTAAGCCGAGTGCGCACGAGCACCTCAGCAAAATGAGCATCATTGACAAGACCATGCCCGGCAAACCAATCCAATACAGATTGAGCCGTTTCGTCATCGACATCGCGCTGACGCATTGCGTCCAGTAATTGTTTGCGCGAGCGATCCATCATGGAGAGCTGGCGCGTGACAATATCGCGCGCCCGCTCCCATTCGCTTTTCTCTGCCATGACACATACCGCCACAGCCACATCAATAAGCTGTGGGTACTGCTCTATTGAGCAGCACCCACGCTCTCGCTCGCATTGTCGCCCTCACCAGCGACGCTCACCTCTGTTTCCTCTGAATTGCCGTTCACGCCCAAAGCGTTCATAATCTTTTCGTACAATTCATCGGCCAAATCAGGATTATCCTGCAAGAATGCGCGCACTTTCTCTTTGCCTTGACCCAGCTGGTCACCTTCATAGGTAAACCACGAGCCGGACTTGCGAATAATACCCGTATCGACACCCATGTCGATAATCGAGCCCTCACGCGAAATGCCCTTGCCATAGAGAATGTCAAACTCTGCCTGCTTAAAAGGCGGAGCCATCTTATTCTTCACCACTTTGACACGAGTGCGGTTACCGATAGGCTCGCCACCCTCTTTCAAAGTCTCAATGCGGCGCACATCAAGGCGAACCGACGAATAGAACTTGAGAGCTTTACCGCCGGTTGTTGTCTCCGGGTTACCGAAAAAGACGCCAATCTTTTCACGTAACTGGTTGATGAAAATGGCCGTCGTTCCCGTCGCCGAGAGAGCACCCGTCAGCTTACGCAAAGCTTGGCTCATCAAGCGTGCCTGCAAGCCGACATGGGAATCGCCCATATCTCCCTCAATTTCCGCCTTGGGAACGAGGGCCGCAACCGAGTCGATAACAATAATGTCGAAAGCGCCCGATCGGATAAGAGTATCGGCAATTTCGAGCGCCTGCTCGCCCGTATCAGGCTGGGAGACAATGAGGTTGTCGGTGTCAACACCGAGATTGCGGGCGTATTCAGGGTCGAGAGCATGCTCGGCATCAACGAAAGCCGCCAATCCCCCTGCGCGCTGCGCATTCGCTACGGCATGGAGAGCCACAGTTGTTTTACCTGAAGATTCTGGACCATAGACTTCGACAATTCGCCCACGCGGCAGGCCGCCAATACCAAGGGCAGCATCAAGTGCAATTGAGCCTGTGGGAATTACTTGTACCGAGGCAACGGCTTTGTCACCAAGGCGCATCACTGAGCCTTTACCGAATTGCCTGTCGATTTGTGCCAATGCAGCATCTAGTGCTTTTGCACGGTCGTTTGCTTTAACAGCCATCATATTCTCTTTTCTCTCATGCCGCTTCCGCAGCGCTTACAGAACGGGTCTTTACTGCTCGCCCTCTCCGAGCGGGCAGAGACACACATATACGCGACCCGACGTATCCGAGAAGCTGCCTATCTGAGACCTCTTTCGGGGTGTCTGTAAACAGGCTATCGACACCCACGGACAAAAAATCTCACCTTTTTTGGTGTGTCTCCCTCCAGATTCACCAATCACGCTTGCTGCCAGCACTTTTACAAATAGAAAATTAAAAAACATTATCTGGGTCACACCTATTGATACGTCATTGCGAGGGACGCATACCCACTCCCGTCATTGCGAGGGAACGTAGTGACCGAAGCAATCCATAGTGACATGATTGCCAGCGTTGCAAGGCGAGCAGTACGGGGGCTATAGATCGCCACGGTCGCTTTGCTCCCTCGCGATGACGGAGGGGGAGAGATAGAATTAACCTGTGAGAATTTTTATTGCAGCACAGCTTCCTACAGCTATCAACGAAGCTCTCGCACAAACATCGGCAATGCTCAGAGAAAGTGTGCGAGGCAAGTATGTCCCGCCTGATTCTTTCCACCTCACCCTTGCGTTCCTCGGCGAAATCCCTGGCTCACGCCTACCTGCGCTCCACGCGGCCGTCGAAGAAGCTTACGCCGGCGCTACTGCCTGCGAGTGCACCCTTGGCGACTTGGGGATGTTCGGCAGACGCAATAGCGCCACTGTATGGCAAGGCGTTGAGGGAGATTGCGTTACCAAACTAGCTAAATCACTTCGTGCATCTCTGGATACGTACGGCTTCGATTACGACGAAACAAAGTTTCTCCCCCACGTCACGCTTATGCGCCGTGCCGACCTCGACTATCCTTTCACGTCTCTCCCCTCGCCCGAACTCGCTTCGGGGACGATAGATACCGTCGTCATTTACCAATCTGAGTTGGATAGCGAGAGGGCGCACTACACCCCACTTTACGAAGTGTATTTGGACTAGCTCATAATCCCTTACGTCATTGCGAGGGAGGGCAAAGCCCGACCGCGGCAACCTCACCAATAGAGATTGCTTCGTCACTCACTTCGTTCGTTCCTCGCACAACGAGGAGTGAAAGGTCCGTGAAAGCTTGCTTTCACGAGACTGGAACGACGATGTTGTTGTAAGCGGCGAAGCCGCGAACAACGACGGGGGTGTTATGGACAGAGAATCGGCAAAGCAGCGCCGTCTTCAAGGCGCGCAATAACGTCCGGAGCCGTCACGTTCTCGCCCAAACGGTTGGGCTTGCCTGCTCCATGCGAATCTGAAGCGCCAAAAATCTCCATTCCCGCATTCTGTGCTATCTCGCGCAAAGCCGGACGCACATCGTCTGGATTGTCCCTGTGGTCAACTTCCACACCAAATAATCCTGCCTCGGAAAAATCGCGCACATACCCCGTCAATCTCTCCATATCGTGCGAAACCAAATACGGGTGCGCAAAAACTGCCTTGCCTCCTGCCTCGCCAATCCATTCGATAACCTCGCAGGTGTCGGGGGCTTTATTAGGAACATAGTATTGACCTCGAGAACTAATAATGCCTCTAAAAGCTTCTTCACGTTTTTCAACAATCCCTTTTGCGATGAGAGCGTCCGCAATATGTGGCCGCCCAAGTATCTCTCCTGACGCCTGCTCTAGCACATCGTCGAGACTAATGGGATAATCGCGTGCAATATTCTCGACCATTTCTTCGATACGTTCCCTGCGCGTTGCGTGTAAACAACGGGAATGTTCATGGACGGCTTCATGGTCAGGGTCAAAAAGATACGCCAACATATGGACTGACCTGCCGTCGTGCCTAGTTGTCACTTCCATGCCGCGAATGAGTGCAACATTCTCAGCGTCAACACGTCCAGCCGCTTCCTCCCAGCCGGCAGTCGTATCATGGTCGGTCAGGGCGATTGCCGCCAAGCCCGCCATACGCGCCTGCCGCATAACCTCAGCCGGAGCTTCTGTACCGTCAGAACACCACGAATGGACATGGGTATCTATCGCCCCTGCCAACAACAATTGAGTGCCCATACGTCCACACTACCCTTAATCGCAAGGAAGCGAGTGAAAAACGCCTGTCAGCACTCGCAACTCCGCTAGTCATCAAAGGGGTTGATGAGCGGGACATCAAAGAGGGCGAAATCTTTTGTATTGCGTGTAACGATGACGCCATTGTGCGCGGTAGCGATTGCGGCAATCATAATGTCTTTGCTTGTCGAGTTGACCCCTTGGACCCCAGCGTAAGCACGTAAGTCTCCGGCTATTTCCGCTTCAAATGCACCAAAATCGAGTATGCGATGTGAAAAAGTCTCGCGTATATGGGAGAGCTGCGCGAGATATGTCGCTTTTCGTTTCCCATCACTCATGCGTTGTATGCCGTAGCGCATTTCGTAGAGCGTGACGCAGGTTAGGTACGCCTTGTCCATATTCGCTTCGAGCCACGCGAGCGCTACGGGGTTTCCTGTGCGCTTCGTTAATTCCGAGATGACATTTGTATCGACGATATACATGGGCGCTCCCGTCACTCAAAAGAGGGAGCATGACGGGGGACGCGACGCTCAGGAAGTGTAAAGCCATCGTCTTCAAGACCGTCAAAAGCCTCTTTTAAGGCTTGATAAAACGACTGCCCACTACTCGGGTTCACCCCATTATGGATAATCGTGCGCAATTCTTCTTGCATCGAGTGACCATGTCGGGCAGCTTGCAAACGCAATTTTTTCTTGTCAGCATCGCTAACGCTTTTCACGAGCAAATCAGGCATAACACATCCTTTCTCCGAGTTATATAAATTATATATTATAAATACTTTATATAACATCTCCCATCTCCCACAACAAATCAGACAACATGAGGGGGTGCGAAAAAGGGCGGGGCGTGAAAGAATGGCAGAATGAGCGAGACGGAGAAGAACCGCGAAAACGCCGAGGCGCGCACGCAAGAGCAGGCGCAGCCACAGGGTACGACACAGCCACACGACGAGGCGCAAGCCCAAAAGGCACAGAAAGTCGAGAGGACGACGGTGCCCTCGTCGGCGCAATTCCAGCAATTCATTTCCTCGGATTGGGGCACTTCCGCCAGCACGGCGCAACGCATGGACGTCGCCGACTATCTTCCCGCGCGCCACGCCGCTATCTCTGCTCAATTCCCAAACGCCTGCTGCGTTATCCAAGCAGGCCCCTACAAAACTCGCTCTAATGACACCACATACCGCTTCCGCGCCCACTCCGCTTTCTCACACATGACAGGTCTCGGCGAAGAAAAAGAACCCGACGCCGTCTTTATCCTCACCCCCAAAGGCGATTCCCATAAAGCCGTCCTCTACTTCCGTCCACGCGCCCCGCATACTGACGAAGAATTTTACAAAGACGCGAGGTACGGAGAGTTCTGGGTAGGCCCACGCCCAACCCTCGACGATATGTACATAATGACGGGTATAGAAACCAAGGATATCCGCGAGCTAGAAGCCGACCTCACCGCACTCCTTAATGCAAACCACGACATTATCACTCTCCCCAATTCTGACCCGAACATCACTGAACTCGTCACGCGCCTGCACGATGACGCAGGAAAAACCCCCAACACCGAACGCAACACAGAACTTGAACGCGCCCTCTCCGAGCTGCGCCTCATCAAGGACGAGTGGGAAATCAGGCAAATGCGTGAAGCCGTCGCTGCGACCCACGCCGGCTTTGACACGATTATTCGCGAACTCCCCCGCGCAACGCAGCACCCTCGCGGCGAGCGCGTCGTTGAGACTGCCTTTTTCCAGCGCGCCCGCGAAGAAGGCAACGGGCTGGGCTACGACACGATTGCCGCCTCGGGCGACCACGCCAACACCCTGCATTTCATCGACAATAACGGTCCTGTCAACGAAAGCGATCTAATCCTTATAGATGCAGGGGTCGAGCTCGATTCCCTCTACACTGCCGATATCACCCGCACCCTGCCCGTCAGCGGCACATTCACCGAGGTACAAGCCAAAATTTATCAAGCTGTCCTCGATGCCGCCGAAGCTGCCCTACGCACCGCCCAATCAACCAATCCCCGCCCGCGCTTCCGCGACGTCCACAACACAGCGATGAACGTCATCGCCCATCGCCTGGGCGAATGGGGGCTTTTGCCGTGCAGCGTAGAGGAATCCCTCAAAGGCGATGTGCAGTATCATCGCCGCTGGATGCCCCACGGCACAAGCCACCACCTCGGCATTGATGTCCACGATTGCGCGCAGGCACGTCAAGAAATGTATATGGACGCCACGCTTGCCCCTGGCATGTGTTTCACGATTGAGCCTGGCCTGTATTTCCACGCCAATGACGAGAAAGTTCCCGAGGAGTTCCGCGGGATTGGCGTGCGTATTGAGGACGATATTCTCGTCACCGAGGAGGGCGCAGAGCGCCTCAGTGAAGCTATCCCCCGCACGGTCACCGATGTCGAGGCGTGGATAGCAGACGTGTGGAATTCCTAAAAATATCCCTCTATACACTCGCCTCATAGGGCATTATCATTATTGACAGTATGATAGGTAATAGTGCGCACGCGCACCGATAGCTGCGCGCCCATACATTCAGCGCAACGAGAGGAGGAATCATGGCTCGCTCCCCTTTGGTCTATGCCGCCAGGCTTGCAGGAACTCCCGTCTTTGACCCCATCGGAGATAAGGTCGGCACTGTTTACGATGTCGTCGTCTTGTTCCGCCTTAAAGGAGAACCTCTCGCTGTCGGTCTCGTCGTCGAAATCGTTGGCAAGCGCCGCGTTTTCCTCCCCCTCACCCGCGTGACCTCTATTGATAACGGTCAGGTGATTACGACGGGCGTGGTGAATTTCCGTCGCTTTGCGCAGCGTCCCGGTGAGACTCTCATTCTTTCCCAGCTGCTTGAGCGTACCGTCAATCTCAAGGAGAACGGGGAAAAAGCGCATGTTGTCGACGCCGCGATTGAGCGCGTCCAGCCCCGCGAATGGCATTTGACGACGCTCTATGTGCGTACCGCGCGCGGCTCTGGGCGTTCGGGTCGTAGCCAGCGCACGTTCACCGTGCCTGTCTCTGCAACGACAGGTCTGCAAAATCCTCTCTACACGCAAGGCGCGGATATTCTGGTCAATCAGCTTAGGGAGATGAAGCCCGCTGATATCGCTGATACGTTCCGCGATTTGCCTACAGACAGGAAGCGCGCTGTCGCCGCGGGTATGGACGATGAGCTTTTGGCTGATTTGCTGGAGGAATTGTCTGAGGACGATCAGGTTGAGGTTTTGTCCTATCTGGAATCCGAGCGTGCCGCTTCGGTTTTGGATGAGATGAGCCCCGACGATGCTGCCGATTTGGTGGCGGAGCTTCCCAGCGACCAGGCAGCCGCCCTGCTGGCTCTCATGGAACCGGAGGACGCGAAAGACATCCGCCGTCTTATGGAGTATGACGAGCGCACTGCCGGTGGTCTGATGACGAGCGCTCCGATTATCCTCTCCCCCGACCAGTCTGTCGCTGAGGCTCTCGCCGCAGCCCGCCGCGCCGACATTCCCCCTGCTCTTGCCGCTATTATGTTCGTTTGCCGTCCGCCGCTGGAGACCCCGACGGGCCGCTTCCTTGGCGTCGTCCATATCCAACGGCTTTTGCGTGAACCGCCCTCGACCATGATTGGCACCGTGCTCGACACAGCTATCGAGAATGTCCGTCCTGATGACGGTATCGGCAAGCTGACGCGCCTGCTGGCGACCTACGATTTGACTGCTCTGCCTGTTGTCGATGAGGACGGGACGCTCCTTGGCGCGGTGTCCGTTGACGACGTTCTCGACCACTTGTTGCCCGAGGATTGGCGCGATGCAGATGACGATGTAACCGACGAGACTGTGGAGGCTTCTCATGTCTGATTTCGATAAGCCTCTGGAGCATACAGGCGCAGGCCGTATGCGTATGCGCCGCCAGAAAGATACGGACGCTTTTGGGCGTTTTGCCGAGGCAACCGCACGTTTTATGGGTTCGCCCAAGTTCCTTCTGGCGATGACGATTTTCGTGGTCGTATGGATTACAGCAAATCTTTTGTTGGCTGCTCTCTCGAAGAAGTATGCGTGGGATCCCTATCCGTTTATCCTGCTCAATCTTGCTTTTTCGACGCAGGCCTCCTACTCTGCCCCGCTCATTCTGTTGGCGCAGAATCGCCAGGATGACCGTGACCGCGTGCTTGCCGAGCAGGATCGTCAGCGTTCGGAGCGTAACTTGGCGGATACCGAGTATCTCACGCGCGAGATTGCCGGGCTGCGTATGGCTCTCGGTGAGGTTGCTACTCGTGACTTTGTGCGTTCGGAGCTGCGCTCTGTGTTGGAGGAATATGACCGTGACCGTGAGGAACGCTTAGCTGCTCGCGATGAGCGTATTGCCGAGTTGACTGCCGAGTTGGAGCGCCTGCACGCCAAGCGCGAGGATAACGCCTAGAAGGAGTCGAGGGCGCGGACGATTTCGTCGGCGAAAAGCCCTGTGCCTTCCGTGTTGGGGTGGACGCGGTCGCCCGCAAGAAGATGCTGATTCGATGCAGCAATCGTCTCCCAATCAACCACGCGAATCTGCTTCTCGTTAGCGTCTGCCGCCTCGCGTATCGCCGCATTCGTCGGCGGTATCCACGTGCAGCGCTCCGGGCCATATCCCGTCACGAGTACCAGCTTGCGTTCCGGTCCAATTTTTTCGAGCAGAGAATCGATATCTGCCTGCGAAATCGCCGAATTGGCAGAAACGGAAATAATGACGTATTCGCGCAAAGTACCTTGGGCGAGCATAGTGTCGATAATGCCCGGCACATGGGTGATATTGCGTGAGACGACAGCGTCAATAGCAATACCGGGAAGTCTCTCTTGCAAAGCCGCAGAGGAACCGAGGGAGACGGAATCCCCGATAAGGCTTATCTGTTCTCCGGTTGGCATGGGGATCTCTGTAGCGCTGGCGGAAGGTTCGGGCTTCTGCGAAGCGCCCTGCGAAGGCTTCTGTGAAGGCCCCTGTGAGGAACCCTGCGAGGGGTCCGCGGAAGCGGTGCCAGAGACGGTAGCGTGCTGCCCTTCTTCAATAAATTGTTCGGCAGATGTCTTATTTGGCGAGGAAATGAACGCCCAAATCAGCACGCCCACGAGCAAAACCGTCACCATTGACGTGACAAGAAGCCGCCGGGGGCTGCGCACAGACGCGATGATACGACGCACAAAGGCAAGAAAACCCATGCGGCGGATTGGGGTTTCGATAAACACATAGGATAGGTGCGCCAGTAGCACAGAAAGCAGGGTGACGTAGATGGCGATTTCGATAACTGATAGGCGCAAAGAGTAGTAGGCGATAACCCACAGCGGCCAGTGCCACAAGTAAATGCCGTAGGAGCGTTCGCCAATCCAGCGCATGGGGCGCGAGTCGAAAATCTCCCATAGGGTCGCGACGCTCAAGAGCGGGCGCATATCCGGCAGCATTGCGCGGATAAGTGCCGCGCTTGCCACGGACGCTCCCAGCATCACCCAGGGATAAAAGCGCGGATCGTCAGGGACAAAAGCTGCCAAGGCGATAATGACAAGCAGACCAAGCCAGCCGTATATGCCATATCTGCGCACCTGCGTATCGCTCAATGGCTTGCGCTTCCCGCTTAACAATCTCGGCAAGCTCAAGGCGAGAGCCGCCCCAATCATCAAACCGAAAGAGTGCGTATCCGTGCCGACATACGCCCTCGTAATGTCTTTGCCTGTATACGTCATAACGACATTGGCACCAAAAGAGAGCGCAGCCAAACCGAGTGCAATATGCGGGCGGAAACGCCACGAGACAAAACCCAAAATAAGCACGAGCACAAGCGGCCAGACGAGATAAAACTGCTGCTCAACAGCCAAAGACCACATATTCGTCAAGAGCATTGGCGATTGGCGCTCAAAATACGAGGAATGATAGGCGACTTCCAGCCAGTTATACGTTCCCGTCACCGCGCCAAGGCTTTGCCAGCGCAGCTGTACAGCACTATCGCCGCCCACGACACGGGCAAGCCACACAACCGAGAGCGTCGCCACCACAACCGCGGGCACAAGGCGGCGAATCCGTCGTACCCAAAAAGCGCGGATATCGATTTTTTCGCTCGTCTCTTTCTCGCGCATAAGCAGGGAGGTAATCAGAAAGCCGGAGATCACGAAGAAAACGTCAACACCGATAAAACCGGAATTGAAAACGCCGACGAGCAGATGGTAGCCGAGCACAAGGAGGACAGCGAGGGTGCGCAAACCGTCAAGCCCTCGAATACGAGTACGCTGCCTCTCTTTCGTCATAATTGCGCCCCTTACGCATCGGCACTGTGCCTCGGCCATTTTCTTTATGAAATCTCATATTTGTGCGCTTCGTTTGAGGTACAGCACTAAGAACTGTAACATATTCACCATGGTGAATACAGACGAAGTATACGAAGCTCTCACTTCTGTGATAGACCCCGAAATCCAGCGCCCTATCACTGATCTCAATATGGTCGATGAGGTGCGCGTGGATGATGACGGCAATGTTTTTGTCCGCATCCTCTTGACGATTCCTGGATGCCCTTTGAAGAACACAATCGAGGCTGATACGCGCGCCGCGATTGAGGCGCTTGACGGCGTCGGCACTATCGATATCGAGATGGGCGCGATGAATGACGCTCAGCGTGCCGCTTTGCAGGAGAAGTTGCAGGGTGGCGCGAAAGTGCGCGTGATTCCTTTCGCTCAGCCTGACTCTTTGACGCGCGTCTATGCCATCACTTCCGGTAAGGGCGGTGTTGGTAAGTCCTCGGTGACTGCCAATCTCGCTGCGGCGATGGCGAAGAGCGGCTTGAAAGTTGGCGTTGTTGACGCCGATATTTACGGTTTTTCCATTCCACGAATGTTGGGTGTTGACGAGGAAGCCACAACATGGGAGGACATGATTATTCCTCCTGTTGCTCAGGGTATCAAGGTGATGTCGATTGGGATGTTTGTGCCGAATAATGGTCCTGTTATTTGGCGCGGCCCTATGCTCCATCGCGCTCTTGAGCAGTTCCTTGCCGATGTGTATTGGGGCGACCTCGATGTGCTGCTGCTCGATTTGCCTCCGGGCACAGGCGATATCGCTATTTCGTGTGCGCAGCTCATCCCCAATTCTGAGGTTGTTATCGTGACGACTCCGCAGGCTGCGGCTGCTGAGGTGGCTGAGCGTTCGGGCCAGCTTGCTTTGCAGACGGGTCAGCGCGTTGTGGGTGTTATCGAAAATATGAGCTACATGCTTATGCCTGACGGTTCCCATAACCACATCTTTGGTGAGGGCGGCGGCCAGACGGTCGCTCAGGAGTTGTCTGCGCAGCTGGGCTATGAGGTGCCTGTGTTGGGCCAGATTCCGCTTGAGGCTGCTGTGCGCGAGGGTGGAGATAGCGGCACTCCGCTTGCCGGTACTGACGCCGACTCGCCTGCACGCGCTGTTTTGGAGGAGATTGCTGAGACTTTGTCTCGCCGTGCTCGCGGCTTGGCAGGGCGCACTCTCAATATCTCGCCCCAGTAAATACTTTCCTTCCCAACCCGTCATTGCGACTCCTCCCCCGTCATTGTTCGTCGCTACGCGCCTTCCCCGTCATCGCGAGGAGCAGGCTCTGCCTGCGACGTGTTCGGCACTTCGTGCCTCTCATAACTGCGTCGCTACAGTCCCGAAAGTAAACTTTCGGACATTCCGCTCCTTGTTATGGCGATCAATAGTCCATTATTGCTTGCTAACGCAACGCGAGCAGACGTGTCACTACTGATCGCTTCGTCACTCACTTCGTTCGTTCCTCGCGACGACGGAGGGGAAGCGCTCCCTCGCGACGACGGAGGAGAAGCGCTCCCTCGCGACGACGGTAGAAATACACCACGCCCGCCTGATATCTGACTCAGGCGGGCGTCTCGCGTTAAGATAAAAATACGAGCAGAAAGAGGCGATAATGGACAAGTACCTACAAGCGTGGTCGTATGTGGAACAGGCACATATCGAAGATTCCATTTCACAAGAAATGCGCCATCGTGCGCGCGAATACGGCATTCACCCGCTGTCTGCGGCGAGCTGCTCTTTTCTGACTTTGCTCGTGAGCATTAGCCGCGCTCAGACGATTGTCGAAGTCGGTACCGGTACGGGCGTTTCAGGCTTGGCTCTGCTGCGCGGCAATCCGGGCTTGTCCTTGACGACTATCGATATTGAGACTGAGGCGCAGGCTATTGCACGTGAGGCTTTTGGAAGGGCAGGCTTCCGCTCTGGTCTTACTCGTCTGATTAACGGGCGTTCTGCCGATATTCTCCCCCGTCTTGCTTCTTCCGCTTACGATTTTGCATTGATTGATTCTGACCCGCTCGAGGCGCAGGGCGATGTTGAGGAAGTGGCGCGGATTTTGCGTCCTGGCGGGCTTTTGGTGCTCGCGGGGGCGCTCCAGGGCACTGACGTTGCAGATCCGACGTGCCGCGATGAGTCTGTTGTGGCAATGCGTCAGCTTGTTCAAGAGTTGATGGACGATACGCGCTTTACGACGTCTCTTTTGCCTGTGGGCGACGGTCTCCTTTTGGCGCGTTTTTCCGCCTAAACCCCATCGTTTTCACTAAATATTTCACCCCCTCATGTGAGGGGGTGAAAT
>JAFYHO010000110.1 GCA_017539125.1 Actinomycetaceae bacterium | reverse complement strand
GGGTCAAGGGTTTGCAGACGGACAATTCTTATGAGTCGGCCCCGAAAAAAAGTACGGGCGGCACTCAATCGAATACCGGTACCAGCGGAAACAAGGCCAATACCAACACCAACACTGGTGTAAACAAATCCAACACTGGCACCAAGTCGGGAACAAATACTGGAACAAGCAAGTCTGGAACTAATACCGGTACCAATAAATCGAACACGGGTACCAGCAAGGTCAACACAAACACAGGCACTAACAAATCTACTGGTGGCACTAAAGTCAACACTGGCACCAATAAATCAAATACGGGTACCAACAAGTCGAACGTTGGCACCAACAAATACAATACAGGCGGTAGCAAATCTGGTAGCACTATAGGAAATACGGGCAATAAGGGAACAAACGACACCGGCAACACCGTCCCCGCTGGCGAGGACACTGAAATCCCCGCATCAGTAAGCGAACCTATCATTATTGGAAACGGCAAACTTGTCTCTACCCAACCACCAGACCAAAACATCATTGCCCTATATGGACTTCCAGAGAATCTTGAAGAAATGGAAAACTCTTTGACTGAAACGCCTACAACAGTCAAAGGGACTGCCGGCAGTGACTGGCGTGCCGTCTCCATACCAATCCCTGACAGCCAAAACGAGGAAGTCATCGGGCATGTGGTGCTTGCCCGCCCGCTTGCCCCCGTCCTTGATGGCGTCAAACAAACTGCGCTCTACCTGGGGCTTTTCGGTCTGGGAATCGTCGCGCTTGGCTCTCTGCTCGCCTACTACCTCATTCGCCGCTCGCTGCGCACATTGAACTCGATTTCCGAGGGTACGCACGCTATCGCCGCCGGCGACCTCTCTAAGCGCGTCCCCTCTGGTCCGAAGGGCTCGGAAGTTGGCATGCTGTCGGATTCTATCAATGTCATGCTGAACCAGATTGAGCACTCTTTCGATGTGAAAGAGCAGTCTGAGGCGAAGATGCGCCAGTTTGTTTCGGACGCTTCGCACGAGCTGCGCACGCCGCTCACGACTGTGCGTGGTTATGCCGAGCTCTTCCGTATGGGTGGCGTGCCTGACGCTGAAATGGGAAACACTATGGGCCGCATCGAGTCCGAGGCTACGCGCATGGGCGTTCTTGTCGAAGATTTGCTCCAGCTGGCACGTCTGGACGAGGCGCGCCCGATGAACTTCCAGACTCTTGATCTGAACGATATCGCTGAGAACGCTTTGCGTGATTTCCAGGTGCGTGACCCTGAGCGCATAGTGAACCTTGTGGGGCTTGACGGCGGTCAGGCCATGCCGACGCTTATTGACGGTGACAAGAACAAGGTCGAGCAAATCATTACTAATCTTTTGTCGAATGTCCAGACGCATACTCCACCTGGAACACCAGTCGAACTGGCTGTTGGTACGGCGTATGCGCCGAGTGTGGGTCCTGACGGTTTGCCTAGTGAGCAGGTTCTTGTTGAGGTGCGTGACCACGGCACGGGCGTGCCCGAGGCTGAGCGCGAAAAGATTTTCGAGCGCTTCTTCCGCACTGATTCTTCACGCTCGCGTAATTCTGGTGGTTCAGGTTTGGGCTTGTCGATTGTCTCGTCAGTTATGCAGGCTCATGGTGGCTACGCTCAGGCTTTGGAGACTGACGGCGGCGGTTTGACTGTCCGCTTGGCATTCCCGACTGCGCCTGTCCCCGCCGAGCCGGCACCTGCCGCTGCCTAATATTTTCGTCATTGCGAGCCCGCGAAGCGGGCGCGGCAATCTATAGTCCCTCAAACAGCCAGCGTTGCAAAAGCAAGCAATTATCTCGGTATAGATTGCTTCGTCGTTCCTATCGGAACTCCTCGCAATGACGGGGTGAAAATTAGTCGAAAAGTGAAGCGCCCTCGTCGTTGACGGGGTGGGCAGTCTTTTGCTCTAGCATTCCCTCGATTGCGTGGAACACCCGCGCCATGTAATCGTCAGGGCTCTCCCCCTCACGCGAATACATCGGCTTGCCAATATACAGCGTCACTTCCGAGCGCAGCTTCGGCATAACCGAGCCGACTGGCATCGCCTCATGCCCGCCGTTCATCGCAATCGGCACAAGCGGCACGCCCACTTTCTGCGCCAAAGCCGCAGCTCCCGAACGGAAAGTACCAATTTTTCCGTCACGAGAACGCGTCCCCTCAGGGAAAATCAGTAGCGGCACACCCGCACGCAACAGGCGACCCGTCATGCCCGACGCATTCGGCTGGTTTGGTGAGCGTGGCTTGTCCTTTCGCTCGATCGGGTACGTGTTGAAGAACAGCGAGGTGAGGGCAGAAATGCCTTTACGACGGTAGAAATAGTCGGCAGCCGCACCCGCTGCTAGGCGCTCGGTAATCGAATCAGGCAGAAGCGAGAACACCATTGGTGCATCGAGATGCGATTGGTGATTGGGAATGAGAATGAACGAGCCTTCAAGGTTCTCGACGTTTTCTTCCCCGTAGACGCGGGGTTTGACGAGGGCACGCAAAGCGGGGCGAGTAAAACCTTTCCTCACCAAATGCCGCTTTTTCGCCCGACCCCTATCAAGGTAGGGGTCGAGGCTGACAAGCTGTCCCTCGTCCTCGCGCATCACGACTTATCGCGCCCCTTATTGATTTTCGCCGTCACCGCGCCCACGACCGAGACTGGCACATGCAGCGCCAAGCCAGCCATCACCTTGAAGCGCTTGGACGGGACGACATAGTTGCTTCCGCGCTCGACGCCCTCGACACATTCGCGTGCGGCACGCTCGGCGCTAATCCACAGAAAATCAGGGATATTCGAGGTGGTGATACCCGAGCGCTGATGCAGCTCAGTGCGCACCCAGCCTGGCATGAATGTCACCGCGCGCACGCCCGTATTCGCCAGTTCGAAGCTCAAGGAGAGCGACCACATTCGCACAAGCGCCTTAATCGCCGAATACAAACCCCTCGGCACG
>JAFYHO010000109.1 GCA_017539125.1 Actinomycetaceae bacterium | reverse complement strand
GGGCGCGATTGCCTTCATCTTCTAGTAAATCAGCTTTAGAAAAAGCAATCAGATAGGGGATTTTCAACTCCTCGAAAAGGTCAAGGAGTTCCTGCTCAACCTCGCCAATTCCCCGCGTTGCCTCGGCAACCAGCACAGCAATATCGGTTTTTGCCAAGACGCGACGCGCCCGCCCCACGCGGCTCGCTCCCAAAGCCTCATCGTCATCGTCATAACCGGGAGTATCAACGATGAGAACAGGACCGAGGGGCAGGAGTTCCATCGCTTTGGAGACAGGGTCAGTTGTTGTGCCGAGAATATCGGAAACGAGAGACATCTCCTGTCCGGTGATCGCATTGACCAGCGAGGACTTACCGGCATTGCGGCAGCCAAAAAAGCCGATGTGGATACGCTCAGACTGCGGAGTGCTCATGCTGCGCACGCCTTTTCTTTCACCTTATCGGGGTGGTCGCCACGCCCCACAACCATCGTGTAGCCGATCTCCTCGACCAAAGAGCGCAGCTTATTAAGATTTTCCTCCGCCGACTGGGTAATACCTGGCTTATTGTCGTAGAGCAAATAATTCTTCTTGATGCCCTCAGGCGACAGATTTGGCATGATGACATTCGCACCAGCCAAAACCGCGCGCTGGCGGCCGTCAGTACGCCCACAATCCAGGGCAGTCGTCGCGGGAATGAGAAGCTTCGGGTTCATAATCCTGCACAGGCTGACGATGAAGAAGGTCAACTCATTCGAGCCGGCAGGGAAATTAGCAAAAGGCGTATCGTGATGTGGCTGGAAAGGACCAATGCCAACCATATGCGGCTTGAAATCAGCCATAAACATCATGTCGTTCGCCAAATGCTCAACCGTCTGATAGGGGCTTCCCACCATAATCCCGGCGCCAGCCTGGTAGCCAATCTCTTTCAAAATGCGCAGGCATTCCATGCGGTTGTCGAAAGACATCGTCGGCGGGTGAAGCTTCTCGTAATGCTCACGTGTGGCCGTCTCGTGACGTAGAAGATAACGGTCAGCACCCGCCTCAAAAAGCGCCTCGTAAGCCTCGCGGTTCATCTCGCCCATCGACAGCGTAATAGCGGTATCGGGGTAGCGCTCGCGGATCGTGCGCACAATCTCGACCATACGCGCAGCGCCCTTCGCCTCGTAATAGGCAGTCTCGCCGCCCTGAAGCACAATCGTGCGATAGCCGAGGCGATGGCCCTCTTCCGCGCAGTCAAATATCTGCTGAGGGGTCAGGCGATAGCGCGTCGTATCGTTTCCTGACATGCGCAAACCGCAGTAGTAGCAGTCATTGCGGCAAAAATTCGTGTACTCGATAATGCCACGGAAATAAATCTGTGTGCCAAAAATAGAAAGACTCAGCGCGCGTGCCTTTTCCGCCGCATAATCTATAAGGCCAGGGGTTTCATAGGCGCCGATAAGGCTGACCCATTCCTCGTGTGTGAGTTCCTGGGTTTCCTCAAGCTTGTCAATAAGGCTTTTCACTTGCTTTCTCCCGGATATTCCATCTTTGAGTAGGCAGTCTTAGCGCTAATGCCCTCAATCTTGCCAACCTTGCCCGACAGGGCGTTGATGATGTCTTGGGGTGCGTCGATAGCGATCGACATGATGTTCACGCCGCGCGAGCGATGTGGCACGCCCATGCGTCCAATGATGTATGAGCCGTACTCGCTAATGAGCGTGTTGAGCTGCTCGACGTTCTCCGTCGACTCGACAATAATGCCGATGATGGCGATCCTATTGGTACTCATGGCTTCTCCTTCAACAGTCTCTTATGACTAAAGAATACACTCACCCGTCATCGCGAGGGAGCGATAGCGACCGTGGCGATCTATACCGGCTAAATTGCTTGCGTTGCAAGTTGGTCAATTGTGTCGATATTGATTGCCGCGTCGGGCTTCGCCCTCCTCGCAATGACGGAGGGGGTTATTTCATTTCCAAAGGTAAGGTTGTCACATCGACTTCTGTTTCAATCAGGCCATTGTTCTTCATGAAATCAGCCGTCTTTTGCAAAGCCGCAAGGTCATCATCGGTCAGCTCAGAACGGAAATCGTAGAGAGTAAACATCTTTTCGACGTCCTCAGCTTCCAGACCTGTTGCTTCGGCATAAATGGAAATTGCCTCGTCATGATTATTCTCGATGAAATCGAGCGTCTCATTTTGGACAGCAAGGAATGTCTCAACAAGATCTTTGTTGTCGTCATAGAACTTCTGTGTTGTTGCCGTCAAAATAGAGCCAGAAATCAGCCCCTCACCGTCAGCAACCATGTGCTTGCCAGCTTTCTCGGCATTGTGAGCGACAGGACCAGCGAGCAGAGCAGCGTCAATAGAGCCGCCCTCCAAAGCCGCCAGAGCATCCGGAATCGCCATGTCAACGAAATTGACATCATCGACAGTCATATTTGCCGTGGCGAGATAAGCGACAATCAGCTCATGAAGATTCGTGCCCTTAGGACCAGCAACCGTCTTGCCACGCAAATCCTCAGGCGAGTTGATGCTTTCATCAGCCGAGAAAAGACGGAAAGCCTTAGGGGAAGTCGAGTACATTCCGATGATTTTAATATCCGCACCGTTAGCGGCAGAAAGAATAACGGACGAGCCACCGACGGCGTTGAGAATCTGCACGTCACCAGAAGCTAAAGCGGCAGTCTGGTCAGCACCGCTATCCAAATTGGCATAGGCAACATCGAGCCCTTTTTCCTTGTAGGCTGCTTCAAAGCTGCCTTTATTTTTCTCGATAACAGAGGGGACATTGAGAGGGGACTCAACATAGGTCATCGTCAGCGTGTCAACGGTGTAGCCAGTCTCATTCTCCTCGGTGTCCGTACTCGAAGAACAGCCACCGGCAAATGCCAGCAAGGTCAGAGATAGCACTGCGGCTAATGCTCTTTTCATGTGTTTTCTCCTTTTCGTATGTTTTCTTCTTCTCTGGCTTGATTATTCAAACCAGCAAGTATTTTTTTCTTCAACGCGACCGATTCAGGGCTGAGAATATCTCGCCACCCCTCAGTCGGAGCTTGACGGTACTCTGCCGTGATATGGCCGTCAGCCATAATACAAATCGTGTCGCCGAGCAGCAGAGCTTCGTCAATATTGTGCGTGACAAAAATAGCGCCCATACGTGCCTGTTGGTGAATATTCAACAATTCGCGTTGCATGGATTCGCGAGTGAAATAGTCGAGAGCAGCAAAAGGCTCGTCCATGAGAACCATGCTCGGTTTGCGGGCAAGCGCACGCGCAATAGCAACCCTGTGTTGCATTCCGCCCGAAAGCTGAGCGGGGTAGGCGTTTTCAAAGCCCTCGAGACCCGTCATTTCAATCAAAGCTTTGACTTCCCCCTCAAGCTCTGAGCTGTGCTTCAAACCGAAAGCGATATTTTTCGTGACGGTCAGCCACGGCATGAGATTGGGGCTTTGGAAAACGACAGCAGTCGAGTCTTGGGGAAAATCGAAAGTGCCGCTATCCGCATCCTCAAGCCCGCACAAGATACGTAGCAGGGTCGTTTTTCCGCAGCCTGAACGTCCGAGAATGACGGTCATTTCTTCGGTGTTCCCACTCAGTTCAAGGTCTTTGATGACGTGTAATGGGGTGCCGTCAATATCAAAAGCCTTGTTCAGCCCTGAAATCTTAAAGTCTGGCATCGACTTCCACCTTCTCTCGATTGCGAGTAAAGCGCCGTTCGACGAGCGCAAAAAGACGGTCAATGACCAGGCCAGCTATACCAATGACGATAACTCCAGCAATGACTTTATCGGTGCGGGAAAGTTTTTGCGCGTCAAGGACGAGTGTTCCAAGACCAGTCGCAGCAGCAATCATTTCCGCAGCGACAATCGCTCGCCAGGCATAGCCAAAGCCGACACGCATTCCAACGAGGATATTGGGCAGGGCATTGGGGAGGCGTATGCGGAAGAAAATGCGTAGACGCGAAAAACCGAGGCTGCGACCAACGTCAATAAGACCTTTATCGCAGCCAAAAATGGCGTTTTCTGTATTCAAAAGAATGGGAAACATCGAGGCGAGAACAATAAGAATAATTTTGGGGGCCTCGCCAATGCCGAACCACAGGATAAGCAGGGGGATAAGGCTGATTGGGGGGATATGGCGCAACATTGAGATGAGATAGCTGTAATAGGGGACAAGGCGAGGAATGAGAGCTGCGACGAGGACGAGTGCGAAGGCGATAAAGCAGGCGATAGTAAAACCGATAAGTATGCGCCATAACGAGACTAAAAGAGCGTCAGCGAGTTCACCCGAACTGAGCATAGAAAGCAAAGTTTTAGCAACTGTGGTAGGTGAGGGAAGTACGTAGGGCGACCACACGCCTGATTGTGCCGCGAAATACCATGCGAGAATAATGACGGCGAAGATAGCCGTTTTCTTCAGCAGGCCAATTGTGTTTTTCACGTGTATTCCATTCGCTTTCCGCTCAGCAGTGGTGCCAGCTTTGCAGTCAGTTCTCTGTTGCTAGGGTATGCAACACCTGGCTATTCTAATAATTTTTCGCCTTCTGAGTCGCGAGATTCCACGCTTTGTGGCGGAGATTCTTCGGGTTCTTCTATAGCTTTCGTCTCGGTTTTTTCTGCGGAGTCGTCCTCAGAAAGAGAACGCTTCTTCTTTTTACGGTCGTGAAGTGCGGCAATACCGCAGGCTCCGAAATAGACTATAAGAATAAGCCCTGCTTGGATAATCATCGGCCACGGTTGGGGCAGAGGATTGGCGATTGCGGCAAAAGTGAAAGCAGCTACGGTTGCCCAGCGCCAGCCTTTAAGCATTGCGCGCGCCGAAAGTACACCCGCAAAATTGAGAATGACGAGAAGGACGGGGAAAGCCATCGAGATTCCGCAGGCGATAACGAGACGCATATAGAACGTCAGGTATAGGTCTGCGGTGAACATTGATGCCGCGCCATCAGGGACAAAACTTTGCAGGATCGTCACCGCGCGCGGAGCCATCCATACGCCACTAGCTGCACCCAGCAAAAAAAGTAGCGTGCCCGCCACGCCAAAACCGACGACGTAGTTTCGTTCCCGTTTCTTCAAAGCAGGGGCAATAAAAGAGGCAATCTGCCATATCCACCACGGACTGGAGACAATAATGCCCGCCCAAAACGCAACACGTAGTTGCAGGTCAAAACCCCCGCCAATCGTCGTAATCGTCAGCTGGGCATTGTTGAGCTTTGTGAGAGGAGCGGTCACAACCGACATAATCGGTTTGAAAAGAAACCACCCTACGACCGTTCCGATAGCGATACCGATAAAAGCCCGCAGCAGGCGCACGCGCAGCTCAGCCATGTGATTGAGCAGACCCATGCGGGCGTCATCAGACTCTTTGCGCGCTTCTTTCCACGAAGCGTCGGAACGGAGAAAGGACATAGTTTTGCCTTGAGTTGTTATGCAGAAGGGGAGAGTATCTCAGCGCGGCGCGCTTATTTTTCCTCTGCTTCTGTCGCTTCTGTTTCGCTGTTCTCCTCGCCCTCGGGGGGAACATCGTCAGTCAACTCTTTCATTTCTTTCTTGAACACCTTGGCGCTCTGCCCGATTGACTTGGCAATATCGGGAAGTTTAGCAGCGCCAAAAATGACGATGAGGACAACAACAAGCACGATAATGTGCGAGGGTTTCATGATTCTTTCCTTTCCTCAGTGGGAGATTGGACAGATTTATTCGACGATTCTTCTGCTGTCGAGGCATTTTCTACGTCTGATTCTACTGTTTTATCTGAAGTAGGCGAGGGGCTTGACGAGGTGGCCTTGGCTTCTTTACGGGCAGCGGCGTTTTGTTTAATTTCTGCAATTGACGAGAGAGTCGGGTAGGGGCTTTCAGGTAGGCCGGTTGCTTTCGGGACGGGCTTCGGTGCGAGATTAAGCCACGCGTCCATTTCTTCGGCGACGGTTTTGCGTACATAGGCGCGTGGGTCGAGTGAACCGGTTGTGGAGCGCAATTTGCGTAGAGCAGCGAGATCTTCTTCGGTGATACCTAGACCTTCAAGGGTGCTTTGGGCGTGTTGAGTAGAAACCTGCGAGCGTAGTTGGGAGGAGAAATCGCGGATGTAAGCCATTGCTTTGCGTACTGCCGTGATGGCTTGAGCGGCGTGTTTGGGGCCGAGAAAGATAATGGCGACAACGATAAGTACGAGAAACTCGCCGCCAGAAATCCCGAACATTTTGCTCCTTGCCTCAAGGCTTGAATAATTCATGTGTCATTATAGTAAAATTAGGCGCGTGTCTAAAGAGATAGTTACCCTAGTTACGTGTTCCGACTTCCCGAATCTAGAGCCTGATGAGGCAGGGTTGCCTGATGCTCTACGCGAGCGCGGCCTAGAACCGCGAATCGCCATATGGGACGATCCCGATGTGGATTGGTCGGATTCAACAATTACCGTCCTGCGCTCGGTGAGGGATTATTCCTTGAACCGTGAGCGTTTTCTTCAGTGGGCGCACACTGTTCCGCGCCTGCTCAATCAGGCCAGTTTGCTCGACTGGAACTCCGATAAACATTATCTTGGCGAGCTGGCCGAGTTGGGTTTGCCGACGATTCCAACGACGTGGTTGGAGCCAGAGCAGAATCTCAACAAAATGCAGATACACACTCGTTTTCCTGCCGACGGCGATTTTATTATCAAGCCCGCTGTTTCTTCGGGTGGTCGCGGGATTGGGCGTTATAGTGCTGCTGATCCGGTCTCACGTTCTCGTGCTATTGAGCATGCACATGACGAGCTAGCTGCTGGGCGCTCGATTATGGTGCAGCGGTATTTTGAGCAGATTGATTCTTCTGGCGAGACGTCGCTGGTCTACCTCAACGGTTTAGCTTCGTATCGTGTGGACAAGGCTCCAATGTTGCATGAGCGTTTCCGTTCGACAAGTCAGACAATGCCTGAGACAATTTCTCGTGCGCGTGCAATCACGGAGGAAGAGTGGCGTTGGGGTGAGCAGATTCGTCGTTATATACACCAGTACATTAAGTTGAAAACTGGGCGTGACGAGTTATTGCTTTTCGATCGGGTTGATATTGTGCGTGGCGCAGAGGATGACCCGAACGAGTTTTATGTTATGGAGATTTCTCTTATTGACGGTTCTCTCTATTTGTCGGAGAGCGAGGACCATTTGGAGATGTTTGCTGACGCTATTGCCGTGCGGGCGCGCTGGTAGCACGACGGCTTCCTCACTCCGGCTACACGTGAGCGAGCTCCCGTGCGCTCTCCGTTCGTCGCCGTCCGGGCGCGCTGGTAGGACGGTGGTGAGTTTCACTAGCTCCTGCGAGGTTTTTGTGCCTTGACTTTCGATATAGTTAGGCACGTTGCCACTCACAAGGTGGCTAACATGGTGGCTGTAGCTCAGCTGGTAGAGCACCTGGTTGTGGTCCAGGTGGTCGCGGGTTCAAGTCCCGTCAGCCACCCGACGAGTGAGGAATAAAAAAGAAGAACCG
>JAFYHO010000108.1 GCA_017539125.1 Actinomycetaceae bacterium | reverse complement strand
AGGGTCAAAAAGCCCGCGTTCACGGCGCGCCGCCATAGCCATACCCACTGCGGAAGCCAAGCCTTGACCGAGCGGGCCCGTCGTCATCTCCACGCCGGGAGTATGACCATATTCGGGGTGGCCGGGAGTGAGCGAACCCCACTGGCGCAAATTCTTCAAATCGTCCAACTCGAGGCCGTACCCGGACAAGAACAGCTGAAGGTACAAGGTGAGGGAGGAATGCCCAGCTGAGAGGACGAAACGGTCGCGCCCTAGCCATGCTGGGTCTTTCGGGTCATGACGCATAATCTTCTGGAAAAGCAGGTGTGCAACAGGGGCGAGCGAGATAGCAGCGCCGGGGTGTCCGTTGCCTGCCTTTTGCACAGCATCGGCGGTTAAAGCGCGCGCAGTATTGACAGCTGCACTATCCAAATCTGTCCATAGTAAGTCGGGCATGTGTCCTCCGTTGTAGCGATGGCAGATGCGGCAGCCACGGCGACTACCACTCCCACCCTACACGCCTAGCGAAGCTATTCGCCGTAGAATTGAGCCATGAATACGCAGGGACATATCACACCTTCGGGCGGCCAGGCGGCTGGGGAGACAACGCCTGGGTCGATGAAGCGTGCGTATTCGCAGTATTTCGCGCATTTGTCGGTCGAGCGGGGACTGTCGAAGAACACGATTGCCGCATACCATCGCGATATTGACAAGTACTATGCGCATTTGGCGGCTCGCGGAATCACCGCCCTGGAAAAGGTGACGCGTGAGGATGTCGCCTCGTTTATTGATTTTCTTGGGGGTATGGCGCGCTCGTCGCTGGCGCGTTCACTTGTCTCGGTGCGCTCTTTTCACACGTTCCTTTTCGAGGAAGGGATTACGAGCCACAATCCTGCGGCGGATGTTGCCCCGCCGAAGCTGCCTGCGCGCCTGCCGAAGGCTCTCGCGGTTGAGGAGGTCGAGGCGCTGATTAACGCGGCTGGGGTTGGGGATTCCCCGGTTGCGTTGCGCGATCGGGCGCTGCTGGAGATTTTGTATGGGACGGGGGCGCGTATTTCGGAGGCGGTGTCGCTGACGGCTGACGATATTGACACGGAGAACCGCTCGCTTCGCTTGTTTGGTAAGGGACGTAAGGAGCGGATTGTGCCTTTGGGGACGTATGCTTTGGACGCGTTGGAGGCGTATATGGTGCGGGCGCGGCCTGTCTTGGCGGCGAAGGGGAAGGGCAATAGCGTGCTGTTTTTGAATAAGCGTGGCAATCCGCTCTCGCGTCAGAGCGCGTGGGAGATTATTCGCCGTGCGGCTGAGCGTGCTGGTATTGAGCGCGAGGTGTCTCCGCATAGTTTGCGTCATTCGTTTGCGACGCATTTGCTTTCGGGCGGGGCGGACGTGCGCGTGGTCCAGGAGATGCTCGGGCATGCTTCGGTGACGACGACGCAGATTTACACGATGGTCAGCGTAGACACCCTGCGCGAAGTCTACGCCTCCTCCCACCCCCGCGCCGTGAAATAAGGCTTGGCAACGCCTTTATTTTCCTGTATTATTTAATTGAAATTCGGCAAAATGTGAAAGTGCCGAAAATAAATTAAATAGGAATTGGGGTGAAGAAATGAGTAAGGTTCCACTGCTTCTAGAAGGTGACGCAGCAGTTCTCCCAGTAAATCAGAAGATTTTTTCTGTGCAGGAGCTTAAGGGGAGGGGGCTTTCGCTGTATAAAATCAATAGGCTAGTCGATGCTGGCAGTCTTATAAAGCTGAATAAGAGCTATTACGAGAACGCGGAGTATCGTGGGGAGGAATCTGATTTTTATTATGTGCAGGCGTATGCGCCTCAGGGCGTGATATGTCTGCTTAGTGCTGCGGTTTATTATAATCTGACGACGTTCATTCCAAATGCAGTTGATGTAGCGATACCGCGAAAAGCAAAGGTATCAACCATGCCAGACTGGCCCCAAATGAACATCCACTACTTTACGGACGATAGGTATAGTCTGGGGGTGAGGACGGTTAAGGAAGGGGCGAATCAGTTCCAGATTTACGATATGGAGAAAACCGTCGTCGATATCGTTTTTTACAGAGAAAAGATGGGGATCGAGGAAACTAGAGAGATCCTCGTGAACTATCTTCAGAGGAAAGACCGCAATCTGAATCGTCTTCTGAAATATGCGAAGCTGATGAAATGCGATACGGTGATGCGCCAGTATCTGGAGGTGCTTGTATGAACAGTGCAATATCAGTAAAAGACCGTTTGAAGAATCAGGCGGCTGCAAGCGGTAAAACGATGCAGGAAGCCTTGACTACGTACGGGCTTGAAAGAACTGTATACAGGCTGTCGATTTCACAATACAAGGAGCGCTTCACTCTTAAGGGTGGCATTTTTCTGTATGCCTTGTTCGACGGCGAATTTGTGAGAGCTACACGAGATATCGACTTGTTGGCAAAGAACTTGTCCAACAGTGTGGAGGATATGCGAAAGGTTTTTGAGGACGTATTCTCTATTGAATGTGACGATGCGCTTGTGTATGACCTGAAGACTTTAGAAGTCAAGGACATAAGCGAACTCAACGAGTATCACGGCGTGAACGTTTCTATCATCGCTTATCTGGATAGAACGAAGATTCCAGTTTCTATTGATATTGGTTTTGACGACGTGATTTATCCAGGCAGGGTGAAAGTGAAGTTTCCCGTGCTACTTGATATGGAAGCGCCAGAGATATATGCGTATTCGATTTCCTCAGTGATTTCGGAAAAGTTTGAGGCTATTGTTTCTTTGGGGGACGCCAATAGTAGATATAAAGATTTCTACGACATCTACGTTTTGGCTAATAGGTACGAGTTTGATGGTGCAGAGTTGCGAGAAGCAATCAGGGAAACCTTTGAGCATAGAGGAACGGACTTTGACGATATTTTCGCGCTGACAGACGATTTTGTGACGAGTGAGGTTCATCAGAGGCGTTGGAAAGCGTTTTTGAAAAAGAAGAAAGCACTGGTGAACGTGGAACTTGAGGATATGGTACATATGTTGCAGGCGCTGCTTTTGCCGATAGTTGACAGCATACGCAATGACACGGATTATGCGGCAACATGGAACCACGAATCGCAAAGCTGGCAATAACGTGTTGAGGTTGAAATCGAATGACGGGGGAGTGAGGACCCTGCCAAGGGCAATCACCCATCCCGTCATTGCGAGGAAGGCGCTCTGCGCCTGACGTGTTCGGCACTTCGTGCCTCTCATAACTGCGTCGCTACGGTCTCGAGAGCGAGCTCTCGGACCCTTCGCTTCTTGTTATGGCAATCTATAGCGACATGACTGCTTACTCCGCAAAGCAGACGGTGACGCTCCTTCGTGTACGCGCGCTTCTTTTTGTGTTCTGACGTGTTTCCTAGGGTAGTCTTAGTGGTGACGGTTGAGCGGCAAAAGTCGCGGTAGGAAAGGTGACGGAAGATGACAGACGCAGGAGTTCAGGAAGTTGACAGCGTGTCGAGTGCGAGTGAAGTAGCGACGCAGGAGTCGCTTTCCGAGCAAGGGAGAAAGATGAACTTCGAGGGAGCTGTCGCGAAAGCCCTCGCATTCAGGGAAGAGCGCGACTGGTCCCAGTTCCACAATCCGAAGGATTTGGCCCTGTCCATCAGCCTAGAGGCAGCCGAACTGCTCGAGGTGTTTCAGTGGTCGGGTGCTGACCTAGAGGTAGCGTCTAAGGCTAGAGAGGCAAGGGAAGAACTCGCCGACGTGCTCATCTATTGCATTTATATGGCCGACAGACTCGGTGTAGACCTCGTCGAGGCCATTAGCGATAAAATCGATGCCAACGACATAAAATATCCTGTGCAGAATTCCCGGGGTAATTCGAGGAAGTACGACGAATTATGCTAGTAATTAAGACAAGTACATCTGCTCTGGAGCCCTCTGGAACTTCCCCTTTCCTAATCGATAGGGGGCCCTTCTCTCCTAAATCCCAAGTTAATATCGACGAGTTTGACTTGGAGAGAGATTGGATTCTTGATTGGCCCGTAGTTTATATTCTGGCGAATGACAGCGAGGCCTACGTTGGTCAGACCACGAGCGCTGCAACCAGAATAAACCAACATGGAGCTAATGAGGAAAAGCGGGACTTTG
Source organism: Actinomycetaceae bacterium (assembly GCA_017539125.1). Classification (GTDB taxonomy): domain Bacteria; phylum Actinomycetota; class Actinomycetes; order Actinomycetales; family Actinomycetaceae; genus RUG11864. The sequence continues at coordinate 51,243 of JAFYHO010000108.1, read as the reverse complement.
ACACAGTGAGCATCATTTACCACGGCGAGTTCAATGCCTCTGTTATCACAGATTACGAACATCGCCTCATTGGACTCATGCATGCGGACGGTCGTTATCGTTTAACCAACAAGAACGAAGGCATGACTGAAACGAGTTACTTCTCAAAAGACAAGTATGCTGAGATGTTTGAAGACCTGTGGGAGGATCTCCGTGGTATGGAGCTCGCAGATCATTCCATCGCAGACATCGAAGAATCAGAGGTTTTCAAATATTCCCCCTACAAAGGTCTAACGGTTGAGCAGAAGGTGGCGCTTGATACAATTCTTACGGCAATCAGAAGAGGACTAGACAAATCCGAGCCGATTGTTGTGGAAGGAATGCCGGGGACAGGCAAGACCGTGCTCGCCATCTACCTTTTGAAGATGTTGAAAGACGACCCGAAGTACAAGGATTTGAATATTCGTATAGTAGAGCCCGTTACGTCTTTGCGTGAAACCCTTAAAAAGTCACTGAAGAATGTGAGTGGGCTTGACCCAAGCGATGTTATCGCTCCTACCGATTTGGTCAAGCCTGGGATGGGATACACGCCAAACGGTGACAAGTGCTTTGACATACTGCTTGTTGACGAGGCGCACAAGCTCAAACGTCGCAAGAATCTGGCTACTCAGTTTGGTAACTTCGATAAGATTACGAAAAAGTTAGACCTGCCACCCGATGCCACCCAGATGGATTGGATAATCGCGCAGACAAAGCTGCCCGTGTTCTTCTACGACCCACTTCAAAGTATCGGTCCATCTTGCCTTGGGATGGGGGAGATGCGCTCTGCACTTGGGAATGCTCTAGACAATCCAATAGAACTCCACAATCAGATGAGAGTTAAAGGTGGCAAGGCATATCTAGAGTACGTACGCGCTATTCTCGATGACAAGAATCCCGACTTCAAAACCTTCGACAAGTATGACTTTGTGCTACACGAGGATTTTTCCGAATTTATAGATAGCTTTGAAAGTAATTATAAAAAACACGAGCTCAGCAGGATGGTTGCAGGTTACGCCTGGGAATGGAAAACGAAACCAAACAAGTGCAATGACCCTGCAGTCAGGGACATCGTTATAGACGGAATTGGCCTGAAGTGGAACCACACATACGAAAACTGGGTTATCAAAGGAGCGGAGGACTATCAGATTGCCCACGAAGTAGGATGCATTCACTCAACCCAAGGCTACGATTTAAGTCATGCGTACGTTATCATCGGGGATGACCTCGCTTACGACCCAGAAGCAGGAGTTCTTATAGCCGACAAAAGTAATTATTACGATCGGAATGGTTACGCCACCGCAACACAGGAAGAGCTCGACCAATACATTAAGAACATCTACTACGTACTACTGACCAGAGGAATACTTGGGACGCATGTTTATGCCGTCAATCCGACAATGAGAGAATACCTGTCACGATTCTTTCCTCAAACGAAACCGTCATGACAGAGAGGCAAATGTGATGTCAATTTTTTGTGCGGCACGCCCTAGCGTATTTCCAGTTCTCCCTGGGGGACGAGGACATTGAAGTAGGCGAAAGATTCGCTGGGGGTGGTTGCTGATTTGCGCAAGCGGGGCAGGGGAGATCTTGTTACCTCATATTCAATCCACGTCACAAAAGGACTGATGGTGAATTTGTGCGATAGATTGTCACACAAAAGGGGAGGATGAATTGTGGAGCAAGCGTAAAGGGACTAGGGATTGCTTCGGTCGCGTTATTCGTTCGCTTCGCTCACTTACGGCAACTTCGTCGCTACAGTCTCGACTAAGCAAGCTTCCTCGGACCTTCCGCTCTTTGTTGTGCTCCCTCGCAACGACGGGGTGGGCGTGGGTAACTATTAGGAAATTCCTAATAGTTCAAACAGCGGGTTTTCAGGAGCTTGCTTTGCATTCCCGTCCCCCTAAAGTGCAGTTAAGTCTCCCTTGACAGAACTGTTAAGGGTGGGTATATTTGCTTTTATGGTGAAACCCATGAAGAAAAAAGAAGCCGTAAAATTGCTGAAAGCTGCTGGTTTCACAATGCAGCAAGGCAAAGGCGACCATGAAAAATGGCAAAGAGGAGAGGCCATGGTCGTCATTACGGGCACAAGGGAACTTTCACCAGGCGTTACGCGCCAAGTTTTGAAGGCAATAGAAAAATCATAATTCTCCTACCAAACGTCCCCGAAACAGAGAGAGAATCATGAAACCCGAAACGAAAAACAGCCCACTTTCCCCACCACTAAACGTGACCGCTAGAAAATGGCACGGTGGTTGGGAACTTGAGATTGTTCCAGATGCGCATTACACCCAAGTGGCGCATCTGTCGCAGGCACACAAACAAGTCCTAGACTATTTGGATACTGTGTGGCCTGAAGATGAGAAAGAGCATGAGGAATGGGAAATTAACATCATTCCTGACCTTGCTAGTCTTTCTAACGACTTGATTGCTGCTAGGAAGAAAATGCAAGAAGCGGACGAGATTCGTAAGCAAGCTGCCGAGGCTACCAGGCAAGCAGTTATTGCGTTGAAGCAAAAAGGAATTGCCCAAAGCGATATTGCTTTCCTTATGGGCGTATCTCGCGCGCGAGTTTCCCAACTCGTAGCAACCGCCTAGACTTCCTGCTGGCAGAGCTACAGAGATTGCTTCGCTCGCTTCGCTCCCTCGCAACGACGGGTGGAGAATAGGGCGTTCCCTTCTCATCTGCTAAACTCGAAAATGAAAGTACCCCGCACGCTTACCCTCAGGTAGCGAACCAGGCGGGGTCGTTTCTTACCTTGAACCCCAAAGTTTTTGGAAATCTAACGCTTTTTACTTGAAACGTATACATATATGTATACGACACAAGTAATTTTGCGCTTTTGGGAGTAGAGATTGCTTCGCCTGCTAACGCAGGCTCGCAATGACGGGGTGGAGACGTCATTGTATTTCCAGTTCTCCTTGGGGGACAAGGACATTGAAGTAAGCGAAAGATTTGCTGGGGGTGGTTGCTGATTTGTGCAAGCAGGGCAGGGGAGATTCTGTTACCTCATATTCAATCCCACGTCATAAAAAGACTGGTGGCGAATTTGTGCGATAGATTGTCGCACAAAAGGGCAAGATGAATTGTGTAGGAAGCGTAAAGGAACTAGAGATTGTTCGTTCGCTGTTCGCGGCTTCGCCTCTCACAAAGGGAATGTGAAACATTCGGATTTTCAAAGTAAAAACTTCGGAAAATCAAAATGAAAAATTCGTATTTTCAAAGTAAAAAGTTCGGAAAAACAAAGTGAAGTGCTATAATTTCCTTAAATAGCGCGAAAAGGAGATGTACGCATGAGTTCTTCATTAATAGATAACAATGAATACAAGCCACGGATTGTCGACAAAAAAGTCCAAGAGTATCTTGACATTTTTGGTGCAGTCGAAATAGCTGGAACAAAATGGTGCGGTAAAACGTGGACAGCCTTACGTCACGGCAAAAGTGTTAGCTATGTCGATACTCAAATCGACCTTATCAAAGCAGACAAAAACATTGCCCTTATGGGAGAAGCCCCGCACGTCATAGACGAGTGGCAATTTGTACCAGAAATTTGGAATGCAGTGCGACATAACGTAGATACCACTGCCCAAAAAAGAGGAGCATACATACTAACTGGCTCCTCAACACCAGACGTTTCCAGTGACACTCCCATGCACAGCGGTGCAGGACGCATAGGAAAAATACGTATGTACCCCATGAGTTGCTATGAAACAAACGATTCCCACGGAAAAGTATCTTTAGAAGGCCTATTCAATGGAGAGTTCACCTCATGTGAAGTGAACACTAGCGCTATGGGGTTAGTAGATATTGCATGTAGAGGAGGCTGGCCTGAAGCCACTCACCTTAGCGCTCACGAAGCGCAAACTATAGCTGCACAATACGTCAGCGCTATCAGCAACAACAGCATCGCACAACTAGGTCTCAAACCTGACGTCGCGCAGCGTCTCATGCTATCTCTTGCGCGAAACATCGGACAATCTGCAACATACAAAACCTTGCTAAGAGATATGTATGGTGCAGAAGAAGGAAAAGAAGAAGAATTCCTATCTCAAACCACGCTTGCGCACTATATTGCGTCACTAAAACGAATGTACGTCATTGAAGAAATCCCCGGATGGGTGCCACAAGCTCGTTCACCAAAACGCTTCCAGACGAAACCAAAACGCTATTTTTCAGACCCATCACTGCCAGTAGCCTTACTTGGTATGGGGCCAGAAGCACTATTAAACGATTGGCAAACTTTTGGGTTTATTTTTGAAAATATGTGCGTGCGTGATTTGAGTGTTTATATAAACAAGCTGCCTGTTTTAGGCACATCTCCTGTTCGCTATTACAATGACGATTCTGGTCTTGAAATCGACGCAATAATCGAGCTTGCAGACGGGTCATGGGCTGCCTTTGAAATGAAAACAGGCATGGATAAAGTGCCATCCGCAATAACGAATTTGAAACGGTTGCGCAAAAAGCTCGCCAACAATCCACGTCAACGAAATCCAGAACCTGCGTTCATGGCAGTGCTTGTAGGCGTAGGAGAATATGCGTATCAAGCGGAAGACGGTATATATGTTATTCCCCTACAGGCTCTAGGTGCGTGATCTTGGTTTGATCTTGAGTGCAAGTGGCGCGGCGCGCGCTTGTATAAAAGCACAAAAGCGCTGTAAACAGGTAGAGTGGGGATTGTGAGTGAACAAGAGACATTATTTGGCAATGAAAACGATTTCCCCCTGCCCGACGCACTGAAAAGCCACGGGCCAGCCCGCATTGTTGCGATGGCAAACCAAAAAGGGGGAGTAGGCAAAACAACCACCTCCATTAACCTCGCGGCGGCTCTCGCCGGTTACGGCCGCAAAGTCCTCATCGTCGATTTCGACCCCCAAGCAGCCGCCTGTGCAGGCTTGGCGATTAACACGCGGGCAATGGAACGCACCATTTACAACGAGCTCATCGCCGCCAAACCCAACGTCAAAGAAATTATTTGTCCCACCAGCGTTGAAAATCTCGACATCGTCCCCGCCAATATCGACCTCTCCGCCGCAGAAATCGTCCTCATCAACGAGGTCGCCCGCGAACAGGCACTCTCACGCGTCCTGCGTCCCGTCCTCGACGATTACGACTTCATCATTATCGACTGCCAGCCCTCACTCGGCCTACTCATGGTCAACGCACTCACCGCAGCCCACGGCGTCATCATCCCACTCGAAGCCGAATACTTCGCCATGCGAGGCGTGGCCCTTCTTGTTGACCAAATCGAGCGCGTCCAAGACCGCCTGAATCCGCGCCTCGTCATCGACGGCGTACTTTTGACAATGGTCGATACCCGCACCCTTCATTCACGCGAGGTTATGGCCTCCGTCAAAGACGGCTTCGGAGACAAGGTTTACGAGACTTTCGTGCGTCGCACCGTCAAATTCCCTGACGCGACAATCGCAGGCCAACCGATTACGCAATATGCCCCCGAGCACGCAGCCGCAAAGACATACAAGCAGCTTGCCCGCGAAGTCATTGCGAAAGGGCAGTGTGCATAGTGGAGGGACTCTTTACAGTCGAAGAGCCTGCTAACGACTCTTTTGCTGTGAGCCTTGACGTTTTCTCAGGGCCTTTTTCTGTTCTGCTCGACCTCATTTCGCGCCGCCGTCTCGACGTCACTGATGTTGCTCTCGCCGAAGTGACCGACGAGTTTATTGCTTTTGTGCGCGCTCAAGACACCTACAATCTCTCCCAAGTCAGCGAATTCCTCGTTGTTGCTGCGACCTTGCTCGAATTGAAAGCAGCACGCCTGCTGCCGGGCGAAGAGATTGACGAAGAAGATATTGAACTGCTTGAACAGCGCGATTTGCTTTTCGCAAAGCTCCTGCAATACAAGGCATACAAGGAAGTTGCCGGTGTGTTCGCCCAGCGAATGGCTGATTGCGCGCGCTCCTACGGCAGGGACGCCGAGATTGACGCCGAATATCTCGATATCGTCCCACCCACACACATCTCTATAGGCGTTGAAGACTTGGCAATACTGGCTGCCGACGCTTTTACACGCAGCCCAGAAATACCAGTCGTCACCATCGACCACCTGCACACCCCAACCGTCCCCGTGCGTTCCCAAGTGCGCTACCTACGCGAAAACCTCAAACTTGCTCAAAAAACCGATTTCGCCAAGCTCTGCGAAGAAGCTCCAAATATGGCGACCGTCATCGCGCGCTTTATGGCAGTGCTTGAACTGATTCGCGCCAATGAGGTCGATGCATATCAGGAGGAATCGTTAGCGCCGCTTACCCTTGTGAAAACCCGTGAATCGACGCGAGAACTTGAGGGGATCGTAGACGAAGAAGACGCGCTGAGCGAGCAGGCGGAAAAAGAGCAGGCAGACACCACGAACCTAAACACAGAGACCGTCACCAGCGAAAAGAATAGCGAGGAGCAACAATGAGCGCCGAAAACTTTGACGAACACCAGCTAGGAGCATTAGAAGCACTTCTTTTTGTGGCTTCTGACCCCATGCCGCTCGTCGATTTAGCGCACGCAATCGGCTTGAGCGAAGCGGAAACCTCGCGCCTGCTCCACCATTTGCGCGAAGAATATGCCGGCGAGACGGGCGGGCGTGAACGTGGTTTTGAGCTTCGCGAATCCGGAGGCGGCTGGCGAATCTACACAAATAGTCACTATGGCGACATTGTTTCCGCCTATATTACGCGCGAACATTCTGGTAAACTCTCGACTCCGGCGCTCGAAACTCTCGCGGTTATTGCCTACCGTCAGCCGGTGTCGCGTGCACAGATTGCGGCTATTCGCGGTGTGAATGTCGATTCGGTTGTGCGCACGCTCTGTGCGCGTGGCTTGACCGAGGAAGTCGGGCGCTCGGTGAGCGGAGCGGCTTTATACGGCACGACTGCGCGCTTTTTAGAGGTCATGGGTATGAACTCTATCGACGAGCTCGCACCTCTCGCGCCGTATTTGCCCGACGAAACCGATATTGACGATGTCGCTAAGGAGATTGAATGACACGCGGTGAGCCTGTCTCGCATGAGCAAGACTCGCATGAGCAAGGTGAGCGCCTGCAAAAGGTTCTCGCCCATGCCGGCGTTGCCTCTCGGCGTGCCTGCGAGGATTTAATAACCGCAGGTCGTGTGGAGGTTGATGGGCAAATCGTCACCACCCTTGGCACGCGTATCGACCCGCAAACCGCGCAGGTCAAAGTCGATGGAATGACCGTCGTCCTCAACACTAATCTGCTCACCCTTGCTCTCTACAAGCCTTACGGCGTCTATTCGACAATGGAAGACGAGCTTGGGCGCGAAAACCTCAGCAAATTCGTCGCTGACCGCGCTGAGCGTCTCTATCATGTTGGCCGTCTCGACCACGATACAGAGGGACTTATTCTGCTCACTAATGACGGCGAGCTCGCACACCGCTTGGCACACCCGTCCTATGAAGTCCCCAAAACCTATATTGCCCGTGTTGAGGGGGAAGTCAGCCGTGGCCTGCAAAAGGTGATGACCCAGGGAATCACGCTGAAAGACGGCAAAGTTAAGGCTGACCGTTTCATCGTGCGTGAAGCGCGCCCGCGCAATTCGATTATCGAAATCACCCTGCATTCGGGGAAGAATCGAATCGTGCGCCGCATGATGGGCGAAGTTGGGCATCCGGTTATGGAGCTTGTGCGCACGAAATTCGGTACTGTAGAGCTTGGGCATCTCAAGCCCGGGCGTACCCGACAGGTCGCCGGAAATGAATTATCGGCACTGATGAACATGGTAGGTATGTGATATGGCTATTTCTCCTGTTCTCGTTATCGGCTCCGGACTGCTCGGAGCCTCGGTTGGTCTGCGTTTACGCGAATTAGGCACGGACGTCTATTTGAGTGACACCTCGCCGGCATCCCAGGCCCTTGCACGTGATTTAGGTGCGGGAGAGATTGCTAGCGATTCAATGCCTGCGCCAGCCCTGGTGATTGTTGCCGTTCCACCGGACGTGGCCGCGTCTGTTGTTTGTGAAGCCCTCGAGAAATATCCGCAGGCTATCGTCTCTGACGTTTCTTCGGTTAAGGGTTTGATTGTTGACGAGGTTGCTACCAGCCCTCATGCCTCACGTTATGTTGGTTCGCACCCGATGGCTGGCCGTGAGCGCAGTGGGGCAGTAGCCGCTGACGCCGACTTGTTTGCCGGTCGCCCGTGGGTACTCACTCCGACCGAGCAGACCGACCCTGAGACTCTTCATGCAGTGCAAACTCTCGCTTTGGATATGGGAGCTGTGCCTGTGGTGATGTCCCCGCAAGAGCATGACAATTCGGTCGCTCTCGTCTCCCACATGCCGCAGCTGGTGAGCTCTCTTGTGGCTGGAACCTTGCGTGAAGCTCCCGAGGAATCGCTGTCTTTGGCAGGGCAGGGCTTGCGCGACCTCACCCGTATTGCTCACTCCGATTCTGACCTGTGGGCGCGTATTATTGCTGGTAATGCCCCTGCTGTGCGTCAGAGCTTGCAGGCTGTGGCGGACGGGCTTCAGGATTTGATTAAAGCTTTAGAACCTGCCAATTCCAATCCTTTCGAGCCTGGCGTGCTCTTGGGGGTTGCCAGCGCTGTCAAACGCGGCAACGAGGGTGTTGCGCGTATTCCTGGCAAGCATGGTGGCGCGCCACGGCGCTACGCGGAAGTTATTGCTCTCGTCCCCGATACGCCTGGTGCGCTCGGCGAGCTCTTCACTCATGTGGGGGAGACTGGTATCAATATCGAAGATTTGCAGATTGAGCATTCGGCAGGCCAGCCTGTCGGTCGCGTCGCTTTGGCTGTTCAGCCCTCTAGCGCTCTGCCACTCGTTGCAGCTCTCGAATCTCGAGGCTATCGCGTCATTTTTGACGGGAAAACCAGTAAGAGTGGCTTGGTGATTGCTGTTGACGGGCCGTCCGGTTCGGGTAAATCGACAGTGTCGAAGCAAGTGGCACGCGAATTGTCGCTGGCATATCTCGATACAGGCGCGATGTATCGCTGTGCAACATGGTGGGTCGTGCGCTGCGGCGTTGACCTTGACGATACCAACGGTGTCGCGGAGGCCGTCAAGCGCATGCCTCTCGATATGCCTCTCGACCCCGATAATCAAACAATTATCTGCGACGGTGTCGATATTACTCAGGAAATTCGTAGCCCTGAGATAACGCGCGTTGTCTCGAAGGTCGCCGCCAATATGCAGGTGCGCGAAGAGCTCATCCGCCTTCAACGCGAGATTATTTCCTCTGCACGCACAGGCATCATTGCCGAGGGGCGCGATATTACGAGCGTGGTCGCTCCCGACGCGAATGTGCGCGTCATTATTACCGCCTCCGAAGAAGCGCGCCTTGCACGCCGTTCTCTCGAAGTCCGGGGGAGTGCCGATAAAGACGCTGTTGAGGCCACCAAAGACGAGGTCTTGCGCCGCGATAAAGACGATTTGAAAGTCAATGATTTCATGACCGCAAAAGACGGTGTTACCTTGATTGACTCCTCTCAACTGGGCATTGACGAGGTCGTCAGCGCTGTTATTGCTCTGGTTCCGGAGGAATAATGAGTGAACACGAAGAGTTAGACGCTGAGGGCGTAGAGGAATTTGAGCTCGCAGGCGAGTTTGACGGCGACTTTGATGACGACGCCGATTTGGAGACTCTCCGTGCAGATATGCTGCGCGCCCACCTCCAGGACTACGAGCTAGAAGACGAGGATTTTCGCCTGCTCGAAGGGGAGGGGGACTGGGACGATAACGCTCCCGAAGTCTCTTTGCCGGTTCTGGCTATTGTAGGCCGCCCGAATGTTGGAAAATCGACTCTTATCAATCGTATTGTTGGCAAGCGCGTCGCTGTCGTCCAAGATACGCCTGGTGTTACGCGCGACCGCGTCTCGTATCCTGCCGAGTGGGACGGTGTCGCTTTTACCGTCGTCGATACGGGCGGCTGGGAGCTCGATGTTGCAGGCCTTGACGAGGAAGTGGCTCGTCAGGCTGAAATCGCTATGGAGAATGCTGACGTTATTGCTTTAGTTGTCGATGCAACCGTCGGCATTACGACAACCGATGAACAGCTTGTGCGCCTTGTGCGTAGGGTCAAGAAGCCTGTTGTTCTCGTGGCGAATAAGGTCGATTCGGATCTTCAAGAAGCTGACGCTGCTGCACTCTGGGGGCTTGGTTTAGGCGAGCCACACTCCGTTTCCGCACTTCACGGGCGTGGTTCGGGGGATTTGCTGACGAAAATCGTCGGTATGCTTCCTAAAGAGTCGACTGTGACTCGCGCCACATCGCATGGGGCGCGAAGAATTGCTCTCGTAGGCAAGCCAAACGTCGGCAAATCGTCCCTGTTGAACTATTTGGCAGGTTCTGAACGCGTAGTTGTCAGTGAAATGGCTGGTACGACGCGCGATCCGGTCGACGAGACGCTTGAAATTGACGGGAGACCGTGGGTTTTCGTTGATACAGCGGGCATTCGCAGGCGTGTCAAGCAGACCAGGGGAGCGGACTACTACGCTTCGCTGCGCACACAAAACGCCATCGAAAAAGCCGAGCTAGGCCTCGTGCTCATTGACGCCTCCGAACCCGTCACAGAGCAGGACATTCGCGTTATCCAACAGGTCGTTGATGCTGGACGCGCGCTCGTCATCGTCTGCAACAAGTGGGACATGGTCAACGAGGAGCGCCGCAAAGAACTCGATAGAGAGCTAGAGCGCGATTTGGTTCAGCTTAGTTGGGCGAGGCGCGTGAACCTATCCGCTAAGACAGGCTGGCACACGAATCGTCTGACGCGCGCTATGGACGAAGCTCTAGAATCGTGGGAGAAGCGTATTTCTACGGGCAAGCTCAATTCCTTCCTTGGAGAGTTGACCGCTGCACACCCGCACCCTGTGCGTGGGGGAAAGCAGCCTCGTATTCTTTTTGGAACACAGGTGCGTACACGCCCGCCACGTTTCGTCCTTTTTGCTTCTGGTTTTCTGGAGCATTCGTATCGACGCTTCATAGAGAACTCGCTACGTAAAGAGTTTGGTTTCGAGGGAACACCTATTGAAATAGGTGTGCGCGTGCGTGAGCGCCGCTCTCGTAAAAAATAAGGGGAGAAGTAGTAGATGAGGTATATGGGGACCCGTCAGGAAATCTGACATAATGTACATTATCGGCAAATAGGGTAAAATGGTGCTGTACTGCGAAAAGGGGCTTTTCCTTTTATTTGTGCGAAAAAATGGAGTCGTTTCTTTTACTTCCCTTTTCACTTCCTATAATTATGTGCGGTAATTATTTTTCTACAGGAGGTCATTGTGGCTGAACGTTCACTGCGCGGTATGAAAATTGGCGCTAATTCCCTAGAGACTGATACTGGCGTAAAGTTTGTTCCTCGCGAGCCGGTTTATTACGTCTGCCCTCAGGGACACGAATTCCCTATCGCTATGGTGCTGGAAGTTGTCGCTCCTCCTACATGGGAATGTCGTTGTGGCCAGGAAGCAAAATTGCGTGACCGTGACGAATCTGAGGACGAAGAAATTATTAAGCCTGTGCGTACGCACTGGGATATGCTCATGGAGCGTCGCAACGAAGAAGAATTGCAAGTGCTTCTCGATGAGCGACTTGAGCTTCTGCGTGAGGGCAAATTGCGTCTGCGCTTCCGTCACCGCTAAGCCACTCTCCCCCACATTCCACACCTACAAGCCTCTGACCTGCGAAAATACCCCATTTCCGCAGGTCAGAAGCCTTATTTTTCGCCTAGCTATTACAATAACGCCTATAGTCACTACTTCATTTCCGCAGGTTAACCGGCAAGTTTACGTAAAATTATTAGCCTAAAACTAAGTATTTTTTCTCCGTAAAATCCCACGTTTCGTGGCGCTGAATTGGATGTCGTGGGTTTCCCAGTCTCGTGAGGGACCCAAAATAAAAAATTTTAATTCCCATTTCAGACAGCATGGATTGCACTTGTCGTTTTCCTTCATCAAGTGCCTTAATTTTCCACCGGTTGTCTCCCCATGCCCCCCAGACTTCAGAAATATTGTTTTCAATTAAATAGTTCCGTATTATTTTCAAATTCTCATCTAATAAATCTTGTCTAAAATCTTCCATTTTTTCAGCCTTTGTCGCCCTTTCAGGGTAAAGGTTGAACACTGCCCAGCCATCTAAAGAAAGTTTTTGGCAAACGTTGATAATTCTGTTGACGGTAGTGTCGCTCGAGGTATCTTTTGCGGCAGACGGATTCATGCACATGGCGACAAGCGGATTATTTCCCGTTTTTCCTAAAGCAAAACGATATGCAGTGTATTGTTCTGGTATCACAAAGTCAGGCTCAAAACCAGGTTTGTAATAAGTGGTCTTACTCGTTATTTTGTCGCTAACAAAACTCATAATAAAATCTCTTTTCCATCAATCAAGATTTAGACGATGAGAAAAAAGTACGGAGTTGGGCGGTGCGGTGAGCAAGGCCCATGCGGGTTGTGCGTTTGAGGGACTCGGTGAAGATATTGCCAGAAAGCTTAGAGGTGCCAGCCTCGCGCTCGGCGAAAGAAATTGGCATTTCCACAATATGCCCGCCGGCATTGTGAACGTGGTACGTCATATCCGTCTGGAAGAAATAGCCGGCAGACTCAACGCTTTCTAAGTCAAGAGTGCGCAGAAAATCAATCTTATACACACGGAAACCGGCAGTAGCGTCCGATACAGGCAAGCCCAGCCACAGGCGAATATAGGCATTCCCGCCACGCGAAAGCAACTCGCGGGCGCGTGACCAGCCCACAGTCTCACCCCCGCGCACATAACGCGAACCAATCACCAAATCGGGTGCGTCGCTCATCGCAGCGCGCTCAAGCAGTAAAGGAAGTTCTTCTGGGCGATGAGAACCGTCCGCGTCCATCTGGACAAGATGGGTGTACCCGCCGTCTTCCATAGCCCACGAAAAAGCATGCAGATACGCGCGTCCCAAGCCCTCTTTACCCTCACGGTGAAGCACATGAATCTGGCTATCTTCTTGCGCATACGAATCAGCCAAATCGCCCGTGCCGTCCGGAGAATTATCGTCAACAATAAGAATGTCGCACTCGGGAACAGCCGTGCGGACACGCTGAACAATAGTTGGTAAGGACTCAAGCTCGTTATAGGTCGGAATAATGACGAGAGCTTTCACGCCTGCCCCTTTCTCTTTACGTCCGCAGACAATCTGCGTCTATATGGATACTCTACTAGAGCCCACAGGACAATAAACCCGCCTGCACAAAAAACACCCCAAACAATCAGCGGATACAAACGCGCCGCCCACGTCGTATTCTCGTACAAAGAAAGAGTGACGATTGACGAGGCAGCCGTCCATGGCTCAGTCGCTTCGATGACGCTTCCATCGGAACGGATAGCGCCAGAAACGCCGACAGTAGAAATCTGGACGGCGTCGCGCCCGTATTCGACAGCGCGGAAACGAGTCATATCGAATTGCTGGCGAGACTCGGCCGTGTCGCCAAAAGAGGCATTATTCGTTGGTACGACAATAAGTGAAGCACCCTCACCGATTGCTTGGGAGAGAACCGTCGAATCACCAACCTCGAAACAAATCGGCACAGCCACACGCACAGACGAGACTCCGTCACCTTCTCCCCTGCTCAAGGGAACGTCAAGAACAGCAGGCTTATCCCCCGCGCGCATATCGACGGAAATCTGGCTCGCCTGCTCGATGAGAGGAATAAGGAAAGAGCGCCACGGCAGATACTCGCCGAAAGGCGCTGGGTGCTGCTTGGAATATCGCGCCTGAACCTCACCGTCCGAAACGAGGACGTAATCGTTGAAACGGTAGTCGTCAATATACTCTTGGGTTCCCAAAAGAATCGGGTGTGAGCCGGCGGAATCTTCTATGTCAGAAATCAGCTTGCGTGAAGCCGAATCGACCCTAATATCTCTATCTGAGGTGGACTCAGGTAAAACGAGCACATCGAAATCTTTGTCCTCTAGATTTTTCACCTCGGTGGCCAGATTTTTCGTGACGAGCAAAGCACGCGAACCGTCAACTTCTTCATCGGGACGGGCAACAATGCCCTGGGCATAAGCAAGACGAATGGTGCCTGTGGACGGAGCCGTACCGAGAGGAATAGCCAAAGGAGCAAAGAGGAGAACGCACACTGCTACCGCCGAATAGAGGCGCACAAAGAAACGCTGACGGCGAAAAACACCCTGACCGACGAACACTCCGCAGGTCACTACTGCCCCACCGACTAATTGGGTCGAGCCCAAAGGCGCGAGATGGACGAGCGGAGAGTTAACTTGCCCGAAACCTAGCAGACCCCAGGGCATTCCTCCGAAAGGAATGAGAGAACGCAACTGCTCGCAGGCAATCCACACTACGGCGGCAGCGAATGGGAAAAGCCACGGACGCCCCCATAACGACGAGCGCGACAAGAGCTGCCAGACAAACCCTACAAGCGCAATGAACACAGACTCTAAAAGTGCCAAAGCCACCCACGCAATCACGCTGCTAGACGCAATGCGCGCCCAATAAAACAGAGGAAGAAAAAAGCCCAAACCGACACAGAGACCATAGAAAAATGAAGCGGGAAGGGTCGCGTTACGCAGGATACGCGCAAAAAGAGCAAACCCGACAATGGCAAGAAACCAGAGAGATAGCGGGGAAAAAGAAGCCCACAGGGCCACCCCTGCAATTACTGCAAGGATTACGCGCCTCAACGTCAATTTTTTAGCTTTCATTTTGCACCCCCTCCGTCATTGTTCGGCGGCTTTGCCGCCTTCCACAACTGCCTCACTTCGGTCTGGAATGCAAGCATTCCGACTCTCCGTTCGTTGTTGTGCGAGGAAGGAACGAAGTGAACGACCGAGGCAATCTCGAGATCGCCACGCACGCTTTCGCGTGCTCGCGACGACGTATAGCTCATAGCGTCCCCTCCAGCTCATTGCGGCGCATAAGGGAGCGCGCAGCGTGTGCAGTCGACCCAATCCACGTGCCTGAGCCAGCAAGAGCAATCTGCCCCAGCAAATCGACAAGACGGCGAGCGGCGTTGATGAAATCTCCAGCTGTCAGGCGGCTGGACTTCAAGCACTCCTCAAGCGGAGCACCTTGCGCCCACAGAACAAAAGTATCCGCGCAACCCGCAGTAACATCACCCGTGCGCTCAATACCGTGCGAATACTCGATAGAGCGTAGACGATCAGCAATCCGATAGGCAGACAACGTCAATTCACGCAAAGGCGCACGCGATGGCAGATGTGTGCCAAGACGGTCGTCCATGAGGAAAAGGGAGGTCCAGCCGACCATTTCCTCAGCGTCCAACTGGTTGGCAGACAAGGCCATCAAGCATTCATAAAGCAATAAATCGGCCTCTAAATGCAGGCTTTGCAAAGAGCGAGCACCAGCCAAGAGAGCCACTTCCCCACGTTCTTCGCGCCGCACAAGCCCCACATCGCACAGAACATCGACAGCCCTATCAAAATCACGCCCAGACGAATCAACATACTTATCAATCAACGCCGTCAAACGCTGCCTTTCAGCGTCCAAAGCAACAAAATCACGCCCATGCGCAATATGCTCGTCCCTATCAGGGCAGGAATGGCACGGATGGGAAACATAAGGCGCGTCATCGGCTTTGACGAGGCGGTCCCACGATCTCTCTAAGTCACGGTCAAGCCCTAAATCAGCACGTTCAAGCACGCAATCGGCAAGCCTATCCAAAATCTGCTCGCGCCCGTCTGGAGAACGCACAGAGAGGCCGTGCGGAAGCGGACACTCCCCCACTTCACGCAGATGAGAAGAGACGTCGTCCTCGCGTAGCCACGAAACATTGCCGTCCCAATCAATAATGCGCATTTTCTTCCCGTTACGAGACAGGACAAGACCATACGTCAAGCGCCCCTCACGGGCAAAGGCATAGGCATAGCCGGTGCGCGCTTTGAGGAAGGACTGCTGGATTTTACGGTGATAATCCGCTTTCGCTTTTCTGCGCTGATTACGGTGAGCGCGAGGGGCGTGTTCACGCATGAGTAGATACTCGTGTACGTCCCCACGGTCGCACTCCAAGCCAGCTTTTTCCTTCTCTTGCGCGTCATAAATCGCAGCCAAGCGCCCCTCAATCTCTGCCACGTCACTATTGCGCTGGTACTGGGCGAAAGAGCGCGCGATAAGACCCCGCGCTTCCCGGGCAGGCATGCGCTCTAGCAGGTTGACGATAGTGTTATACGAGGGGTAGAACGCGCTCAAAAGCTCCTCGACATCGCCCGAGCCGAGCTCAGCAAGCAGATACGGGTCCAGACGGGACGTTCCGAGAATAATCGCGTAGCCTTTACTGTCTTTGCCGCGACGGCCTGCACGCCCAATCAGCTGGGTGTATTCGCGGGCAGACAAATCGACAAAGTTAGAGCCGTCCCAACGAGTGAGATCTTCAAGGACGACGGTGCGCACGGGCATGTCGATGCCGAGAGCGAGTGTGCCCGTCGCATAGACGAGCTTAAGTAGCCCGCGCGACATGAGCTGCTCGGTCAGCTCTTTGAGGGGCGGGTACACGCCGGCATGGTGGGCACTGTAGCCGCGTATCATCGCCTGGGAACGCAAGGAAAAGTCGATAGCGCGCTTGTCTGACGCACTCAAGCTTGCCCCGATAGCCTCGACTTCTGCCCGAATCTGCTTCTGTTCCTCTTTGGTCGTCAGGGTCACGCCTAAATGCAAGAGGCTTTCTGTGGCGTTATCGCAGCTCTTACGGGAAAAAATGAACTCGATAGCAGGCAGCAAATCACGCTTTTCCAGAAGCTGGATGATATTGTTTCGCGCTTTCGGACCGATGCGCTGGCCTCGCTTTTCGCGGCTCTGCTCGCGCTCAACAGCACGCATGAGTGCTGGCGAGGGGTGAGCCTCTATGTAGTCATTATCGTAAAGCGGATAGAGACGCTGCCCGAAAGAGACGTGTTGGGACAGCGGCACAGGGCGGATATCCGAGCTAATCAAAGCGGTTGAACCGCGGACGGAGGAAAGCCAGCCAACAAGCTCGTCCGTATTGGAGACGGTTGCCGAAAGAGAAACAAGGCGCGCCGAGGGCGGCAGGGACAAGATAATTTCTTCCCAAACAGGCCCGCGCTCCCTGTCTGCCAGATAGTGGACTTCGTCCAGTACCGCATAGGCGACATCGTCAATCACAGGCGAATCATGCAGGAGCATATTGCGCAAGACTTCCGTCGTCACCACAAGAATTTGACCGTCTGGGTTGATAGAGGTGTCCCCGGTGAGCAGGCCGATAGTGTCAGCGCCGAGCGCCTCGGCAAGCTCGTGATACTTCTGGTTCGAGAGAGCTTTAATAGGGGCAGTATAGATGCAGCGTTTTCCGCGCGAGAGCGCCAATTCAACGGCGTAACGGGCGACGACGGTTTTGCCTGAACCAGTTGGCGCGCAGACGAGGACGTCACGGTCAGCATCCAGTGCGCGGCACGCGTCGATTTGGAAGGGGTCGAGAGTGATACCACGGGCGGCGTAGCTCGCAATGTACTGCTCTATCAGGGACTTTTCCATACGACATTCCATGTACTAACACTGCTTGCCAGACAGCTCGACATCACTATAAGCGGCAGCGAGAGCAGCGAAGATGTCACTCACACGCTCGGCAACCTCAGGCGGTTCAATCGCGATGACGTTTGTACCCATAAGAGCCACAAAACGGGCAATGAAATCATAATTGCGCGCGGGCAGCGTCATCACCAAAACATCGCCTGTTTCTTCTACGTCAACCTCGGGTAATTCCTCGGCAGCCCACAGTGCCTCACGGGTCGTTGTAATGCTAATAGTGGTCGGCGAATCGTCATATTTTGCGCTCGCAGCGTCCTCCTCCATTCTTTCACGGCCCTGCGCGATGCGACCTTTGGAGACTTTTTCACCCAAAGAAACCTCGGAGATTCTATCGAGACGGAAAGAACGCGCACCGCCTTCGCCGTCCTCAGCGTCTCGGTCATATAAATCTGCACGTAAAACAGGGTGCGCTCCCCCGTCAAGACGCAAAGGAATAATCTCATATTCCTTGATATTCTCTACACACTGCACG
Organism: Actinomycetaceae bacterium; assembly: GCA_017539125.1. Taxonomy (GTDB): domain Bacteria; phylum Actinomycetota; class Actinomycetes; order Actinomycetales; family Actinomycetaceae; genus RUG11864. The sequence continues at coordinate 33,228 of JAFYHO010000108.1, read as the reverse complement.
TCATCAAAAGTGGAATAAGTCAGATGGACGGCGTGCCCGTCATCAAGAGCGCGAATAATAGTATCGAGCAAGTCGCCTGCGATGATATCTTCTGCGCGCTCCCATATCACAGCGTCGTATCCGAGCTTGTGAGCACTGGCAGCAAGATTATCTCGAATATCGCTCAACTGGGTGCGCCCATGCGAGGGCGGCGTCACCTCAAGAAGCTCATCGAGAGTGTGGACGATGAGGACAAGCTCTGGTAAAGAGAAAGAGACGGAAATGAACTCCCTGCTTGCCTGCGGAGAAATCGGCGGTAGGAGGGTATTTTTCGTGATGGTGGAAGGGACTTTGTCGTCTGTTGGGGGCGGAAAATCTTTCATGCTGGCAGTGCCAAAAACGTCGAAGGGGCTCGGCGGCATGGGCGAGTCAATATCGTCGACCTCAATCATGTGCATCGTCCACAGATTGAGATAAATTTCTTTCCACTGCATATTGAAACGGTCTGCCAGCTCCCCGAGAGAGACCTCGTCGTGGCGCGCCAAGTGGCTCAAAATGGCAATCATCGTGCCCGTTTTTATCATGGAATTATTGATGGTTTCGCTGCTCATCGGCTCACCCCCACCGTGGCGAGATGGCGCAGTCTCCCGGCCCATTCCTCTCGCAGGCCCGCAGGCGCAAGCAGTTGCACATCGAGGCCGTAGGTCATGAGGCGTTCAAAGAGGAAACGGCGGTCGATACGCGCGATACGGTAGCAATCCCAACCTGGCGGGCACAGCGAATGTGGCTCGCCGGCCTGCTCGGCGATAGAACGCAAAGCCTGGGCTTTACCGGGACGAACGGCAAGAGTAACGTCATGAGCCTCAAAAAAGGTGCTGACTTTCTCATGGGCATCCTGCGGGGAAAAACGCTCGCTGCGCGACCCAATCTCCTCATACGTCGAAGAGTCGATACGCGAGATACGGTAGGTGCGCCACTGCCATTCCTCAGGTGGGCAAACGTCGCCCTCCTCGATCTCCGTATCGGGGCACGCCCTGCCACACACATAAAAGACTCGGTCACGCGAAAAAACAAGATAAGGGTCAAAAATCCGCCAAGCAGGCTCGCCAGATTGCGCGCCACGGTACGCAAAGCGCACGCGCTTCTTCTTTTCAATCGAAGAAACAACGAGCAGCAGCAAATCTTCATCGGGAATATCGGCAGCAACATTGGGGTCGTGCCGCTCTGAACTGCCCGTCGCGTGCAATTTCGCCAGCGCACTCTCCAAGACGAGCGCCGTCTGTGTGGAGCGACGCGGAGCCTGGCGTATCGCAGTTTTAAGCAGGGTCAAATCGGTGCTACTCGCCTCAATATCAAAAATGCGCTTTTTGTCGAGAGCATAGCGCTCCGAATTGGGATCGTAGGTGACGGGATAGCCGAGGCCTTGCAAGCGCTCAATGAGGCGGTGAAGCTGCTTATCGTCCGAAGCGTTCGCGATGTCCAAACCAATAAGTTGCATGAGCTGCTTCTTGGTGACACCACGGTGGGAATCGGTAATCGACTTGAGGGCAAGAGAGAGCTGCTGCATATAGTCCTTTTTCGGACGCCTGCCGCTCATCGCTTCTCCTCTCGTGGATATTTCGCCTATCCGTGCCATACGCTAGCTCTAAGCCTACCCGTGAAGTATGCTCATTTGTATGATGATGTGGCGTAAAGGAATTGTGGAATCGCTCGGGCGTGCCTGGGGGCAGGCGCAGGAGTGCCAGGTGCGGTTCCGTGATGACGATAATGACGTAACAGGCCGAGCTTTAGCGTATATCCCGCTTGTTGGTGAACCTCAGGTGGGCGACGAGGTGCTCGTGAGCCTTGCAACCGTCTCGAAGAAGCTGGGCACGGGTGGATATGGCATGATTGTGGCGAATAATAGCCACCTGCCTGCCGATAGCGTCGAGGAAATGGGCCATATCGTCAAGGCGCGCTACACTCCCCTGCAATACATGACTTTGGGTGTGGACGAGCAAGATTCTCCACATCATGGCGTTTTGGAGAATGCTGATTCTATTGACGGCATGCCTGTTCTGGTTGCCGATTTACATTCTTCGCTTGTGCCGGCTTTGGCTGGCTTGCGTGCCAGCAAGCCTGATGCGCGCGTGGTGTACGTGATGACTGACGGTGCCGCCTTGCCACTCTGGTTCTCGCGTTCTGTTGCCGAGTTGAGGGAGGCTGGCTGGCTGGCTGGCTCTATTACTGCTGGTCAGGCTTTTGGTGGTGACTATGAGGCTGTCAATATCCATACGGCTTTGTTGGCTGCCCGCCATGTATGCAAAGCGGATGCTGTGATCGTGAGCCAAGGCCCGGGAAATTTGGGGACGGGCACTCGATGGGGTTTTTCTGGTACGCAAGTGGGCGACGCTATTAACGCCGTCAATGTTTTGGGTGGGACGCCGATTGCCTTGCTTCGTATGAGCCAGGGTGATAAGCGCGAGCGTCACTATGGTCTGTCACATCATTCGGTGACGGCTTTGACGCGGGTGGCCCTCTCTCCTGCCCTGTGTCCCGTTCCTGTGTTTGATGATGACGACGAGTTGTCTCGTCGTGTTGACGCTGACGTGCGTGAGTTGCTGGATAAGCATTTGGAGGGTTTGTTTGCCTGTGAGCGTTTGACGCGCTGCGATGTTTCGACTTCCGGCTTGACGGACGTACTGCGTAGCGCGCCTTTCGGTATGTCCACAATGGGGCGCTCTCTTGACGAGGACGCTCTCGCCTTCCTCGCCGCCGCTGTCGCAGGCGTCACCCTCTCCGACCACTGCCAATAATGGGAACGATAAGGCTACACACTCACTCGTTCCCACAAAAGGGGTTTACACCCTTTTCTATGCATTCCTATATTTGGTACCTCGCCCACTTCCTTCAGCTTTCAAAAGCCGTGACGCAACGAGCGCCTTTATTACTTGTATGGTTTTCCCTTTACTCCACCCCATAGCCGTCGCTATTTCTGAACTGCTTAAAACCTTGCCACCAGATACGTATTCGAATACTTTTTGTTCGTCAGGAGTTAATGTGACCTGCGCATTGCGGGTCGGCAAGATAATTGTTATCGAGTTTTCATAAAGGTCAAATTGAGGTTTTAATTTCAGCTGCTCATAGGCTTGCTTAATTTTGATAATTCCCGTTCCGAAAGTCTCAATAATTCCTAAACGAAAAAACACATTACTGACAATTGGGTTTCTAAAAACAGAAACCTTTCCATGAAGGTATTCTTCCTTGCTCATGCCATCAGGAAGCCCGCCTGGTGATACTATCTCTACCCTGTCGTCAAACATCGACACTCTCACGCGCGCATCAATATCCCAATGCCTATGGACAAGAGCATTGGCTAGGGCTTCACGGAACGCAGTGTAGGGTATTGTATAGGTTTTTTCGCGAGTAGCCCCTACTACCTTTTCGTACGAATAGTACGTCTCAAATTTCTTGATTGTTTCATCGAAAATCTCTACAAGTGAAGCGTTTTCAAAAGTGGCTCTATCGAGAAAGACATCCATTGTTTCACCGAAGCGCGCGACGTCCACGCCACGAAAGCTGTTTTGATCCGAAAGTAGTTCTGCTGCCACATTAAACCCTTTATTTTCAGTAAAGAGGTTCAGCGTTTTAAGAATGTTGATGTCGATTTTTTCAATTCTCAGAACCGACTCAAATTTTTGCGATAGATACTGAAAAGTCAGCTCTTGATTCCGTGAGGGGATGTCTTCAAAATTTAGGTTTTCTCCAGCCAAAATAAGGCGTTTTAGTTCAAAGGTGTCAACTTCTACGGTAGAGGTATCGTTTCGTTTATATGCTTTCTTTTTGTAGTAATACGGAGGATGGAAGCCTTTATCTACATGAAGAACAATAGTTGAATCTTTTTCCTTGACGGAAAGAGTGAAATCTGGCTTAGGGGCTACAGAATCATTAATCTTGTTTTCTATAGCAAGACACGTGTCGTCTATATTTTTTATTCCGACTTTTTGTCCAGTGTCAGAAATGCCAAAAACGATATCTCCACCATCATAATTAGCGAAAGCGCTGACTGTTTTTAAGAAGCTATCAGTAATCTCGCGCTTGTATTCCAATCGCTTATGTTCTTTCATCTTATCCTCCTCCTCCTTCTTCTTCTCATAGAATACACGAAAACGAACGTAAAGTGAACGCAAAATTTTACGTTCATTTTACGTTCATTTTACGTTCATGTTTGTGGACGTAAACGTCTCTGCTCCCACGCCAATAGCAAGCGATTGGTTTGGCGGATTACTGGCTGGAATTATTCATCTCATTATTATGGCGCGCTCAAGTAAGCCTGCTGGTGCACACTACGACAAAAAATAATTTATTGCCACTCGCCATACGGAAAAATATTAAATGACGAGAGACAATCTCGCGAAGCTACGTATTTTAGAGACGGCAGGCAAGAAGCGGAGTAACGATAATAGCTTTCGCGCCAATCTTGTAGAGGGCGTCCATCGTGGCATTCATGCGTGAACGCTCCACCATAGAACGCACAGCGAACCAGCCCTCTTCATGCAAGGGGGAAACAGTTGGCGATTGCAAGCCAGGCGTGAGCACCATAGCGTCGTCGAGAGTGTCAGCGGGGCAATCGTAGTCAAACATGACGTAGCGGCGAGCCACCAGCACGCCCTCAAAACGCTGTGTCAACGTATCCAAGCCCTCAGGCAGTTCGTCACCCGCACGGCGAATCAACACCGCTTCCGACTTCAAAATCGGTTCACCGAAAACCTCAAGACCGGCGGCTTTCAGGGTCGTACCCGTCTCGACAACGTCTGCGATAAGGTCAGCCACGCCAAGTTGAACCGAAGTCTCAACTGCGCCGTCCAGGTGAACGATACGCTTTGGCTTAATTCCCTGCTCCTCGCAAAAACGAGAAACGAGCCCGTCAAAAGACGTCGCCACACGCTTGCCGTCAATATCCGAGAAGTCAGAAAAAGCGCCTTTAGGGCCGGCAAAACGGAAGTTGGCGCGGGCAAAACCCAAAGCGAGGTGCTCGACGGCTTCCGCCCCGGAATCAAGCAGCAAATCGCGACCGGTAATACCAACATCGACCGTACCGGCCCCCACATAGACGGCGACATCGCGCGGGCGGATAAAGAAGAACTCGACGTCGTTCTCGACGTCAACCAGCACCAGCTTGCGGCTATCGCGGCGCTGCTTATAGCCAGCCTCGCGCAGAATATCCCACGCGGGCTGCGCCAAAGAACCCTTATTTGGAACGGCAACACGTAACATTTTCAAACCCCTTACAGATAACGGTAAATATCGTCAAGCTTCAGCCCGCGGGCAATCATCATCACTTGCAGATGATAGAGAAGCTGGGAAATTTCCTCGGCAAGCTCATCATCTTCCTGATACTCTGCCGCAATCCAGACCTCGCCTGCTTCCTCAGCAATTTTCTTGCCGATAGCATGAATGCCGGCATCGAGTTCAGCGACCGTGCCGGAGCCTTCGGGACGTTCGAGCGCTTTAGTGCTCAGTTCCTCGAACAGTTCTTCAAAATTCTTCACGCCTCAAGCCTACTCTGTTTAGCGCTATCTCCCCTACTGCGTTCTGCGCTAAGTGGGCAGATTAACGCAAAGCTTTACTCTCCCAACGTCATTGCGAGGAGGGCGCTCCGCGCCCAACGAAGCAATCTCTAGTTCTATACCGCTGTACAGGTACTAGAGATTGCTTCGCTCGCGTTGCTCGCTCGCAACGACGGTTTATAGAGAGTTACTTCGTCAAATCCACATACGCCTCAGCGGCGGGAACCTGCGTCTCGACAATGCCATTCTCAGCCTCGAAAGCACTCATGGCTTCCCACGTCTCGGCATTCTGGGAACCAAAAACCTCAGCACCCGTGTAGAGGGCGAGAGTTTTCTCGAGAGTCTTAGCGGCTGTCGCGCGAGCGTCCTTGTCTGCCAGAGCAGGAACATACTTTTCCGTAATATCGAGGGTTTCCTCGGGGTTTTCTTGGGCAAAAGCGACGGCTTTCTCTAGTGCGCGAAGCATCGCCTGATAGGCTTCCTTGTTCTTTTCAAGGTTCTCACTGAGCGAGCCGAGGCCCACGCCGACGAGCGGAAGACCACCGTCAACCATGTCGATTGTGCGCACGGGAATACCCGATGTCTCGATAGAAACAGTATCGGAATTAGCGAAGCCAATAATTCCGTCCACTTCTCCAGCTTCCAAAGCCGCAGCCTGTGTGTAGCCGATGTACTGGATTCCCGCTTCTTCTTCACTCAAACCTTGCTTTTTCAGCATGGCGAGCATGGCGAAATAGTTTTCACCATAAGGGCCAGGAAGCCCAATCTTTTTGCCCTTAATATCAGCTGGGCTTTGAATATCGGAGTCTTCTGGGACGATGAGCGTGACGGGATACTGTTGGTACATTGTCGCCCAGTTAACGACGTCAATACCTGTGGAGCGTCCTTGCATCATTTCGTCACCACCAGCAAAGACAACGTCCTCGTCCCCGCTTTCCAAAGCGCCAAGCAGAGCTTCTTGTGCGCCGTGATGCCGCAAAGTCACGTCAAGCCCCTCATCAGTGAAATAGCCCTTTTCGACGGCAACATACATGGGCGCGAATTGGATATCGGGAATGTATGTCAAGCCGACAGTAATGGGTGTTGCGTCTTTCGTGTCTGCGTCATCGCTCGTGCTAGAGCAGCCGCCGAGGGCGAGTGCACACACTGCCGTGAGAGCAAAAAGAGATTTTTTCATTGTTTCTCCTAGTTTTCTATTGCGTAATCGGCTTTCCGCTCGGCGAGAGTTAAAAGCCAATAAATCAGCATGGCTGCTGCGGCGAGCAAAATAATCGTGGCAAACATGCCTGTTGTATCTGCCGAGTTTTGCGCGCCCGTCAGCAAAATGCCAAGCCCGCGCCCGCCGATGACCATTTCACCGACGACCGCGCCTGTCACTGACAACGTGAAACCTGTGCGCAAGCCAGCCAGAATGGCTGGGGCTGCCAGAGGTGCTTCAATATGGCGAATAAGGGTGAGCCCGCGCGCGCCGTCTATGCGGGCAGCGCCGATAAGGTCGGGATCAATGTGTTTGATTCCGACGGCCGTATTGACGATGACGGGGAACGCCACCATAATCGCGCATAAAACGACGATGGGGGCAAGCCCGTATCCGATCCATATTGTCAACAGGGGCGCAACCGCCACTGCGGGGACTGCCTGTGATGCGGCAAGGTAGGGCTGGATCATTAACGAAAACAGGCGTGATTTCGCAATGAGATAGCCCAGTGGAATACCGATAAGCGCCGCGACGAGACAGCCGAGAAATGCCTCCAGCAGGGTCGCCATAAGTGCCTGCCAATAGTAGTCCCAGCCTGAAAAAAGGCGGGCAAAGGAGGATTGTGGCGAGGGAAGAAAGTGGGTGTTTACGATACCGAATGAGGTGACGAACCACCAGAGCAGGGCAAGGAAAAGCGCCACGATTAAGGCGGGGAGCCAGTGTGGCTTTTTCTGTGTTCTCATGTTCGTCCTTTCCTCGGCTTCGGGAAAGTAAACGAACGTGTACTGCTATTGCTCGCGTAGCCGGCAGGGCTAGTTTTCTAGCTTGCGCCAAGCACTACACGTAGAGCATAGAGCAGTAAACGCGCGCCTCCCATCCGGACTTTAACCGTCGGTCAAGGAGTTTCACCTTGTCAACCACCATGAGGTGGGTCGCGGACTATCACCGCCGGCTCGGAATTTCACCGACCCCGGAGCACGTTGTGCCACTATTCTTGCACAGAAATGCCCATATGGGAATAGCACTCCACATACTGGGCGTAGAGTCACGTCTTATCGCTGTGGTAGCCAGACGGCAAGAATTGTGAGAACAAGAGAGGCGACCATATAGGAGATTGCCATCGCAGTTTTCCCAGTAGCAAGCAGGTTTTGAGCCTCAAGAGAGAAAGTGGAGAAAGTGGTGAATCCTCCACAAATTCCGACTTTGCTCATGAGAAGAATGCGTGCATCCATTTCAGGATGACGGGCTTCAAAAGCGATGAGTAAGCCCAAAACGAATGCTCCGAGAGTATTGATGACGAGTGTGGCGAGTGGAAAACCGTGGGTGTTGGGTAAGGGAATAAGAGAGATGAGATAGCGAAGCGCAGCCCCGATAAAACCGCCTATGCCAACAAAAAGAACGTTCATATGCCCATACTAATCTGTTTTTGAAAAATTTCTTTAGGCACATGCATAAAAGTGTGGCTCCCCGAAAGGAGAGCCACACAGTGTCTGTGAACAGTGATTTAGGCTTTCTTGGGCTTGAACCACGCAAACAGGCCAGCGGCAGCAGCTGCGCCGACAAGCGGAGCGAGGATAAAGACCCACACTTGAACGAGAGCCAATGTCTCGCCTTGGGTTGCCATCATCAAAGCTGGGCCGAAAGAACGAGCCGGGTTGACGGAGGTACCCGTCAAGACGATGCCGAGAATGTGGACGAAAGCGAGTGTCAGACCGATGACGATGCCTGCGAAAGGAGCGCTGGTATTGTCGGAAGTAACGGCAAGAATGGTCAACACAAAGACGAAGGTCAAGATGATTTCGACGATGACAGCGCCACCAGCGTTCAAGCCGACATAGGAGGCTTCACCGTAACCGTTTGTGCCAAGACCTGTTGCGAGTACATCGGCATTAGACATGGAAATAACGGCGAGCAGCAAGGCAGCGCCGATAATGCCACCGATGAACTGGGCGACCCAGTAGCCGATGAGATCCTTACCTGACAAACGCTTGTCGAGGAAGAGGCCGAGAGAGACGGCAGGATTGATGTGGCAGCCTGAAATGTTGCCGATTGCGTATGCCATAGCAACAATTGAAAGGCCGAATGCGAAAGCAATACCGAGAATGCCAAGCACTCCGTCAATACCGCCTGTTGCGGCAGCAGAACCGCAGCCGAATAGTGTCAGCACTGCTGTACCGAGCGCTTCGGCAGTATATTTTTTCATAGAAGTTGTTTCCATTGTCCTATCCTTGTTGGTGCTCGCAAATGCAAGCTGAATGAAACACCCTATAGCCTATCCTAATTTTATGTGTCGTGAAAATATCTACGCGCTCACATAGTGAGGAATTAGGCAATCGAGGTGGTGGGCAAGGCTGTTGGAGCCTTGTTATTGCGTGCAATAAGTGCCGACGATACTTGAGCGATCGGGCGTACAGTCATCTGGTCGACATTGACGTGCTTGGGAAGCTCCAGCGTCCACGCGATACATTCAGCGAGGTCCTCGGCGCGTAGGGGCTCATCAACGCCTTGATAGACTTTTTCGGCGGCCTCGACCGAACCGAGACGGCGCAGGGAAAATTCTTCCGTCTTAACCATGCCAGGGCAAATTTCGATGACGCGCACAGGCTCACCGACTAACTCCATGCGGAGTGTGCGCGCGAGGGCGTATTCTCCGTGCTTTGCTGCTGTGTAGCCTGCCCCGCCTTGATAGAGCTCATGTGCAGCCACTGAGGTAACAAAGACGATGTCTCCCCCATTAGCACGCAGTGTTGGCAGCAGGGCGCGCGTGACTCGCAAAGCGCCGAGCACGTTACGGTCGTACATTGTCTGCCAGTCCTCGATTTTTGCTTCGGCGATACTGTCGAGGCCGAGCGCTCCGCCGGCATTGTTGACGAGACCCGTCACGGGCGTGCCCTCATTAGCGTAGGCAACAATACGCTCGACATCCTCGTCACTGGTGATATCGCCAGCTACGTACTGGCAGCCTGTCTCTTCGGCGAGTTTAGCGAGACGTTCTTCGCGGCGCGCAGTAGCGACGACCTGGAAACCTGCCTCACGTAGGCGGCGAACCGTTGCCTCCCCAATACCCGTGGAAGCACCCGTCACTAAAATTTTTCCAGCAGCCATATCTATCCCTCTCTCCTATCTGGCGAACACGCCCCAGCATACCCGAAGCCACCCAGCTTTTCTTTTTGAATAATGACGTGGCTAGGAAAAATTGCGCCTAACAGTGGCAGTGGGTGGTGGCGAGGGAGCGGAGGGCTTCGACCTCGGCGTAGGCGTCATCAGCCCTGAAAACGGACGAGCCTGCCACGAAATTGTTAGCGCCCGCTTCGGCGGCCAGAGTAATCGTCGAACGGCTGACACCCCCGTCAACCTGCACCCACACGTCCAAACCGGCATTCTCAATTGCCTCACGGGTACGGCGAACCTTCGGCATCATATCTGCCATGAACGCCTGCCCACCAAAACCAGGCTCGACCGTCATAATCAAAATCATGTCGAACTCGTCGAAAATCTCGATATAGCTATCGATATCCGTCCCCGGCTTAACGGCTAAACCGGCACGCGCCCCCATAGCGCGCAGCTCACGGGCAAGACGAACCGGCTCGCTGGCAGCCTCGGCATGGAATGTTACCGACGCACAGCCCATCTCCGCATACTTCGGCGCCCAGCGCTCAGGATTCTCAATCATTAAATGCGCATCGACAGGAACAGGGCTTGCCGCCACAATCGCCGCGTCTGCGGGGTCACCGATAGCCAGATTGGGGACGAAATGACCATCCATGACGTCCATGTGCGCCCAGTCCGCGTTACGGATAGAATCCAGCTCGCTGCCCAGTTTCGTAAAGTCAGCTGCCAAAAGCGACGGGGAAATCAAAGTCTCCATAGCCCAATCCTATCCCTTAGTTTTCTTCTGTATCACTGCAATAAACATCGCGTCCGTATCGTCACGGTCAGGCCACAGCTGAATCATCCTACCGACGGACGTCACTTCGCGTTTTGCTTGGCTAGTGGCGATAGGCGCAGCATCGACAAGTTCTGCCTGCGGACGGCTCTCCAAAAATCGCGTGACGATATCGCGCGTTTCGGCTACAACAGGAGAACAGGTCGAATAGACGAGCACTCCCCCCTCGCGTAATGCGTCGAAACCGGCCGCAAGCAGCTCGCTTTGCAGCTTCGTCAAATCCTCGACATCACTCGCCTTTTTGCGCCAACGCGCCTCCGGGCGGCGGCGCAAAGCTCCCAAACCAGTACAGGGAGCATCCACCAAGACACGGTCGTATTGCTCTGCTTCTTCTGTGCCTAACTCGCGTCCGTCACCCTCGCGCAGCCCGACAATATCAGCCCACGGCTCGACAGCGTCTGCCACCAAATCGAGGCGGTGCGGCTGCGGTTCGTTTGCGTGAATACGCGCCCCACGCTCGGTCGCTATAGCGGCAAGCGTTGCTGTTTTTCCGCCAGGACCAGCACACATATCGAGCCACAGCTCGTCACTCCCGGCAATCGGAGCGCCAGCGGTGACGGCAGCAATAAGCTGGCTGCCCTCGTCTTGCACACCGGCCTCGCCGTCTTGCACAGCCCATAGGCGGTGTGGGTCGCCAGAATCGAGCAGCACAGCGTTTGGCATGAGAGCGCTCTCGGAAGATTCCATATGCGCAGCCTCGATTTTCTCGCGCAATGTCTCGGCGCTAATTCCCCTCGCGACTAGAGCCACCTTGGCAGGCGCATTGTCAGCCTCTAGTAGCTGGGCCAGCTCGTCAGCCGAGCGACCATTAGCTTGCAAGGACTCTGCCAAAGCCTCGACCACCCAGCGCGGGTGTGAATACCACACACTTAAAAACTCCGTCTCGGAGGCGGTCGAAGCGCGAATAACGTCCTCCCAGTCGTCCGTACGCTCAGAAACGCGACGCAAAATCGCGTTGACGAAACCACCAGCGCCCTGGCCAAGCTCATTGCGCGCAAGCTTCACTGTCTCGTTGATAGCAGCATGGACAGGCGTGTTAAAACCAAGAAGTTGCTGGCAACCTAGACGCAGAATGTCAAGCAGCTCAGGGTCGATATCCTCCAAAGTGCGCCCTTGCGTGCAACGTGAGATGATAGCGTCCCAGCGCCCACGCAGACGGAGTGTGCCGTAGCAGAGATTGGTGGCGTAAGCGGCATCCAGCTTGTTCAGGCGCGCACGGCGAATTTCGCGCGGCAAGACAAGATTTGCATAGGCGTCGTCATCTGCCACCATACGCAGAACGTCATAAGCGACAAGACGCGCTTTATCGGATTGTTCTCGGCGAGGAACCCAGCCCTTATCATGTCGCTTTCCTTGATTGTTACGCCTGTCAAAATCGCGGCGTCCTCGGCCACGATCATCACGCCCATCGCGCCTACCTGCCATCACTGCTCCTGCCCGTCGAAGCACATGCCAGCCTCAAGGCGCGCTCCCCTCGCCCAATCGGCAGCGTTCATTCGCTTTTTGCCAGCCGGAGCAACCCAGCTAAGCTCCACAGGCGTCGAGCCCGTGCCAACAAGGACGCGCTTACCAGCCTGTATCTCGCCAGATTGCAGAGAAACGTCATCGCTAACAGGCAGCACAGGGCCCAGCTTGACGCGCACTCCCTCGAGTTCCGTCCATGCGCCCGGTGCTGGCGTATGCGCGCGAATGCGGCGGTCAATCGCCAGAGCAGGCAGCGACCAATCGACGCGTGCGTCTGCAACAGAAATAGTGGGAGCAAGGCTCACATCGCCCTCCTGGGTGACGGGTTTCGCTTCGCCACTTTCCAGCAAGGCAAAAGTGCGCGAAAGCAGCTCAGCGCCAGAATGCGACAGACGTTCAAGCAGTTCTCCGGCAGTCTCGCGCGCCTCAATTGTTTCGGTCAGCTGCCCAAAGACGGGGCCCGTGTCGAGCCCTTCGTCGATACGGAAAGTAGACGCACCCGTGATGTCGTCCCCAGCGGCAATCGCATACTGGACAGGTGCTGCGCCTCTCCATGCTGGCAGGAGGGAAAAATGCAGGTTAATCCAACCGTGACGCGGAACGTCAAGCAGAGCAGGCGGAATAAGCATTCCATAGGCGACCACGGCGACTGCTTCCGCCTCATAGGCGGCTATGGCACGCTGGGTGTCGTCGTCACGCAGCGATGTCGGCGTAAGCACCTCGATACCCTTGTCCTCGGCAAAGGCGTGGACGGGTGAGGGAATGAGTTTGTGTCCTCGCCTCGCGCGTGCGGGCTGGCGCGTCAAAACGGCAGCAACATCGTGCCCGTCAGCAATAAGACGCTCCAAAGACGGGATAGCAACATCGGGTGTACCTGCAAAAAGTATTCGCACGCGCCCAGTCTACTTGTTTCGCGGAAGTAACAGGCGGACAGACAAGGGGCGAGAGGTCACATTACCAAAACCGTCATTGTTCGGCGCATCGCGCCTTCCACAACTTCTCCACTCCAATCTGGAATGCAAGCATTCCGACCTTCCGTTCATCGTTGTGCGAGGGAGTGAAACGACCGAAGCAATCTCGAGATCGCCGCGGTCGGGCGTTGCCCTCCCTCGCGATGACGGAAGAAAAGAAGTCTATAGTTCGGGGTCGAATTCGACGCGGATGGGTGAACCAAGATTGAGTGCCGAGTATTCGTTGCGGCTTGCTGCCAAACACTGTGCCAAGGCAGCTCGGAAAGAGCGCGGACAGCGCAAGTAAAGGCCCATTTCTCCCTCTTTACGCCCCTCGACACTGCCGATGATGTCGACCTCTCCATACAGCGACGATATGCCTCCACTCAAGAAGATGTCTTTATCGGCGCCGGGCGTAGTATCTTCGTCAGTATTATGACGAACCAAATACGATTTGCACAAGCCAAGGAATCGGCGCAAATCGCTGCTTTTACCGCTCAAAGAAACCCATGTTGCGGCAGGCGGCAGCTGCAAAGCCGTGCGTTCTTCAAGCAGGCGCGCAGCAAAATCAGCCAGTTTCCAATTCGCCAAGGCAGCAATAAGCCCAGAATCGACACTGCCGACAATCATCAGGTGCCCGCCACGCCCACGCGGTCGCACGCGAACAGCCACACGGGTGAGAGTGCGAATAAAGTTCATATCTGCACCAGCGCCTTGTCCACGCAAAAATCGCGAATCGAGGACGATAGCGGCAGCGAAGCCACCTTGGGCACTCGGTTCTGCCCCAGGAGTCGCAATGACAATACGCGAGCGGGAATCGACGCGCGTCTGTATACCCTCCGGCTCATGCGCCGAAGAAACAACAATCGGTTTACCTGGGAAAGCGCGCGCGATTTCTTGGGCGGTGCGCATTGAGCCGATACGCGCCGCGCGCAGCTGGCTGCCCCCGCATTGCGGGCAGCGATAGTCAGGGAAAGACGTTCCACATCGCGTACAGGAGGCAGGAGCGGCAGGATTATCAATCTGCAAAACCCCGCCACACAAAGTGCAGAGGGCAGACTCACGGCAGGTCTGACAAGCGACAACAGGAATATAGCCAGAACGCGGCACGACGAAAAGAACAGGACCGGCTTCTAAAGCTTCACGGACGAGTGTAAAAACGGCTTCGGGCAGGCGTGAGGAGTCGCCCTCTCCCCCGCGCCATTGCTGTGAAGAACTGACGCGCGGCACGTATTGCGTCACAGCATGATTGCTGCCCTCAAGCAAGACAGCCTCTTTACTCGCTATCAACGCCGCTGATTCTTCAGAAACGTATGGTGAAAATACGAGGAAAGCAGCGCCCTCATGCAGCGCACGCATTCGTGCAACATCGCGGGCGTGGGAATAGGGCGAGCGTACTTCGCGCAAATGAGGTGAGCAATCGTCTATCACAATGATGAGCCCGACATCGCGTGCGGGCGCCCAGAGTGCATTGCGCGTGCCGACAATGATATGCCGTCTACCGTAGAGCACGTTCAAAAAAGTGTCGTAGCGACGCTGTGGCGAACTCTCACCCACCATGAGGGCGACAGGTTCACGAAGGCGCTTTTCAAGGCTTTCTGCTAGCGCAGAAGCCGAGCGAACAGTCGGAGAAAGCACGATGACGGATTTGTCATTGGCTCGTGTGCGCGAAATAAGAGAAGCGAGTAACTCATTGCCACCTGCTTGACCAGCCAAAGCACAACAGACTGCGTGCGATGGTTTTCCCGCGCTCACGTCCTCACAAAAATTCGTGCCGCCGCTGTATAGCTGCCACAATTCGTCATCGACACTGCGAGCCACAGGCGCAGGCGCGTCCTCTTTCTCGAAAAATTCTTTTTCGGCACGTGCGTGACGTTCAGGAATTGCCAGCGGGAAAAGCTCAGACACACCCACCCCGTAAGCTTCCGCGACTTTCCCAAGGAAATCATATGAGGATTCAGAGAGGACGGGGACGAGTGAAACGACCCGTTTAATATCGCGCAAGGTAGCACCCTGATAGGTTTGTGAGTCACGAGAAATAATGAAGCCAGAAACCGTACGCGAACCAAGTGGCACTTCCACGCGCACGCCCGGCTGGGCTTTCTCATCAAACTTTTTAGGAATGAGATAGTCGAAGATTCTGTCGAGGTGTGGCTGCTTTGCTTCGACATGAACATGAGCGACGGGATTAGCGACTTCTCCCTCAACCTCGGCTGGCGTGGCGGAAATATCGGCGACACCAAGCAGAGCCCCCTGCTCTCCTACATCAGGCAGAGTGCCAAGCCCCGGCAGCATCTCATCGCTCATACTTCATTCTTATCACACTTCCCAGACACATTTTGACGATAATTCTGTCATTGCTCCTTTGGAGAAGGTAAACAATTGTGTCAGCAGAGATTGCGTTCCTCGCTCCTCGCAACGACGGAACCCAACTCGTCGTTGCGAGCGAGCGTACAACAAGGAGCGGAGCGTCCGAAAGCTTGCTTTCGAGACCGTAGCGACGCAGTTGCCGTAAGTGAGCGAAGCGAACGAACAGCGAGCGCGGCAAAAAAACTTGATAAGTGCAAGGATAGCAAGTGCAAATGCGGAAAATGCTCAATTTAGAGTGCGGAAAATGCTCAATTTAGAGTGCGGAAAATGCTCAATTTCTTGCAAACGTACTGCTTATTAAGCTATGCTTGGGACATGACTTACACGCGCAGACATATTGATATTCTTCTTGATGAAATTGGGCAAGAATTGCCCGCAATTTTCATTAAGGGCGCTCGTGGCGTTGGCAAAACTGAGACAGCTCTCCAGCGCGCTAAAACTGTTTTTCACCTTGACTCGCCTGACACGCTCACCCTTCTGCAAGCCTCACACGAGTTACCCACTACCGCTACCCCTCCTGTTTTACTTGACGAATGGCAGTTCTTGCCAGACATTTGGAATGTTGTCCGTCGTGCGGTTGACGCAGGCGCCCCTGGCGGCAATTATCTTCTCACTGGCTCTGCCAACATTCCCCTTGAAGCCCATATTCATTCTGGCGCGGGGCGTATCACCCCCATACAAATGCGCCCACTTACCATTAGCGAACGTGACATCGAAACAGCCACTGTTTCTTTGGCAGAACTACTGAACGGAAATAAGTCAAAAATTGAAGGAAATACCAATATTGGCTTGAATGAATACGCTGAAGAAATTGCGCGCTCAGGTTTCCCCGGCATTCGCCCTCTGAGTGCGCGTGCGCGTAATGCCCAACTTGACGCTTATATCGACCAATCAACACATCGCCGCATTGAGGGTAGTCAGCAGCGCACACCCGTTGCTTTGCGCGCATGGTTCGCAGCCTATGCGGCAGCCACTGCCACTACTGCTGGCTACGAAGCAATCCTGAACGCCGCTACAAGCGGTCAAGCAAATAAACCTGCGCGCAATACGGTTGCAAAGTTCCGCGAACACCTTTCTCGTCTCTATTTGATTGACCCTCTGCCAGCTTGGACTGCATCTTTCACCCCATTAAAACGCCTTGCTTCTTCAGTGAAACATCATATTGTGGACCCTGCACTAGCAGTCAGGCTCGCTGGAACAGACATGGCTGCTCTCATGAAAGGACGAGGCCCAGACATCCCTTACAAGGGCGCCGAGACGTTCCTTGGCGCACTTTTTGAATCTCTTGCCGTTCAATCCGTGCGCGTATACGCAGAACTTGCAGAGGCCAATACAAGCCATCTACGTACCGATAAAGGCACTCACGAAATCGATATTATTGTTGAGAGACGTGATGGCACTGTCATACCTATTGAAGTCAAAATGGCACAAACTCCTTCTGATTCTGACGTCAAGCATCTCAACTGGCTTGAACAACAAATACCCGACCGCGTTGCCGACAAAATCCTCATCACGACGGGTCAATATGCCTACCGCCGCCAAGACGGCGTCGCCGTCATCCCCCTCGCACTTCTAGGCCCCTAACACGCGAGCCTCCTCTTCCCATCACGGGGAGTACCCTATCTCCCGTCGTCGCGAGGAACCCACACAACTCTAGCAATCTAGGTAAAGTCGAGCTTCTTCAATAATGTTGTATGCCCCTGCAAATACCTCTTCGTGAGTGGCAAATTTGCCAGCCTCAATATCGACGTCTGCCTACCTCATGCGTTCTGCAAGTTCCTCAGGGGTGTACGTTTTGCGGAACTGCGGAGGAATACGAGAAAGGTCGAACTGTTCGTCACCTATACACACAGTTGCTTGTTTAAGCACGGCTTCCTCCTTACGTTCTTCACCCATTCTAGTAAATTGTTAGCAGTGAGCTGGCTAGTACCAGGATTGTCGTGTTGCATCTGTAGAAAGCTGTAACGCGGGCCAAAACAATGACGGAGAGAGAAATAGGTCAGTCAATGAGAGGGGTGAGTGTGGCGCGTGAAAGGTATCGGCCTAGGTTAAGTGTGAAAGAGGGTTTTTTGAGGGTTCTTACTCGGCGTGTACCTAGTGCGGTCAGTAAGGCTTAAACATGGATAATAAAGAAATAGCTAAAAAAGCTAAAAGAGCTGGAAAGTATTTTCGAGGATGTTTCAGAATGTCCCGTTCGGTTTTTGCATTCTTGATAGGAAAATATTTTTCTAGTATGCACATTGTGACAGCACATAGCACGGCAATACATCCTGTAGTTATTAATAGCCCCTAGAAACTAGTAACTTAAAGCAAGTAAATGGGGTTTTTCATCTCATGTATAGTAATTTATTAGGATTTACTAGGTTTGTATTTTAGAAAGGAATCCATATTTTGCCAGAAGTGCTCCATGTGTCGCATTTAAGTCGTTTTATGGGAAAAGAAAAGTTTCCTGCTGTTTCTGATGTTTCTTTTGGTGTTAATGCAGGAGAGATTCATGCTTTGTTGGGGCCGAATGGAGCGGGGAAAACTACTACAGTTAAATGTTGCGCAACTTTGTTGGCTCCTAGTGGTGGGAAGGTGATTGTTTCTGGGGTAGATGTGGCAAAAAATCCTCGGAAAGCGCGTAAAGATGTAGGTTTAGTTTTGGGTGGAGAACTTGGTTTTTATCCCCGAGTTTCAGCGCGCAATAATCTGTTGTTTTTTGCAGATATTGCTGGGATAGGTGGTAAAGAGAGACATCGCCAGGTGGCTGAAAAATTGGAGCTTGTTGATTTGGCTGATCGGGCTGATGATAAAGTGGAGGCTTTTTCACGTGGTATGCGTCAGAGGCTGCATATTGCTCGGGCTTTACTAGGTAATCCGAAATTACTTCTTTTGGATGAGCCTACCTCTGGTCTAGATCCTGAAATAGCCTTACAGGTACGCACAGTGATTGCCCAGGTTGCCGATCAGGATATTGCAGTGCTGCTTACCAGTCATCTCATGCCGGAAATTGAAAAGTTGGCAGACAAGATTACTATTATTGGTGCTGGTAAAACATATTTATCTGGCGGCTTGGAGGATGTCAAAACCGCTGCTTTGAAAGAGTTTGCGGCTCAGAATCCTGGTGTGGCCCAGCCGCATAGTTTTACTCTCGAAGATGCTTATTTGCAATTGGCGTCTAACTTGGTGCGCGCATGAATCTCATGATATCTAAACTATGGAATAGCTTTGCTTCCCAAGCCAGGTTGATGTGGTTTTATGTGAAGCAATTTGCTTCCGTTAGCTATTTTATTCAGTTGATGGTGATTTCCACTGTCACAGTCACTTTTGTGCAAAATATGGGTGTCAGGGCTTGGGGTGGAGATCCTGTGATGTTGTGTAACCGCTCTGCAATTATTGGGCTGTGGAGTACCAGTATTGCAGCAGCTGGAATCATAGGTTTTGAGCGTAATCGCGGCACGCTTGTTCATTTACTGGTGGGCAAAATATCGCTTCCGCGAGTATTTTTTGCAATTGTGTCTTCAGCTAGCAGTTTTGGTTTACTGGCATTTCCCGTGGCGTGGACAACGTGGATATTGCTAGATGGTAACTTAGATATCATCGCGCAACTGAGTTTCACACAATTTGTATGGGATTTAGGGTATATCTTCCTGCTGTGGTTGGGTGCAGTTTCTGTGGCATCAGTAGTTGCAAGCATCTTTGTGCTAACACCAAATGCTATTTCTTATGAGCAGCTGCTTTTAGTTCCTGTTTTTATTCTGTCCGGATTATTGTTTACCGGTTCTCATGTGCCCAACTGGATTGCCTATACCCGTTTCATTATTCCGCTTGGAACTCCCAGCAAAATGCTGTTAAACAACAGTCCAGCCAGTCTGGCTGATTTTATACTCTCTACGCTTTCTATCATCGTGTGGTTTGCATTGGCTTATTTCTTTGCTCAAAAAGCAATCAAAAAGGCCACACAGATGGGCACATTGGAGGTAATCTGAGATGCTTAATACCCGTGATGTAGTTGAGCCTCGCTCCTCCGTGCATGAGATGTCTTTCAAAAGTGCAGCTTTGAATCGTTTCACCTCTACAGCAAAAGCTGGCTTTCATTCTTCAACAGTATTTGCCACATTGGGCACTAGTGTTGTGACGTTACTGGTACTTCCTGTTCTGGATGTAGTTTTCGACATTCTCTTAGGTGCGGATTTATCTGCACCCGATTTGACACGCATTGCCTACAGCGGAGCGTTGATAGCCTTAACCGTTTCGGTATGTTCTGGGCTGGTATCTCGAGTAGCACAGGACAGAAGCCTAGGAATTTTTCTAGAAGTACACACTCACAGGCGTTTCGATTTCTCCTACTGGATGGGAGCAGCTGTTGTGCCTTGCGCTTTGGCCTTCTTTACCGGAATAGTTGTCATTGCCACCGCCTTTATAAGCTCAACAGACCACGACGTGACGCTACTACTGCATGTTTTAGGACTAGCCTTGGTGGGCATCGTGGTAGGAGTAATGCTAGGTATCTTTGCATCAGGAATAGCGTTAAAACAAAGCAATCCGTATATTGGCGCAAATATGATAGCCAGCTTTTTGCCCATATTTGTGGGAGTACTGGTGCCCGTCAAGTACTATCCCACCTGGCTACAGCATGTGTGCCACATAGTCCCCATGAGCCACACCATTAGAATTCTAGACGGAAACAACCCTTCTTTTGGAACCATAGGAATAGACCTACTACTGGGTGTCATTTGGGCTCTCGCCGGCATTCTTTTCGTGAATCATAGTGTGAAAGCGTTACGCAACGGCACTCAGCAGAGTTTACTTTGAGTGCCAGGTCGCACGTAGATACTGGCACCTTCAATAGCGAACGAAATGGCGACGAACAGCGTTCGAACACTCAACATTCCTAGGACAGAAAAAACGGAGAGGTACAAACCTCTCCGTTTTTGTTTAAGCCTTGGCGTGGAGTTTCATTACTATGCGCTGAGAATTCACGTGGATTGTATGGCCTATAGCTGGTGTCCTATTTAGTGCATACAGAGAAATTTTGAAGCTGAAAAGCAAGGACTCGTAAGAAATCGAACACGCGAAAAGGAGGAAAGCATAACAAAGACAGAAGAACGCTCATCGGTGCAAATGGTACAACAATCGCGTCCTATGTCCGTGAAGCAATCGCCGACAAAATCCTCGCAAACGCCTAGCACTCCCACAGACACATAGGAACCTAACGCGACTGAAGGTAAAAACCTGTATTCCTCTTTATCTGATAGTCACTATCAAAAGTAAGAACTATAAGTCACGAGGGGGTAATCCTAGCAAATTACTCCCGCCCGCTCACTCCTGCATTTTTCTTACTTTGAAAAGTCAATGAGAGGGGTGAGTGTGGCGGCGGCGGTGATTGCTCGGTCTTGCGCTAGGGGTGCAGAAGAAGCTTGCGCCGATACGTTACCAATGCGAGCACGATACGTCCCCAACTCGCTAATCTCGTCACCGATATCTTTTGAGGTGTGCCATTGCACGTCCCCAAGGTACTGGTCTAATTTGTCCAACCCCTCAATAGCGCTCAGCCGCCCCACACGCTGTGCGTAGAGACTGACGTGGCTGGAGCCACCACTGACAATGCGCGTGTCAGGAATAGTGACGGGAAGTCCAAGAGCCTGTTCGACGACCATACGATACGGGTCGAAATTAGTACTCGCCACAATCGCTGGCGTTATCAAAGCGCCTGCCATACGACAATTGATTTCAACAATCTCAAAACCGTGACGTGTCTCCACAAATTCGACGTGCGCCAAACCAAAATCGTAGTCCAACTGCGCCAGCACATCACTAACCCACGACTCGACATTTTTCTCCCACTCGCTACCACATTCCCACGGGAAAGACTTCACTTTCTCGGTGAAAAAAGGAGGCTCAGACAGAATCCGATTAGTCACCCCGAAAAATTGGAAAACGTCCTTATCACGCCAGACCTCTGCCGAATAAAGCGAACCACAATAATAGTTCTGTTGAAGGTAATCGCCTAAATCAAGCCCATTCTTTTCTACTAAGCCGCGCAACTCCTGCTCAGAACCGACATAGTGAACACCAATTTTCCCTGTACCATTTTTCGCCTTGAGAATGCGCGGATAACCAGAAACTTCACGAGCCAGCCCCGCCTTTATCAAAGTTTCCTGAACGTACTGTTTATCTCGCAACTGGCGCAATCTCTCAGTTGAGCCGAATTGTAGAAAATCAAACTGGTCGCGCAACTGTGAGGCCTGAACACCCCACGTATCTGTCACACTAAAAACCTGAGCGATACGGGAGCGATTGTCCTGAATATAATCGCTGAGAGCCGCAAAATCGCGAGTGGGAAACTCTACGAGAGTAGCTTTCTCAACCGCGCCATAGGACGGAACATTTTCCGCAAGTACAACAAGGCTGTAGCCGTATTTCTCGGCTGCCTGCGCCATGCGATCTATCTCCGACATCGCTTCAATAGCTAAAAGAACCTTATTTGTTGTCATCGCGCAAGTTCCCTTCTAGTGTGTGTTCTTTAGTTTACCTGTATTGACGAGCATATTTTTTCGAGGCAGAACGAATTGCCGCTAGTGAAAGCAGGTTGAGGACGATGTAGAACGCAAAAGCGTAAATGATGACGGTCGCTATTGAAACGTCGCTGCTTAAACCTGAGACGGAGATTGACTTTTCGAGGTAGCCGGTGAAATCTGTACACCAGAAAGCGGCAATCACAGCACCCACAATCGACGCCAATAAGTTGACTAGGAGATGTTCTGTGATGATTCCCGAGCCGCGAAGCATGGAGTCAGGACGTGAGACGCAACCAAGCCTGTGCAGTTTACGCACTTCACCCAACCGCCCCTCGAGTTCAGTATGGAAAATAGCAAACAGCCCCACAAGCATAATAAAGCTCAACTGTATCGCCAAAATGACTGATAGTGCGGACGTGGCAGTAATGCTCTGCCCTAAAACAGAGCATTCTTCCTCGCCAGTCACTAAATGCACTTCGGCGTCATCAAGCAAAAAGTCGATAGCCTGCACGTCGCCTTTACTAAGCTTTCCGTGATTGACCGTTTGTAACTCAACATACGAAGCATTACACAGGCCGTATGTGTCGCAAGCGTCGGAATAATTCAGCACAATCTGACCGTCGTTGATTCCAATATAGTCCGATATGCCAACCACTCTAAATTGAGCATTTTCGTCACGAATCGCCATATCAAAGCTATCGCCAACCTCAACATCTAAACTGTCAGCGGCTTTGCGGCTCACAATCGCGGTGTGTGAATCGTGGAAGAGTTGGGATAGTGCATCGTCGCCTGCGTTGACGGCTGCCGGCATATAAGTACCCTCAGAGACAAATTGCACAGTGAAATTGTGGTCTTTTATCGAAATAGGAAGCAGCAATCCTGGTGTTGCAGCCTCTACACCCTCGACCTGCGATAACTGTTCGACGTTTTGCGGTGTGGCAAATTCTTTGACGGGGAAAGAATCGGCGCTTGATGATTGGAGATAGTAGTCGTTCTCGCGCAAAGATTCGACAGATTCATTGCCTTTATTGAGCAGGGCTTGGGTGGAAATCATGGCAGACACGGGGACAGCCACCGCGATGGCGGCTACCGCAACAATGAGATATTTTTTCTTCAGATTTCTGGCGAGCTTCAAGGCATTGACACCTCTGATGCCTCGCCTGTGTGTCAAGGCAAAAGCGCTCAGGAGTTTTTCTAGCACAAAAAGCAGGAGCGGAATTGCAGCGAGTAGGGTCAGCCCTGCCAAGAACTGGCTGTAGGTGGGCGAGGCAAGTGCGCCTACGAGGAAAAGAACCGTGAGCACGCCCGAGATAAGCAGCCTCTTCTTCGCATTGTCTGCTTGGACGGCAGAGCGCAGATATACCAAGCCTTTATCGACGTTTTTCACTATCTTACGCAGCGCAAAAATGCGCGAGAGGCACGCGCCTGCGAGAATCATGGCAGCTACGCCCAGAAGAATACGAGGGCTTGCCACATAGGCAGGGGTAATAGGAAGATTCGTCAACAGAGCAGGCGGAATCATTGTCAAGATATAGGGGACGCTAGAGTGTGCTAAAAGAACTCCCAAAGCCACAGGAATAATAGTGAAAATCAGTGATTCAAGAATGCCATAGCTAAAGATTTTCCCTTTTTTGCAGCCCACGAGCCGGAGAATCAAAAACTGCTTCCTACGTTTGGAAATTTCCGTCACCGTCGATACATAGATGAGCACAAGCGCTCCCAGCACAAAGCACAGGGCGAATAGGTAGGACACCGATGTCATCAAAGCGTATTGGTTATTGATGGAATCGACGTACTCTGATAGTGGTTTGACGTCGTAGAAAGGCAGTTTGTCGGCGATAGTTTTCTGGGCGCTCTCCAGCGACGTGCCAGAGGGCAGGGCGACGAAAACTGTTTGAGGATTATCCTCGGAAAGCGAAGCGTACAGCGCCAAGGGAATGACCGCGAAGTTTCCGTTGTTGACGGAATCTAAGGCCTGATTATCGAGGTGAAGCGAGTGTTCAGACTCAATTTCTATATCGTTCTTCCCTAAACTCACACTGCTGGCAGACTGGGAGGAAGCCTGCACAGACGGCCCTAAGAACAGCAGAGTATCGTCATCGACGTTCTGCGGAATCATCTCGCTCTGAATGTCTTTGCCGATAACGTCAATACCAATGAGCGTTACGTCCTCGCCGTTCAACTTTCCCGTATCAAACCTGCTGGTAACAAGCGTTTCATAGTCGGAAGAATCAAAAGCGCTCTGGACTGTATCAACATCAACGCCTTTGCTTGTTGGCGAACTAATCACCAACTGCGTACCAGCAGCAAGCTTGGTGACGAATTCTTCCGAGTCGGCTTTCAGAGAATGCCACGTCAAGACACTGGATAGGACAACCGTTGTCGTCAAAAGCGTGACGATGAACTGGAAAATATAGTTCCGATACGCCAGTTTGACCGAGCGGCGCGTAAATCGGAGAAAATGGACAGCGGACCTCATGGGCGAACCGCCTCTGCGGACGGCTCGCTTACACTCAATCGTCCCTCAGCGAGAGACAGTACCTGTTGTGCTCGATAGGCATTTTTGACATCGTGAGTAACCATGATGACCTTTGTGTCACCGCCAAGCCCTAAAAGCAGGTCGAGGACATTATCGGCTGTGCCAGGGTCAAGATTTCCTGTTGGCTCGTCAGCCAAAACTAGCTTCGGCGAATTGATAAGCGCACGGGCAATCGCGCAACGCTGTATCTGTCCGCCAGAGACTTCCGAGGGATAACGCTCCGCCAAGTCCCCACACTGCACGCGAGACAATAACTCTGTCGCTTTCTCACGTTCGGCGCGGAAAGAACTACCTAAAGCAACGGCAGGAAGAGCGACGTTTTCCCACAGGGTCAGTTCGTCGATAAGGTTGAAATCTTGAAAGATAAAGCCGATGTTTTTCAGACGGTAATCCGCGCGCTCTTTCACGTTCAAACAGGTCACGTCGTCCCCGTCATACAGAATCGTGCCGCTATCAGGCGTGTGCATGAGCCCCAACAAAGTCAATAGGGTTTTTACCGCAGCCGCTCTGCCCTAAAATCGCAACACTGGATTGTTCGTCATCAAGCACATAACTCAGATTCTCAAAAACCATGTGCTGAGAATCTTTACCGTCCTGGTAACCTTTGCAAATATTCTGCAACTCAATACGCATATGTCAGCCTCCCTTTAGCGACGTTTTCGCGACAACTCGTCGCGATGGTGAGTAATGCTCGCCTAAGCATCACCCGTCATCTTACTCTCTCTCTCTCTCTCGTAAAGGGTTAGGCGAACTAACACGACAGAGGGGAAGTGGGTAGATTAGAGTGCCTGGAGGAGGGCGTCGACCATGTCGGTCTTTTCCCAGGTGAAGTCGGGCAGTTCGCGGCCGAAATGGCCGTAGGCAGAAGTGGCAGCGTAAATGGGGCGCTTCAGGTCGAGGCGGTCAATAATAGCTGCTGGGCGCAAATCAAAGGTCTGCGCAACAGCACTCTCAATCCTGTCCACCGAATAGTCTTTTTCCGTCCCGAAAGTCTCCACGCGAATTGCCACAGGGTGCGCGCGTCCGATGGCGTAAGCAACCTGCACTTCGCAGCGCTCAGCCAGCCCAGCAGCAATCACATTCTTTGCAACCCAGCGCGCAGCATACGCGCCCGAACGGTCAACCTTTGAGGGGTCTTTACCGGAGAACGCTCCCCCGCCGTGGCGCGCCATGCCACCGTAGGTGTCAACAATAATCTTCCTGCCCGTCAAACCGGCATCTCCCATAGGACCACCGATAACGAACTTCCCCGATGGGTTAATCAACAGTTGCGCGCCAGCAATATCTATACCCAAAGCTTCCGTTTCAAGCACAGGTTCAATAATATATTGACGCACGTCAGCCACTAATTCCTCGACAGGCTTATCCGCGTCATGTTGCGTAGAAAGAACAACCGTATCGAGACGAACCGGGCGAATACCGTCATAACCAATCGTCACCTGCGTCTTACCATCGGGGCGCAGACCGCTCACAATCCCCTCTTTGCGCACTGTAGTCAGGCGCTCGGCAAGACGATGTGCCACATAAATCGGGGCGGGCATAAGCGTCGGTGTCTCCGTGCAGGCATAGCCGAACATCAAGCCTTGGTCGCCAGCGCCCTGAGCGTCGTAATCATCGGCAGCGCTCCCAGTACGCACCTCCAGCGAGGTATCGACACCGCTGGCAATATCCGAGGACTGCTGACCGATAGAAACCGTCACGCCACACGAATCGCCATCGAAACCAATCTCAGAGGAAACATAGCCAATCTCGTTAATCTGCTGACGTACCAGCTGAGGAATCTCCACATAAGACTTCGTCGTCACCTCACCGGCGACATGGACGAGACCGGTCGTCGCCATCGTCTCAACTGCGACTCGCCCCTCGCTATCGGCAGCGAGAATAGCGTCAAGAATCGTGTCAGAAATGCGGTCGCAAATCTTATCGGGGTGCCCCTCTGTTACAGATTCAGAGGTAAAGGGCTGTATGTATGCCATGGTTTTCCTTGCGTTGAGCGGGCCGGTTTTTCTGGTTCCACGGCGCCCTCATGAATAGGTCAATTTATTCTCTCACGCAGAACACTCAGGATATGCTGCGCCATGCGTGATTTACTTCCCTCTGCTTGGGAGAGAATCTTGCCCTCGCCATTGACGATCGTGATAGCTGTATCGACATCGCCAAAGCCGGTTGTCGCGCCGACTTCGTTGACAATAAGCACATCTGCGCCCTTGCTCTTGGCTTTTGCTATGCCATAATCTAGGGCGCTAGCTTTTTCGTCGCCAGTTTCGGCGGCAAAGCCGACAACCATCTGCCCCTCACGCCCACGATGAGCGGCAAGTTCAGCGAGAATATCAGGGTTTTCGACGAGTTCAATCTGGAGGCTCTCCCCCGTCTTTTTGCGCTTCGTCTCGCCCGCCTGGCTGGGACGGTAATCAGCGACAGCAGCTGCCATGATAATAATGTCTGCACTGCCTGCTTCTTCGCGCATTGCAGCCTGCATATCGAGCGCGCTTTCTACACGCCTAATCTGAGCGCCATGAGCACCCGCCAACACGTCAGCGGACACATTAGCAGCCACAAGGCACACATCTGCTCCGCGCCTGAGCGCTGCACGAGCAATCTCCACCCCGAAACGCCCAGAGGAACGATTACCAATAAAACGAACAGGATCAAGCGCTTCATGCGTTCCACCAGCAGAAATCGCAATACGCACGCCCTCAAAATCACGTGTCGCTTTCAAACGCTCCAGCACAATATCTGCAAGCTCTTCGGGCTCAAGCATTCGCCCAGCGCCAATATCACCACTTGTTAGAGCGCCCGTTGCCACGTCAATAATCTCAATGCCACGCTCGCGCAGCGCGGCAACATTGTCGACAGTCGCCTCGTCGAGCCACATTTCCGTGTGCATTGCGGGAGCCATAATGACAGGGCACGTCGCTGCCAGAAGCGTCGATGTCAAAAGATTATCGGCAAGCCCCCAGCGCACTTTTGCGAGAGTGTTAGCGGTTGCCGGAGCAACGATAATGAGGTCAGCCTCCTGGGCATAGCGAATATGCGTGACGCTATCTGCGCCCTCTGTGACACGCGTGTACACAGGATTGCCGCTCAACGCTTCCCACGTCGTTTTGCCGACCATTTCCAGCGCGGACGGCGTTGGAATGACATGAACATCAACGCCCGCTTTGGAGAGCAGGCGCAGAAGTGTGCAAGACTTATATGCGGCAATACCGCCAGTCACACCAAGGACGACGCGCGGCTTGCTGTGCGCGCGCTCAGCAGTATTACCTGCGAGGGCGGAGTTCACTCTCCTGCTTCCTCGCCCGCTTTCTCGCCCCATTCAATCTTGCCTTCGACGATCTCTTCCAAGGCAATAGAAAGCGGCTTATCCTCAGGCATTGCGTCCTCAATAAGCGGACCGATATGTTCCATCGAGCCGTCACCACGGGTCATGTCCTGACGGTATTCGTTAATCTGGCGTGCGCGCTGGGCAGCGTAAACAGCCAGTGCATACTTCGAATCGACCTTGTCGAGCAAAGAGTCAATCGGAGGATTGGTAATTCCCTCAGGCTTGGGTGCGTTTTCAGTCATTGGTATACCTCTCTTCGTGCGCAAATATTCTACTTATCTAAACCCATAAGATGGAGTATCTGGCGCGTGGCACCAGACACGTCCCTGTTGACGATACGGACATCGAACTCGTCACGTGCGGCCATTTCCCCACGTGCAGTCTCCATACGGCGCGCAATTTCTTCCTCGTCTTCAGTGCCTCGCCCACGTAGGCGGCGCTCCAGCTCTTCCATCGAAGGCGGTTCAATGAAAATCTGGACGGCCTCGGGCATGGATTTGCGGATTTGGCGTGCGCCGTCCAAATCAATTTCCAAAAGCGGAATGAGCCCTTGCGCCTGCGCCTCGAGAACAGGCTGGCGTGGTGTGCCGTAGCGATGTTTGCCGTGAACATACGCCCATTCGAGCATTTCTCCCTCGTCAATCAGACGGTCAAATTCTTCATCAGTGACGAAATAGTAATGCACTCCCTCAGTCTCTCCCGGGCGTGACGGGCGCGTGGTCGCGGAGATAGAAATCCAAATACGCGAGCTAGCGTCAAGAAGGCGGGACACAATCGTGCCTTTGCCGACACCACTTGGCCCAGCAATAACAAAAAGGGGCACCGCATCGCCCTGTGAGACAGATTGAAAACTCATATCTCAATCGTGCCAGATACTTGGGCGGCGCGGTGCCAATGAAATTGTGAAATAATCAGCCGAAGCGCTCGATGAGAGCTTCTTTCTGATGAGGACCGAGACCACCAATACGGCGAGACTCGGAGATGCCAATGTTCTCCATAATGCTCTTGGACTTAGCAGCACCAATGCCAGGCATTGCACTCAGCAGAGCAGACACCTTCATCTTGGCAACAACTTCGTCCTTCTCGGCTTTCTTCAAAACAGCAGAGAGCTTAATCTTTTCGTTCTTAAGCTCGTCCTTGAGTTTTGCACGAGCACGACGGGCAGCAGATGCTTTTTCGAGCGCAGCAGCACGCTGGGCTTCTGTAAGTTTGGGAAGTGCCATAAATCTTGTCTCCTACATCTTCAAGTGTCACAGGTTTCGGTGTGAAACCTGCTCACTTCTCATTCAATCGGGTGTTTCCCTAAAAATGTGCCATTTCCAGCGAAAAACTAGGAGGAAATCGAGGAAAAATGCCCTTTTGGTTGCGGAAAAAGGACTAAAGTCCTAGTCTATTTCTTTTTGCATGAAATTAAGCAAGGAATCGAGGGCGTTCGCTAATCCCTCGGCTGACGGCCCTCCACTGAGGATTGAACGCGACGCGGAAGCCAAAGCGCGGGTTTTAGCAGCACCAAAAACATCGCTCAGCTCGCGCGGTCCAGCACCTTGAGCGCCGATACCTGGAGATAAAAATATGCCAGAAAAATCGCCAAGATTGATACCCAGGTTGGCAGCCGCCTGGCCGAGAGTTGCACCCACGACGAGCCCGACAGGTCCGACTGCGCCAAGCGCCAGTTCATCATTCCAGGTTTGGGCAGCCTGCACAATATCGCCGGCAACGCTGTCTGCCGCCCCACCTTTATGCTGGACGGAAGCGCCCTCAGGGTTTGACGTAAGAGCCAGCATGAAAACGCCTTTGCCAGCCTCGGCGAAACGATACGCAGTTTTTTTGAGCGAACCTGCACCGAGATAGGGAGAAATCGTAATCGCGTCTGCCTCAAGGGAGCCACGTAGATAAGCCTCTGCGTAGCCGTCCATTGTCGAGCCAATATCTCCCCGCTTCACGTCAAGAATCGAAGGCACGCCGACGTCACGGCAGGCAGCTAGGGTATCTTCCAAGGCGGCAATACCAGCACTGCCGTGGCGCTCAAAAAAAGCCGATTGGGGCTTGAGGGCAGCAGCCCTCTCCCCCACAGCCTCAACAACACGCAGCGCAAAGGCACGCACACCCTCAGCGCTATCGGGCAAATCCCACGCTTGAAGCAGGGCGGGGTGTGGGTCGATACCCACACACACCGCGCCATACTGCTTCATGCGTGAAGCGAGCTTTTCACCAAAGTTCACGGCTCACTCCTTAAGCGCTCAGGCGGCAGCAACTCGTGCCTGGCGGCGAGAATCATGGGACTGCAAGGACTCCACACCAAACTCGCCCTTCCTGCGTGCAGCAATCGCCTGCACGGCAGCGCCGAATTCTTCAATGGTCGTAATAATCGGCTTGTCGGCAGCGTTCGTCGTCGCGCGGATGAGATAACCGTCCTTACGCGAGCCTTGCGAGCCCGGCGTGTTGACAACCATATCGATTCGTCCGGAGGTAATAAGGTCAACGATGGACGGGCCGTCCCCGCCTTCGCTCTGCTTACGCACCACCTCAACAGGCACACCGTAGCGGCGGAGTACAGCTGCCGTGCCCGTCGTCGAGATGACATTGAAGCCCAAATCAGCCAGCTGGAGAACCGGGTAGACGATTGACGCCTTGTCGCGGTCAGCAACCGAGATAAAGACCGTCCCTGAATCAGGCAAGCCGCCATAGGCGCCCTCTTGCGACTTCGCAAAAGCCTTGGGGAAGGTATCGGCAAAGCCCATGACTTCACCGGTTGAGCGCATCTCGGGGCCGAGAATCGTGTCGACGATGTTACCGTCCGCAGTGGCGAAACGCTTGAAGGGCAAGACCACTTCTTTAACGGCAATATCGGCGTCCAGGTCGATAACGCGGGCGTCGTCCTTCGGAAGCATGCCCGATTCGCGCAGCTGGGCAATCGTCTTGCCTGCCATAATCCACGCGGCGGCTTTCGCCAGCGGAATACCGGTCGCCTTGGACACGAATGGCACGGTACGCGAAGCACGCGGATTGGCCTCAATGACGTAGAGCGTGTTGTTCATCAGGCCGAATTGGATGTTGATAAGGCCACGCACGTCAACGCCACGGGCAATCGCCTCGGTCGCCTCATAGATACGCTCAATAACCGACTGCGAAAGCGTCAGCGGCGGCAGGACGCAAGCCGAGTCGCCCGAGTGAATACCGCACTCCTCGATATGCTCCATAACGCCACCCAAGTACAACTCGTTGCCGTCATAGAGGGCGTCCACGTCGATCTCAGTTGCGTCATCCAAGAAGCGGTCAACGAGGAGGGGCGCAGAGCGGCGCGAAGCGTCCGTGCGAGAGGTCTCTTCGCGGGCGAGATAGTCGTTGAGCTGGTCCTCGGAGTAGATAATCTCCATGCCGCGTCCGCCGAGCACGTATGAGGGGCGCACGAGGACGGGATAGCCAATCGAGTTGGCAATCTCGCGGGTTTGGGCGTCGCTTGTTGCCGTGCCGAATGCGGGAGCGTGCAGCTGCGCGTCAGCAAGCACAGCGCCGAAGAGGGCGCGGTCCTCGGCAGCGTCAATCGCCTCGGGAGATGTACCGATAATCGGCACACCGGCAGCTTTCAAATCGTTGGCGAGCGAAAGTGGCGTCTGCCCGCCGAGCTGGACAAGCATACCTGCCACTTCGCCAGCTTCTTTCTCAGCCAGATAGACTTCGAGGACGTCCTCGAGTGTCAGTGGCTCGAAGTAGAGGCGGTCAGAGATATCGTAGTCGGTCGAGACGGTCTCGGGGTTGCAGTTAATCATGACGGTCTCGTATTCCTCGGACAGCGCCAGGGTGGCATGGACGCAGGAATAGTCGAACTCGATGCCTTGGCCGATACGGTTCGGGCCAGAGCCAAGAATAATAACCGCGGGCTTCTCGCGCTTAGTAACCTCGGTTTCCTCATCGTAAGAGGAATAGAGGTACGGCGTTTGCGCCTCGTGGGACGCCGAGCAGGTATCAACCATCTTATAGACGGGGTGAATATCGAGCGCCCAGCGCAGTTCACGCACAGACGATTCTTTCATGCCACGAATTTCGGCAATCTGATGATCGGAGAAGCCGTGGCGCTTTGCCAGGCGCAGAGCGTCAATGCTGAGTGAATCGCCCTCTGCGAGTTCCGCAGCGACTTCGTTGAGCAGCACCATCTGGTCGAGGAACCACGGGTCGATACCGGTCGCGTCGAAAAGCTGCTCGACGCTCGCACCGGAGCGCAGGGCGAGAAGCACCTTGTGCATACGGTCGTCGGTCGGGTGAGCGCACTCGGTGACAAGAGCGTCCAGTTCTTCGCCCGAGACAGGCGCGGCAGTCCACGAGAATTGCGAGCCCTTCTTGTCGATAGAACGCATGGCCTTCTGCAGGGCTTCTGTGTAATTACGCCCCAAGCTCATCGCTTCGCCGACGGACTTCATGGTCGTCGTCAGCGTATCGTCAGCGTCCGGGAATTTCTCGAAAGCAAAACGCGGCACCTTGACGACGATATAGTCAACGCTCGGGTCGTCGGCCGCGGTGGTCGTGCCGGTCATGTCGTTGGTGATTTCGTCGAGCCTATAGCCGAGGGCGAGGCGCGCGGCAATCTTCGCAATCGGGAAGCCCGTCGCCTTCGAGGCGAGTGCCGACGAGCGCGAGACGCGCGGATTCATCTCAATAACGATGACGCGCCCGTTAGTCGGGTGGACAGCAAACTGGAGGTTACAACCGCCAGCGTCCACTCCCACGCCGCGAATAATCGCATGCGATAGGTCGCGCAGCTTGATGAACTCTTCGTCGCTCAAGGTCAAGGCGGGAGCAATCGTAATCGAGTCGCCTGTGTGAACGCCGACGGGGTCAACATTCTCGATAGAGCAGACCGTCACGACGTTATCTGCGCTGTCACGCATCACCTCGAACTCGATTTCTTTCCAACCGAGGATTGATTCTTCAAGCAGCACTTCGGCGGTTGCCGAATAGTGCAGGCCCGCACCGGCAATACGCTCAAGGTCCTCTTCGTTGTAGGCGAAGCCAGAGCCGAGGCCGCCCATGGTGAACGAGGGGCGCACAACCAGCGGATAGCCGAGATATTCGGCTGCTTCCTTGCACTCTTCCATAGTGTGGCAGATTGCCGAGCGCGCAGACTCAGCGCCGCACTCCTCAACGACCTTCTTGAACTCGTCGCGGTCCTCGCCTTTGGTAATTGCTTCGGCGCGCGCACCGATCAGCTCGACGCCGTACTTGTCCAGAATGCCCTTTTCGGCAAGCTCGACAGCGGCATTGAGGGCTGTCTGCCCACCGAGTGTCGGCAAAAGGGCGTCGGGACGCTCAATGTCAATAACCTTTTCAAGCACCTCGGTACTAATTGGTTCAATGTAGGTCGCGTCTGCCATACCAGGGTCGGTCATAATCGTTGCAGGATTGGAATT
>JAFYHO010000107.1 GCA_017539125.1 Actinomycetaceae bacterium | reverse complement strand
CCCGACGTCGCCAGCGAGACGTTACGCCTCGTCCGTATCGGCGACTACGACCTCTGCGCCTGCGTCGGCACCCACGTGCAGAACACCTCAGAAATCGGCACCTTCCGCATCCTCTCCCACGACTGGAACGAAGAGACCCACACCTGGCGCATGCGCTTCAAACTTGAAGAGGGGCAATAAACGGCGGGGTTTTGCGTTATTTGGGGCAGAATGGTTTAACAATTAAATGTATGACAATATGAAGAAACTCTTTTTGCTCGGCGCGATGGTGTGCGCCCTCATTATAATAACAGCCTGCCACAAGGACAATGACACACAACAACCAAACGACAAACGATTGTGCCAAATAGTTGAAGTGTCATATTCTAACAATGGCTATTTTACATCCGGATATGCATACAGGCTGCCAATCGTATGGAATGACAGCGTAATAACGAAATGGGGAAGTGTAACGATTCGCAACAATGGTGACACCATCTTTTTCAATAATGACCGCATGGCCATAAAGGAGAATGGACGAATAGTTCACATTGTGAACATTGACCCTGAATCAATGCATGATACATGGGATTATACCTACAATGAAATAGGTCAACCCATATCAGCAATTCATATGTGTACACATTGCGTAGAGAGTACAATTACTTTTTCTTGGGAAAACGGCAATCTGATACATTCTCATGAAGAATGGTACGGGTCGGAATTGCCCAATACAAAGTATGAAGTTGACACCTATTATGAATATGACAATAAGAACACTCCATGGAATGGCATGGAGGACTATCTACTGATACGACAACCCAAGAATCCACCCACAAAAAATAATGCAGTTTCTTCAACGACTATTCGCACCCATTATGGAGTGGATTTTCAAATTGACACTCGAGATACATCATATAGTATCCAGTCTCATTTCGACTATAAAAACGAATATCCTGTTTGTGCTTATAACACAATTAAAACATATTACGTCTATTTAGATGGAACCTCGGCTAACATCCCACAATTCTGCACCATAACAGCAGATGCAAACCGATACACCGAAGCGGGATATAAGGCTCAGGGTAGCGGAACATACGAATACGGAGCCACCGTGATTCTGCAAGCCTTTGAACGCGATTTCATCCGTTGGGACGACGGAAACACGGACAATCCCCGTACCGTCATAGCGAGAGGCGATGCAACATACACGGCAATATATACTGACAAATGAATTACTATGGATGCCCTTGCACCAATCCCAACCGCTTTTGAAGCCGCCTGTCGCAGGAACGCAAAAAGGCAAAACGGTTTTGAAACCGACCGAAAAGGCTGTCGCAAGCCCCAAATGAATTTGAAAGAGGGTGAAAAGAGTGCCGCAGGGATGTTTCAAATTTGAAACATGGTTAAAAGGGTGTCGCGAGGGTGTTTCAAAATTGAAAGGCGGTGAAAAGAGCGTCGCGAGGCTGTTTTGAATTTGAAACATGGTTAAAAGAGATTTTTCAAACACAAAAAATATCGAATTATGGATGCTGTAAAATTTTCGGAAAAGGCACTGAGTGTGTTTCCTATGGCCTACTATTTCAGCGCCGTGGAGGCGTTCGAGAAGAGAATCTTTGCCGCGGAGTGCGGGTTGGACCGTTTCCGCGAGATGCGCGAGAAGTACGACGTGCTTTTCAAGGCTTTCGACGAAGCCTACAAGCGGACGAACAAGAGCGAGCTGACGGCCAAAATCGCCGCCCTCGACAAGGAGCGGGACGGGTACGCGTATGTGGTGGAGAACGTGGCGGAGATGTGGGAGCGGAAGCTGATGGACGAGAGCCTTGCGGCGCACGGCGGCAGGGTGGCGCAGGTGTTCCGCGACTACGGCTTCCGCACGAGCGAGGCTCTGGTGGCCGAGAACGCGAAGATTCACAATATGGAGCAGAAGCTGTCGGAGCGAGAGCTGGTGGCCGACCTGCAGATGATGGGGCTGACGGAGCTGAACCGTCGCCTGCTGAGCCGGACGGAGGAGATTGAGCGGCTGATGGGGCAGCGCAACGAGGAGAAGAGCGACGTGGTGGTGGGCGAGCTGAAGTCGGCGCGCGAGGCGCTGGACGGGCACTACCGCGCGTTCGTCACCTACCTCAACGCCGTGCAGGAGCTGCAGCCCGAGGAGAGCCTCTCGAAGGCGGCGCAATACTACAACGCCGACCTGGCCAAAATCGAGCTCCAGTACCAGCAGAGCCGCAAGAAGGGCGGCAAGGAGGAGGAGCCGGAGGTGACCGAGGAGGCCGCCGAGGCATAAGGCGTTTTCTGCCAACAACGAGCGAGGCCCCGCCATTCGGCGGGGCCTCGCTCGTTGTTGGCTATAACCTGCGTAGCTTTATTGCTCTCCGCGAGCACGCGGTTAGTACATTCCGCCCATGCCGCCCATGCCGGGGTTGCCGGCGGGCATCGGGGGTTCGGGTTCCTTGATGTCGCAGAGGACGCACTCGGTGGTGAGGAGCATGCCGGCGATGCTGGCGGCGTTCTCTAAGGCCACGCGGGTCACCTTGGCGGGGTCGATGACGCCGCTCTTGAAGAGGTTCTCGTACTGCTCGGTGCGGGCGTTGTAGCCGTAGTCGTCCTTGCCGTTCTTCACCTCGTTGACGACGACGCTGCCTTCGAGGCCGGCGTTCTCGACAATCATGCGCAGCGGCTCCTCGACAGCGCGACGGATAATCTCTATGCCGAGCTTCTCGTCCTCGTTCTCGGGCTTAACGTTGCTGAGGCACTGGGCGGCGCGGATG
>JAFYHO010000106.1 GCA_017539125.1 Actinomycetaceae bacterium | reverse complement strand
CGTAAAAGTGGAAACAATCCATCCGGGAATAGTCCCGACCTTTGCATCAAGAAAAACACGAGTTATGAAAAAGACAATTATCACCCTTGTAATGACAGCCCTTATGAGTTTTGTCGCCGCAGCCCAGAACGGGTGGAAAGCTCGCAACGACGGAAAAGGTCCGCGACGACGGAAAGTAGATTAGGCGGCGCGAGCCGTATCGAAACGCTCGGCGACATTCTCCCAATTGACGATATTCCAGAAGGCCTTGACGTAATCGGCTTTCACATTGAGATAGTCGAGATAGAAAGCGTGCTCCCACATATCCAACATGAGGAGCGGCTCAATGCCACCGGGAATGCCAGACTGCTGGTCGAACAGCTGGAATGTGGCAAGCTGCTTGCCGAGCTTGTCATAGCCGAGCACAGCCCAGCCAGAGCCCTGAATGCCTGTGGCTACAGCAGTGAACTGAGAAACGAAAGCGTCAAAATTGCCAAAGGCATCATCGAGTGCCGCGCCAAGCTCGCCCTCGGGGCGACCGCCACCGTCAGGAGAAAGATTCGTCCAGAAAGTCGAATGGTTCAAATGCCCTGCGAGATTAAAAGCGAGGTCTTTAGAAAATTGGTTAATCTTTGACAAATCGCCGCTTTCACGCGCTGCTTCAAGATTTTCAAGAGCGCTATTTGCCCCGGCAACATATGCTGCGTGATGCTTATCGTGGTGCAATTCCATGATTTTCCCTGAAATTGCTGGTTCGAGAGCAGAGTAATCATAAGGAAGTTCGGGAAGTGTATAGATTGGCATGGTATCTCCTTTACCTGTCGCCTACGCGACCTCTATTTATCGTCTTTTCTATTGTCCCGTCCATGGTAGCCTGCCCTAATAACAAAGAAAAGTAGAATGAGTCCATTTTTCTTGTGGCGTACTTTTCTTTACCATTCACTTACTAAAGAGGAAGAAAATGTGATGAGAAAAGAAAATGTGGGAAATAACTAAGATTTTTTCGTCTCGCATGGCTATACAATTCACCTAAAGCTCAGGAAATGGGTAGCATATGACATGGACGAAAACTCAAAAAATGGAGGAATAATGTCTGAAGTGCAAGAGACAGTACGCATTATCGCGTTTTCTGATAACGCCACTCGCCGCGCAGAGATGATAGACGCAGTAGGTTCGCGTGTAGGGCGTGAAGGTCCAGCAATCGAATGGAAAGAAATTGCCACGGGCGATGCGGCAATGCTGGAAATCCAGAGCGATACCCGCTATGACCTCGCCATTCTTGACGGAGAGACTGGCAAGTTTAGTGGTATCGGTCTTGGCAAGATGATGCATGACGAAGTCCCAGAGGATCATATCAACTACGGCATTCCTCTGATTAACCTCGTTGCACGCCCCCAAGATGAGTGGCTTTCGCGTTGGTCGGGAGCATCGCGCTGCTTGCTCTATCCCATTGACCAGCGTGAACTTTCTGCCACGGTAAGTGAATTGCTTGCAGATTAGGAGACTTATAGTGCGTAGCTCGTGGGCTGATTGAACACCGCTACGGGCTTTAGCGCAAAAATCATCTGGCAAATTGTCGGAATCTGAAAGCGAATAGAATGAGCGAGTCTAGCGGACATAGTGTTGCCCGTAATTCTCTGATTATGGGTCTAGGCACCCTTGTCTCGCGTATTTTGGGGCTTGTTCGCTCGCCCATTATGCTCGGCGCAATCGTCGGCATGACCTCTCTTGCCGCCAACTCTTTTGATGTGGCCAATAAGCTGCCTACTATCATCTACATGATTGTGGCAGGCGGGCTTGTCAATGCCGTCCTTGTCCCGGCAATTGTGCGCGCGACAGAAGAATCCACTGACGATGGTCAAGCTTTCATCAATAAGCTCATTACTCTTTCTATCGTCCTTCTCGGGGCGATTACTCTTGTGCTCACCATCGCCTCGCCGCTCGTCGTCAAGGCTTTTGCGGCGACCATGCACCACGATTGGTTTCGCCTAACGGTCGCTTTCACCTATTGGTGTATGCCGCAGGTATTTTTCTATGGTATGTATACCGTGCTTGGTCAGATTCTCAATGCGCGCGAGAACTTTGGCCCATACACGTGGGCGCCCGTCCTCAATAACGTGGTCGCCATTGCTGGATTCCTTGTTATTCTCGCAATTTTTGGCGCGTACACTGAGCAAGTCGGTACGGACGTTACCGTGTGGACTGCGGGACGAATCGCTATGCTTGGCGGTTTCTCCACTCTCGGCATTGTTGCCCAAGCACTTATCCTGATCATTCCCATGCGCCGCCTCGGTTTGCGCTATCGCCCAGATTTCTCTTGGAAAGGCGCAGGGTTGGGGCGCGCTGGAAAGACATCGTGGTGGATGTTCTTGACGATGCTCGTTTCTATTGTGCCGACGATGATGTGGTCGAATGTGGCAGCGGGGGCGACTACTCGCGCTAAAGAGGCGGGAATGCAATTGGCTCAGGTTGCAGGAAACTATGCGCATACCACCGCATACACGATCTATACGATTCCTCAGTCCCTAATTGTTGTTTCTATTGCGACAGCTGTTTTTACGCGCCTGTCGCAGTACGCGGTGAATCGTAATCTTGAGGCAATGCGCAAGGATGTGTCCTCTACTGCGCGCACAGTTTCCACTTTGACTTTTTTATCTACAGTTGGCTTGATTGTTTTGGCTGGTCCGATTTCGCGTCTGCTCGCTTTTACCGTGTCGGCAGAAGAAGCGGTGACGGTTGCGCGCGTGCTTATCGCTATGTCTCTCGGTATCGTCGGGGTAGGTATGCAGACTGTTTTTAACCGTGTTTACTATGCTTTTGAAGATACACGGGGAAACTTCTTCGTCATCCTGCCATTTCAGATTGCTCTTGTTGTGGGGTATTGGTTCTGCCATTATTTACCCCCGCAGTGGTCAGTAGTGGCAGTGGGTTTGGTGCAATCTATCGTTAATATTGCGATGCCTGTGGCTATGGGATTGCACCTGCGTGGACGTATGGAGGGTATCGACGGTAAGCGTTTGCTTATCTCTCACGGGAAACTTCTTGCAGTTTCCCTCATCTCTCTGGCAATCTCCGCTGGTATCTTGCGCTTATTTGGGCCTTTCGCTGAGCCTATTTCAGTAGGCAGCGCTCTTATACGTTGCCTTGTTATTGCCCCCGTCATTGTGGCGACTTTCCTTGGCGCTATGCGGCTTTTCCGTATGGAGGAGCTCTCGATGATGATGTCCCCTCTGCGCTCCCTTGCCCGCAAGTTTGGTATTGGGAAGTCTGGCTAGTTGCGCTTATAGGTGAGAGGCGATGTGGCCTTAGACGATGACGTATCATAATCACAAGAGTTGACGAGAAGGAGGCGGGACACCGTGGCAGATACAGACGATATGCGCGGCGCAGACAATAACGACAAGGCCGGTATGGCTTCAGCGGACAATTCGCGCGCAATCACTCCCGAAGAGCAGGCTGTTCTTGACGCGATGAAACGACGCAATATACGTTTTGCGGTTATCTTTGGCATTATCTTGCTGATACTTGGCTTTTTCGCAGGGCGTTACGCCAAGCAAAATAAGGACGATTCTCTGCCGGATTTTTCCACATCGGTAGTGGTGTGCGAGCTAAATAATCAGGGCGCAGGCTGTCTATGATTCGCCGACGCTCCCTCCCTTTGCCTCTGCAATCGCTCAAAGGGCGTCCTATGGGCTACGGACATTGTGTTGATGGTCGTGTCGTGGGTGTCTATAGGGATTTTTTGGTTATTGCACAGCCTGATGAACACTCGTCGGAAGTCCTCACCTATGAGTGGATAGATATGGCATCGGCGCGCTGGGATCAACCATCGGGAAAGCTGTCTATTTCTTTTGTTGATTCATCTGTGCCCACCCTCGTTTTAGAGCTACAAAGAGGACAGAGTGAAGATATTGCTCCGCTTATCCATGAGCGTGTCGATTCCTCCTTCTTCTGGCGGCAACGCCAAGAGTTACCCTCAGGGGCTAACGCTGTTTTTATGATTCGCTCTGGTAAAAAATCACGTCTTTCTATTCAAGTTCTTTACGATGCGGCTCCCAGCGGGGCGGATAAGGATTTTATCGAGTCTATGTATGAGCGCATGCGCGATTTGGCGAATATCAGCGAGTAGTCCGCGCAGGAAGCTGAGGTATAAAGAGACGGAACTTACAGGGTATGACGGCTACTTTTGCGCCTATAACTTGCTAGAGTTCTATTCGTTGTATTCCCCCATAGCTCAATTGGCAGAGCATTCGACT
>JAFYHO010000105.1 GCA_017539125.1 Actinomycetaceae bacterium | reverse complement strand
GCCCACGGCGAGCGCGTCAAGCATCAACCGACGCTGCATTGAGCTGCTCTCTGCTATCTTTTCCTGTACACCAGAATAAACTTTTTCCCAAAAACGCGGCACGGCGGCCATACACGTGGGGTGCACCTCGCGCAACGTCATCTGAATGTCTTGCGGTCTCAGGTTTATAGCAAGCTGGCAGCCACGTGAGAGACACCAATAACTCCAAGCTCGTTCAAAAACGTGAGT
This sequence comes from Actinomycetaceae bacterium, assembly GCA_017539125.1. Lineage (GTDB taxonomy): Bacteria > Actinomycetota > Actinomycetes > Actinomycetales > Actinomycetaceae > RUG11864. The sequence goes on along the minus strand of JAFYHO010000105.1, from coordinate 1,300 downwards.
AAAGGGCAGGAAATTCATTATAACGTCGTTCTCCGACAAATCCATGATCTTGTCGTTAGCAGGGATGGCGGCGGTGTACATGCGCTGTGTCAGCATCACACCCTTTGACACGCCAGTAGTGCCGCTGGTGTAAAGAATGTTTATGAGGTCATCCGGTTTGATGGCGGCAACGCGACGCGCCACTTCGTCGGCATGGCTGCTGCCTTCGCCCATCTTCAGGAACTCATCGAAATAAATTGACACCTGGTCGCGCTCATCACGCACCACATTTTTATCAAAGATGATGAGCTGCCGTAGCGTGGGGCACATCTTGAAGACGCGAAACGCAGTGTCATACTGGTACTGCTCGCCCACGAAGACATAGCGTATGCTGGCATCATTAATCATATACTGAATCTGAGCCTCACTGCTCGTGGCGTAGAATGGAATACTCACAGCACGTATGCCATACGTGCCGAAATCAACGCACACGCCTTCGGGCTTGTTCTGTGTAAAGACGCCGACATTCTCCTGTTCCTCCACGCCCAGCTCAAGCAGGGCGTGGCTGACAAGCGCCACGCGTCGCGAAAACTCGCGCCATGATATTTCTTTCCATGTTGCAGAAACATAGTCGCGATAGCTCAGTGCGACTTTGTCGCCCCAAATCTTGGCCTGCTCATGAATGAGTACACCCAAATTACATTTTGTAAGCATGTTTTTCGTCGTCTTTCGTTATTCTTCGCGGCAAAGGTAGCTAAAAAACGGCAAAGAGAAAAGTGAAATAGTAAAAAATAGGATTGAAAAGCTAAAAATATAATAAAAAACAAATCCTAAATTGTCAAATCGCAAATATTATGTACCTTTGCACACGATTTTAACCCAGATCCGCCCTTGGAAGAATATATAGAATTACTGAAAGCTCTCATCGCCACGCCGCGCACCAGCCGCAACGAGGGTGATGCAGCAGACCTCTTCTCGCGCTATCTGGCCGACAAAGGCATAATTTGTAACCGCGAGGCAAACAATATATGGGCCGTAGCGCCGAACTATGATGCCCGACGCCCAACGCTGCTGCTTAATGCCCACATCGACACCGTACGGCCGTCGGCCTCGTGGCAGCGTGACCCCTTCACTCCGACCCTTGAGGGCGACCGTCTTTACGGCCTCGGCTCAAACGACGACGGCGCTTCGCTCGTATGCCTACTTGCAGCTTTTCGCCAGCTCAGCAACAAACCACAGACCTATAACCTCGTCTATCTGGCCTCGGCAGAGGAAGAAGTATCTGGGCGCGACGGCATAGAGCGAGCCTTGCCGTTGTTGC
>JAFYHO010000104.1 GCA_017539125.1 Actinomycetaceae bacterium | reverse complement strand
GTATTCGCCTGCCTGCGGCAGGCTCCTAACCCCGACAAATTAAAAAGGAACACCTTTGGTGTTCCTTTTTAATTTGTCGGGGTGACAGGATTTGAACCTGCGACCTCTTCGTCCCGAACGAAGCGCGCTACCAAACTGCGCCACACCCCGAGCGGTGCTAACTAAAGCAACTCCATTATGATAACCGTTTGACCAGCCCAATGCGAAAAAAGGCGCTATGCGACCGCTCACGCAACCAGCCACGCGCCACTAGCCGCGCACAATATCAATCACAATAGCCTCAGGACGGCACGCAATCCTCACAGGCGCAAACGGCGATGTCCCCAAACCAGCAGACACATTCACCCACGCGCGCCGCACACCACGGCTAGGCAGCCAATCCTCACGCGACACCCTCAAAGCCTCCGCTTCCTCATATAAAGGCGCTTTCGGCTGATCAGGACTTGTCAAAGCCGTCACCGTAGCACGCTGCCCAAAAGAAACCTGCGCGTCCGCACATCGCGGCTCCTCACCCGTCGGAGGCCACTGGAACAAACCCGAAGCATACAAACGCGGCAAATCGCAATTCGTCACCAGCGCCCCCACCTTCGGCAAACACACCTGGCCACCATGAGTATGCCCCGCAAAAATTACGTGACACTTCTCCTCGCTCATCGCGTCCAAAACCCGCGCATACGGAGCATGAGTCACACCAATTTTCATCCGCGCCTTGCCAACGACACCGTCATCCTCTACGCCCTCGGCAGGCGCAGCAGGATACCTGTCACGAGAAATATGCGCATCGTCAACACCAACAAAATTAATCGACCACTGCCCAATATCGCAATGCCCCCGCGTGTTATTCAGATTCACCCAGCCAGCCTCTTTGAAGGCGGCCTCCATATCGTGCCACGGCAAGCCCTCACAACCGCGCTTTTGCTTCTCATTCTGAGAACTCGGGCCGAGTAAATAAAGGAAAGGATTTTTGAAATACGGCGCGCAATAATCATTAGAACCGTACACATAGACAGCTGGCAGAGCCAAAAACGGCTTCAAAGTCTCCAACAAAACCGGCAAAGCCTTAGCCTCAGAAATCAAATCACCCGTCAACACCACGAGATCAGGCTTGTACGAAGCAAGCGAAGTAACCCACTTTTGCTTCTTTGTCTGACCTGTACGTAAATGCAAATCAGACAGATGTAAAATCCTCAACGGCTTCTCAGGCAACTCCCCCATATTCTCAGCGTCAACCATTTCGCGGTCAAAAGAGATCGTTCGATGACGCATAGTAAAAGCACGAGTTTCAGCCATACCCCACGCCACGCCTGCGCCACCCGCAACAAGCCCAAGACCAGCGATTTTTGCCAGCGTTTTCACACCGTGTACACCAACGCGTTTCACGACAGACAGCGGTCTAAGGGAATGAGAAGAGATAGACATGGCAACCCTACTGCTCTGGTGCCGGCGGATTCGCTGGAGCCTGCTGCCCACCTGCTTGATCGGCCGCGGGCGCACCACCTTGCCCATTATTCTCAGGATTCTGCTGAGCAGGCGCCTCCTGCTCCGCATTCGCATTAGCCGAACTCTGCTTCTTAGGCTGAGGGGCTTTCGTTTGCTTCGATTTAGGAACAGGAACCTCAAAACCTAGAGCACGGCGTGTATATGTGCCATATTCAGTAGCAGCAATATCTCCACCATGCACTTCCTTGTAGTAAACGCCGTTAACGCGCACATTCAACAAGGGAATATTACCGTCCATATGCCCAACCCATACGGCCGTTGCCAAACGCGAAGACGCCTCGGCGGTAGGCACTTCATAGCCGACAAACCACGTATGCCACGCGCTATCGGTAGTGCCCGTTTTGCCCGCTCCTGTAATTCCAGAAACATATGCCTTAGTGCCCGAGCCACCACTAACAAGCACAGTTTTCAGAGCCTCAGTTGCTTGGGCAGCAATACCTTCATCGACAACACGTTCACACTGCGACTCCCGAGTAGCAATGAGTTCGCCGCCTTGATCTTCAATCTTCGTATAAGAAATCGGCTCACAGTGGACGCCCTTATTTGCCAATGTCGCAGTTGCCTCTGCCATGGACAATGGGGTGAGAGTGTTCGTTCCAAGAATCATCGGCGGGAAATGATCCAAATTGCTACCGTCGCCAGTCTCAACACCCATATCTGTAGCAGTTTGCGCAATATTACAGATATCAAGCTGCTGAGCCATACGCGCATACACACCGTTAATTGAGTACTTCGTACCGTTGGCAACCGTTTGAGTACCCCACGTCAGATTGCTGTCATTCTTGAATTGCCAACTCGAAGCCTCCTGCGGAGCACAAGAAATAGTCCACTGGCTCGCCCCAATAGTTCCCGGCCCTCCATAAAGAGCTTCACGGATAGAATGCCCCTGCTTCAACCACTCAACCAAAGTGAAAATCTTAAATGTCGAACCCGTCTGGAAACCTGAACCGCCACCCATAGCCTGCGAAACATTGAGATTCACCTTCGTTGCAGTCGGGTCAATATCGCTAGGCACACCATAATTGGTGTTCTGCGACATCGCCAAAATCTTCCCCGTTGTCGGCTCAACATTAGAAAGTGCAGTTTGAACACGAGAAGCGTCATTGGGCGGAACAGCTTGCGTCAAAACATCGTAAGCAATCTTTTGTTTCGCCGGATCAATCGTGGTGTGGATGCGTAAACCGCCGCGATACAACTTGGCAATACGCTCGTCAGACGTTTCACCAAGCGCGTCATCACGCAAAACATCTTTGACAACGTACTCACAGAAATACGCCGAAATGCCAGCCGCCTCACAACCATTCGTAGGTGGGTTAGAAATATGCAACATCGAATCAACAGGGGTCGCAAGAGCTACATCTAATTCTTCATCGCTAATATAGCCGTCACGGTGCATCTTCGAGAGCACCTCGTCACGACGGCCTTGCGCAGCCTCGGGATGAGCCTCAGGATCCCAATGAGCAGGATTCTGCGTAACACCCGCAAGCAACGCCGATTCAGCAATAGTTAAATCCTTTGACGATTTTGAAAAATAATGCTGAGCAGCCGCTTCTACCCCGTACACAGACGGCCCAAATGAAACAAGGTTGAGATAACCGGTGAGGATTTGGTCTTTCGTCATTGTTTTTTCGACGGCAATAGCAAAACGCGCCTCATTGACCTTGCGGGTGATCGTTCGCTCTGTCGCCTGGTCAATCAGCTTGTCATCGCCAGCGATACGACCGCGCTCCATAAGCGCGTTTTTGACGTACTGCTGGGTGATAGACGAACCACCAGAAACGGTATCTCCAGAAATATTCGTGACGAAAGCGCCGAGCAAGCCGCGGACGTCAATGCCATGGTGGTTATAGAAACGCCTGTCCTCAACAGCAACAACAGCATCTTTCATATGTTGAGATACGTCATCGAAACCCACAACAACACGGTTTTCGGCATAAAAACGCGCCAGCTCTGAACCGTCAGAGGCGAGCAAAACAGACGGGACAGAGGGCGTGGTAAAACCCAAATCACTAGGAACTTCCTCAAAAGAAGAAGTCAATGCATTCGACGCGGTTCCAAGCGCTGTAACTACAGGCAAAGCAATACCTGCCATAAGCGCACCGCCGACAGAACAAAGCAAAGTCAAGACAAGTAAGATACGACCCATCTGCTGGAGAGTCGTGCCTCCTGTTTGCGTACCGCTATTTTGTGAACTCGCCATAAGAACACTCTAGTTCTTTAGACGGACATTTTCTGCGAGGTAGCCGTGATTTTGCGCAGACAGAGAAAAATAGGCAATCCCACACACTCAATAAAAGGAACTGAGTTGAACACTGGCGGACAAGAACAATCCTTTTTTTGTGAGATTGAATGATAAAAGTGGAGGTAGAACAGCAGAAGAGCAAAAATATAACGTATATCACTTTGAAATTATGCTGCCTCTCGTGGTTATATTAATTCAGGTGGTGACATCAGTGACGTGTCGCCGTGGTGAGGAGATTATTACTATGGCTCTGGCAATGACAGACCAATCATGGGCAGTTCACGCTGCATGTTCAGATACCGATCCTGATGCTCTTTTTGTTCGTGGAGCAGCCCAACGTCAAGTACGACAGATGTGCTTTTCCTGCCCTGTCCGTATCGAATGTTTAGCAGACGCCCTCGATTCTGGCATGACATTTGGTGTGTGGGGAGGGCTCACGGAACGTGAACGTCGCGCTCTTATGCGCCGCTACCCCAATGAGCGCAATTGGTATCTGCGCCTGACCGAGGGGCAAGACCCTGTTGCGACCGATTTGCGCAATGGTCGTATCCCTCGTATGACAAACCGATAAGGAATAGCGCGATGACGCAATGGGAGTACGCAACAGCCCCTGTTCTCATTCATAACACCAAGCAGATTCTCGATACGTGGGGCGAGGACGGCTGGGAGCTAGTTCAAATCATTCCTGGTCCTGACGGTCAAGGTTTGGTTGCTTATTTTAAGCGCCCGAAACTGTCTTAACGTCATTGCGAGCGAAGCGAAGCAATCTCACCTTGCGTATTTGCTTATAGAGATCGCCACGTCGGGCTTCGCCCTCCTCGCGACGACGGAGTGTGAAAGAAAAAGGCAGGCCCCAAACGGAGCCTGCCTCATTTTTAGAATAATTCTTAGTGTGCGCGGCGCTGCAAACGCGGCACCTCAATAAGAAGAACTGCACGCCCCTCAAGGCGAATCCAGCCACGAGAAACGAAGTCAGCAAGAGACTTGTTGACCGTCTCACGCGAAGCACCAACAAGATGTGCCAATTCTTCTTGCGTCAGATCATGCGCAACATAGATGCCCTCGGGCGTGCGCTCACCAAAGCGGTTTGCCAAATCCAGCAGAGCCTTGGCCACACGACCAGGAACATCAGAGAATACCAAGTCAGCCAACTGCTCATTGGTATGGCGCAGACGCACTGCCAACTCGCGCAGCATCGAGAGAGCTAAGCCTGTGTGCTCAACGAGATAGCGGCGCATATCTGTGTGGGCAAGAGCAAGTAGACGTGTCGGAGCAATTGCTACAACCGTCGAAGAACGCTTACCCAGATCGAAGAGCGAAAGCTCACCGATAACTTCACCCGGACCCAAAACTGCAAGCAAGTTCTCACGTCCGTCATCCGATGTGTGCGAAAGCTTCACCTTTCCCTCGGTAACAATGTAGAAGCGATCTCCATCGTCACCTTCGTGGAAGAGAGTATCTCCACGCTTCAGCGTCACTTCGCTCATCAACTGTGCAAGGCCATCAATTTCCTCTTCAGACAAGTCCTTGAAGAGTGGAACAGCCTTAAGAACGGTCGTATCCATGTATTACCTTTCTGTGGAGTAATTCGCTGACGCGAATACAACTACTTTCCAAATATATGACATACAATTCACATTCTGCCACGATACACACCACTTTCGCATGAATACTCTGGAAGTATGTCGAAAAAAGTCGCAGCAAAATTGCCGCCAAGGCCCCGCTCGCTGGCGCAAAGACGCGCCGCAGCAAACGAAATATGTGCCCAATTGACGCGGATTTACCCCGATTCTGCCTGCGGCTTGACCTTCTCTAATCCTTTTGAATTGCTCGTCGCAACCGTTCTATCTGCGCAAACAACCGATGCGCGCGTCAACTCCGTCACCCCCACTCTCTTTGAACACTTCCCCACTCCTGAAAAACTTGCACAGGCACAACTGAGCGAATTAGAGAATATTTTGCGCCCACTCGGCTTCTTTCGCTCTAAGGCAAAGTCATGCCAAGGGCTTAGTCGCCTTTTGTGTGAAGAGTTTGACGGGGAGGTTCCACGCACACTTGAGGAATTGGTGCGCCTTCCTGGCGTGGGGCGAAAAACGGCGAATGTCGTCTTGGGTAATGTTTTTGACGTTCCGGGCATTACAGTCGATACGCATGTGGGACGGTTGTCGAGACGGTGGGCGTGGACGCGCCACGACAATCCTGTGAAAGTTGAAGAGGATATTGCGCGCCTACTCCCCCCAGAGGAATGGACGATTACGTGCCACAGGATTATCGACCACGGTCGGGCGATATGTCATGCTCGCCGTCCTAATTGCGGCGCCTGCCCGCTCGCTGACCTCTGCCCGAGCTATCCTCTTACTTAGTCCCCTCCCCCGTCATTGCGAGCCTGCGTCAGCAGGCGTGGCAATCAATAATGGACATTGCTGGCGTTGCGAAGCAGGCAATAACGAACTACTGATTGCTTCGTCAGCCCTTCGGGCTTCCTCGCAATGACGAAAATGGTTCTAAGCAAATTGCTCAAGAAATTCGAGAATAACCCGCGTGCTTTCTTCGGGCTGCTCCTCTGGCACGAAATGGCCTGCTCCCGCAATCTCAACATGGCGGTAATCCCCACGGGCATAGCGCCTATCCTTGCCCCATGCCTCTGCTTCCAACAGCGGATCCAGCTCACCGCGCACCGTCCAAATGGGCATCCGCAACGGCGTGCGAGAAATACGCATATAATGCCAACCCGTCACATGCCGCACTGTCATATATGACCAGCGCAGCTGTTCGATACTGGAGTCGGCAGCCAAAGGTAGACGCAAAGCCTCAGCATATAACTCAGCCTGACTTTTTGCTCCGTCATTACCAGGGGCAGACCACTGCTCGAGAATGCGCTCAATATGTTTCGTCTCCCCCAAGCCTTTACGCGCCAAGGGGCGCATATAGGTGGCGAGAATATCGCGCCACATAGACGAATTACGGCGAGTAGATCCAAAACTGAAAACCTTAGGGTGAGGCGAGGAAAAAGTGAGAAAACCACGCACCACGTCTGGGCTGAGCGCCGCACTCGTCCACGCCAATCCCCCGCCACGCCCCACACCAATGGGCACAACCGACGACGCCCCGAGAGCGCGGGCAATGGCAGGAATATCTTGGGCTAGAGTGGGCACATCGACAACATCGGGAGTTTTATCTGAGCCGCCAACTCCACGCATATCGATAGCTGCAACCTCGAAACCTGCCTGAGCAATCGGCTCGATATGGTCGCGCCATGCCCACCAGTATTCGGGAAAACCATGTATCAACAAAACGAGCGGACGCTCTTGGTGATGCTCCCCCATATGGGCGAGATGAAATTGGCAACCGTTCGCGCGCACATGACGGTGCTGCCACGGTCCGTCGATAAAAATGCACGAGTTGGATACGGGCGTGTTACTCAGGTTAATTCCTTAAGAATGGCGGCGAATACGGCGAGTGCCTATTTGCCGAGAGCCATGTCGCGGCGGGCAATTTGCTTACCAGCGATGGTGCCGCGCTTACGAGCATAATGGGAGACGATACCCGTCATCAGCAGAAGGAAACCGTAGAAAAGAATCCGTCCAGAACCCAAATCAATAGCGAAGTGGTGTGCGATATTCCCTGTTAAGGAATTGAAGCTACCGATGGCGTCAGTCAGACCATTAGCGATTGTTTCGCGCGCAAAGAACGGCACAACAACACCAACCGCTCCAAGAATTGTGACGACAAGACCGCTACAGAACGCACCCAAAGACGAAGCACGGGCGAGGAACCAGATAAGCCCAAGGACGACAAGAGCGCCTACTGTTTCGAGCAGGGCAAGAATGGAAACTTTGCCTGTCGCCCACGGGTTATTCTCAACAACTGCCAAGCGGATTGAGGCATCCGAGAAGAGATACCACGCGATTGGCACAAGAAGAATGGTGGCAAAGAAAATACCGATATGCGCTTTGAGACGCGATTTAGGGCCTTCGGGGAGTGTTTCAATGGACTCCTGCTCAGCCCAATCCGCATTATCGTTGACGGAAAGACCAGGAACGGCTGTCGATGGAGCCTCTGCTGCCGAAGCACTTGAACGGATTGCCGACGGTGAGGGGGCGTAGGCGGGGCCGTCTGCCAAAGTCGCTTCGGGGCGCTCTGGTAAATCGCTGACGGCAAGGGAATCCTCTGAGGAGACTAGCGCATCCACAGCAGCGTTGCCTTCTTCGCTCAAGTCGCCAGACTCAGTAAAGACATCGGCATCGGAAACTTGGGTAACTTCAACAGGCTTTTCGTCCAGCGAGAGAGAGCCTTGAACATTGTGTGCCATATCGGTTGCCGATGCATCGGCTGCGGCAATCGCAGCCTCTTGTGCCGATGAGGCGACTTCGGGAACTGCCTCAGCACCCAAAGGCTCAAGGACGTCGTCTGCTTCGACCAGACGGTCTGCGGAGTTGTATGGATCAGTTGAAGTGGGCATAATAGTCTCCTTTATTTAATCCTAAGGATGAGAATACGTCCCCCAGGTCTGTCACATGCAGAAGTTATCGGCGCGCCTTAGAAGATGTTGCCAAATAAATAAGAAACTGCACACACAATGAGAGCCGCCCACATCTGGACGGCTCTCACTGAAAGTCAAAGAGTTACTGAAGCAAAGCGTTAACGAGAGTGTCGGAGCAAGCCTCAACATTCTTTTCCAAGAGGTCGGAATCTTCCTGAGAAATCTTCATCTCAGTAATATCCTCAGTCGAGCCTTTGGCAAGAGTGTCGCGTGTTGCGGGCGACAACTCGTCATAAGACTTATCGACAATACAGGTTACGTATTCTTCAAGCACTGAGGACTCAAGCCCATCAAGCCCCATCTGTTTCACTGCGTAGTCCATAGTTTTTGTAAGACCCTTAGTGACGTCCTCCTTTGAAGCGCCGTCTCCGCCTGAGCAGGCAGCGAGCGAAAGAGCAAGAAGTGGAACGGATACAAGAGCAGCCAGCTTTTTCATTGGCTTCCCCTTTCTTTTTCACGTGCGTGTTGACTATTGAACTCTACCCGTAAATAGGCGCAAAAACAAGGAAGAATGATGGTGGTGACGGGGAGTTCTGCTCACGGCATACAATGTGAGTTTGTTTTCGTACCTTGGTCAACACAGCGAGGAGCGGAAGGTCCGAGTAAGCGTGCTTACTCGAGACTGTAGCGACGAAGCTGTTGTAAGGGTTTGCGAAGCAAACCCGTGCCCACAGATACCTAAAACGCAGACCTTATCCACATTTTTCAGAGCCCTCTTTTTTCGAGACGTGACACGGCGAAAAATGGAAGGCATGGATTCTTTACATTATTTGCAACAGCCCCTACCCTGTCTTGTTTTGCGCGCCAGCTCCGATATTATTCGGGCGCGCATACAAGCCCTCGCCGAGCTTGCCGGTATCGATATACGTCTGGCTGGCCCCACAGACACCAGCCATAGCGGTGTCCTCCTTTTTGAAGAAGAATACGGAATGAAAGTTCCCTCGATACGGGCAAGCTTTCACCCCTCGTACGCCTCGTATTTCGCTGAGGGAAGTCTCGTTCTCGATGTCGAAGAAGAAGCGGGCGATATTCTTGAGCTGATGATTGCAGCCGGGGCAACCTCCCGCGGCACAGTCATTGGCCTGCTGGGCAGCCACGGCGGAGTCGGCACGACGACACTCGCCTGCACACTTGCCCATATCGTCAGCGCTGCTGATGCCACACAATCTATTGCGCTCATGGATTGCGATCCTTTATCCACAGGCATAGAAACGTGGTGTGGGCTCAGCACGCCTGGAATTAACTGGGCGGATTTGAGTGAAAAGACGGGGACGCTTGTTCCTGGACGCCTCGCAAAAGCTCTGCCTGGGCGCGGGAATCTGCATGTATTGAGTGCGGACGAGCGCGCAGGAATGCCCGTGCGCGGCGAATTGCCAAGCCGTGCCATTACAGCGCTGTCTCAGTCACACGATATGACGCTTATGGATTTTCCTCGCTCTATCGTGATGGACAATACCGAGCTTCTCAGCTGGTGCGATACTCTCATTCTCGTCACGGACACCTCCCCTCATGCCGTCCCGGGGTCGCGGCGCACGCTGGCTTTTCTGAAAGAACACTATCCGCAGATTCCTCTTATCCTCGCTGTCAATCGCGTCAGCGGAGGGGCCCAAGCAGCGAGCATCGCCTACGATATCGGCGTTGACACTATCGCGCCTATTCGTCTCGCCCGCACGCTAACGAAGGATCTTGAACATGGCGTTCCTCTGGGCGAGCGCCACCGCTCAGGAATGTACAAGGACATCGCTCGACTGGCCACCATGCTTGAGGGGTGCTGATGAATACAACGGAAAACACGACGACACCGGATTTTCATCACGACAATTCGCGCCTCGACATATCAGCTGTTCGCGCCGCGATCGCTGGTGGTACCTCGGCGGGTGAAGCACTCGGAAACGCCTATCCTCAAGCTATAGGCGTCCACGATGTTCTCGGTAAAAGTAAAGAGCTGCGCTCTGCTATTGGTGGAGCTGGCTCTGTACTTCAGCCTCTTCTTGACGATAGACGTGTCACCGATATTCTTGTCAACAGCTCGACTGGCGTGTGGATTGACAGGGGTGCAGGTTTAGAGCGTGACGACGGCGCTTCTGAGCAGCTGGGCAAGGAAAGCGAGGTTCGCGCATTGGCGACGCGCCTTGCTGCTTCGGCAGGGCAGCGTCTTGACGATTCCAGTCCGATTGTGGACGGCACTTTTTCTGATGGTTTTCGTCTGCACGCAGTTTTGCCGCCTTTGGGTGCAGAGGGGACGCTTATTTCTCTGCGTACCCAGCGTGCAATCGCTTTTTCTTTGGACGAGTTACAAGAGGCTTACATGTTCCCGACCGCCCTACGCCCTGTTCTCGACGCACTGATTAGCCAGCGCGCAAATACGATTATTTCCGGGGCGACTGGCTCAGGAAAAACCACTCTCCTTGCAGCCTTACTAGCAGAGATTCCCAGTTCACAGCGCCTACTTGTTATTGAGGAATCTGCCGAGTTGCGCCCGCGCCATGAGCACGTTATCCATTTGCAAGTGCGGCGAGCCAATGTGCAAGGAGCGGGAGAAATCGGCATGAGCGAGCTCGTACGGGCGGCCATGCGTATGCGCCCCGACAGGATTATTTTGGGTGAGTGCCGCGGGGCGGAAGTGCGCGAGGTGCTCTCGGCGTTGAATACTGGGCATGAGGGCGGCTGGGCGACTATTCATGCGAATTCTGCTCTCGATGTTCCCTCGCGTTTGGTCGCTTTGGGCGCTTTGGCTGATATGAGTGAGGCTGTTGTTGCAGCTCAAGCAGCGAGCGCACTCGATGCTGTCATCCATGTCGAGCGCATTAAAGGGCACAGGGCAATCCGGCAAATCGCTTGCCTTGAACGCGCAGGCGGAGAGCTGTGTGCGCGCCCGGCTCTTGTCTGTCTAGGCGACATGGTCTATGCGAATGAAGCATGGGCTCCTTTGGCTCGCCGTCTGAGCATAGAAGAAAATATGTACCCCTCTATGGAAGCGTATCGAGAGGGGGTACTATGCTTGTAGTTTCGCTTCTTATCCTTTGCACCGCACTTGTTATCACTCCATTTTCACAGGTGAAAAAGCTGTCGGACAGTTCAGAGACGCAAGTGAAACACTCTAGTCGGCTATCAGCCTTGCTGGCACGAAGAAGGCCTCTAGCTATCGGCACAATCAAGAAAGCTGTGCAAAAGAAAGGAAAAGACAATGCCGATGTGGGGCTGGTTGTCTCTGAGGTGGCAACTCGCCTGCGTTCAGGGGCGAATCTCGAAGAAGCGTGGTATCGCAGTCTTGCAGCTTCGTATGGAAATGGCTGCGAGCGTGGCATCGACGAGCATGGAGTGCCTATCGCTTTGCGAGCGCTTTGGAAAAAACCGAGACGGTTTTTCTCAAAGAAAAGCTCTACGAACCAGACACAGCTAGCTATTCCTGCTGCTATCGCTGTTTGCCGCCTCTCCCATTCCTCGGGAGCGCCTATAGCTGATGTATTAGATGCGTGCGCTTCGGGTATTACTGAAGCAGCAGAAGCAGAATCGGCACGCGCTGTCGCACTGGCAGGTCCCCAAACAAGCGCGCAAATGCTGGCGTGGCTGCCGCTGATTGGCGTGGTACTGGGAAGTGCGCTTGGCGCTGAACCTCTGCATTTTTTATTCTCAACAACAGCGGGCCTGTGTGTTTTCTTTCTAGGGCTCGCCTGTGAAATAGCGGGAATCGCCTGGGTACGTAAATTGACAGCGCACGCTGAGACTATTTAGGAGAATCATGGTACTTATTACTGCATTCATTCTGGCACTAGCCGCATTTGCTTTTACTCCGATACATAGGAAAGTTCTGGGGACGAAAAAAGATACAGACATACCTGCTCTTAAGCCTGTCGATTCTGCCATGTGTATCGATTTAGCATGCGCGGTGATAGCGGCCGGCGCATCTGTTCCTTCGGCCCTTATTTCCCTTGACAAGGCACTTGCCGAAGAAAAAGAAGAGACAGGACTCGGTCGCGTTGCTCACCTGTTGCTCATGGGAGCGCAGTGGGACGAAGCGTGGGATGGAGTGGGCGAGCGTTTCACGCCTTTGCGGGATTGCCTCGCTCCGGCATGGCTTTCGGGCGCTGCCCCTCTTCCCTTGCTGGAGCGCTCCGCCGCGTCCATTCGCCAATCGCGGGCAAGAACAGCGCGCGAAGCCGCCAGCGAACTCGGGGCAAAACTTGTCTTGCCTCTGGGCTTGTGCTTCCTGCCCGCCTTCGTGCTTTTCGGCGTTGTTCCTGTCATCTTTTCGACAGGCCTGTCCCTCTTCTCCCCCTGACTTCTCTGACTTGCCCGCCGCATGGGGCCGACGGGCGGTGATACTTTCCCGTTGGGAAAGACTGAACCCCCTCGCAATGGAGGGGGAACAGTACATCACCAATAAAGGAGAATAACATGATATACATCATGCTAGCAAGTCAGCTTATCGACTTGCACAGTATTGCAATATTGCGATTCTGCGAGCTGATAGTAGTGCTGATTAGCTAATTCTCTGAAGGGGGCGTGCCTTTCGGGGCACCCGCACTGAACGGAGGGTCGGAATGCTTGCATTCCAGACCGAAGTGAAGAAGGGTCGTAGCATCAAAGATGCAAACACGTCCCCGCCCCGCACTCTCATAGGAGAGAGTACAGAATAATTATACTACTTACCATCGATTTCTTGCTGGGCAGCAACTGCCTGTTCGAGAGCCTTCTGCAAGCGATCTTGAGCCTTGCCATAGGCCTCCCAATCGCCATTCTTCATCGCCTGATTGGATGCCTCCATAGCACCCTTCGCATCAGACAATGCCGAGTTCAAACGCTCAGCTGCACTGCCAGAAGCCGGTGTATCTGGCTTCTTGTCGCCGTCATCTGGCGTCGTGGCTTGCCCAGGATTCTCTTTCTGCCCAGACACATCAGCATCGCCAGCTGTCGCACCCGAATCACCACCGAAGGTCTGATTCAGAGATTCTTCAAGCGTCCCGGCGAAACCAATCTTCTTCGAGTCGCCGAAAGCCGTCAGAACATATTGCAACATCGGGTAGGAGGTACCGCTAGAAGCCTCGACATAGACAGGCTGGACGTAGAGCAAGCCGCCGCCCACAGGCAGGGTAAGCAGATTACCCATTGTCACCTTTGTTCCGCCGCTGCGCAAAAGATTGAGCTCTTGGGAAAGCGCCGAGTTAGAGACGAAATTATTTTCTGCCTGTCCAGGTCCTGGAACCGTTTGGTCACGTGGCAATTCAAGCAGACGCAGCTTGCCGTAGCCTTCACGCACTTTTCCAGCCTCATTACCAGCATTCGCATCCACAGCAAGGAAACCCGTCATCACGTTACGCTTCGTCGTACCACCAGGAACATAGCCCGTCGAAAGCGAGAACTCTGCTGTTTCCTGGCCTGGCATCTGCAAAGTCAAGTAGTAGGGAGGCTGATAGAAAGTCTCACCTTCTTTATTGGTGGGATCACTCGGCACATTCCAGAAATCGCCACCTGAATAGAAAGACTCTGCATTAGTGACGTGGTAGCGGGCGAGCAGTGCGCGCTGCACTTTGAATAAATCCTCAGGATAGCGAACATGGCTGAGCAAATCGCCACTCATCTCAGAAACAGAAATCAACATTCCCGGGAACACCTTGTCCCATGCTTTCAAAATCGGGTCCTTATCGTCCCAACGATAAAGAGTCACTGAGCCGTCATACGCATCCACAACAGCCTTAACAGAATTGCGCATGTAGTTGATGTCCTGTCGTGCCAACTCAGAAGTATTAGTTGTCAACGAATCAGTAATCGCCTCCGATAATGTCTCACGTGCCGAGTAGGGATAACTATTCGATGTCGTATACCCGTCAATAATCCACACAAGACGCTTCGGGGTTTTCTCGTCCCCGTCCATATCGACTACTGCCGGATAAACTTCGCTATCAAGCGTGAGATAGGGGGCGACTTTCTTCACTCGCTCGGCCGGATTGCGGTTGAAAAGAATTTGCGACTGTGAGGTCACACGGTCAGAGAAGAAAATATCGGTCGACTTGAAGCGGATTGCATACATGAGCTTTTCCCACATATTCCCAATGGACGGGCCTCCATCTCCCTTGTATGTGGTGTAGACCTGACCGTTAGAGCCCTCGGTGTCGTCCGGATAATCCAACTCCCACGCCTTCATCCCTTCGGGAGCGCCAACAATGGAATACTCCGGCGAGCTCTCACCGAAATAGACGCGCGGCTCGTACTCGCCGAGCACGCCCTCAGAGGGAATGCCCTGCTGGAAAAAGACGGGCTTTCCCTGCTCGGTCGTCGTATTGCCATAAGCAGCAGCAATGCCGTAACCATGCGTGTAGACGGTGTGGTCATTCACCCATGTGCGCTGCGCATTGGACAAACCGTCCAGATTCAACTCACGCACAGCAATCACCGTATCGCGCTCGACTCCGTCAATCTCGTAACGGTCAACATTGAGACGGGGTTTGAACAGGTAATACTGCTTATTCTGCTGCAACTGGTTAAAGGTTGGAGAGACGATATGCGGGTCAAGCAGACGGATTTGCGCCGTCGTCTCCGCGTCCGCACGCAACTGTCCTGCCTCAGCTTCAGTACGAGCCTTGTAATTCGTCTTTTCGACCTCATCAAGACCATAAGCAGCTAAGGTCGCATCGATATTGCGTTGAATATACTCGCTTTCCATTTCCACAGCATTAGGCACTACCTCGAAGCGCTGCACAAGCGCAGGATACGCCCAGGTCACAACGAGAGAAGCCACCACGACAGCCGCCAGACCCGTCAGCACCAAACGCCAGCGTTTGAGCACGGATGCCACGATGAACAGCAGAGCAACCAAAGCGCAGGCAATGGCGAGAATGGTCAAACCGGGAAGATCGGCATTGACGTCAGTATAGCTTGCGCCAGAGAACTTCGCGTTATCTGCAAGAAGTAAGTCGTAACGCGAAAGCCAGTAAGTAAATGCAGCGACAACAGCAGCGCCAGCGCCCAGCAAACCGAGGTGCAGGCGGGCAGGAGAGGACAGAGAAAATCCTTTCGCTGCGTTGGCATTGATACCGCCTTCACGGATATGGCTCGCAATCACAGCAAAAGCAAGAGCGAAAAGAATGACGGTAGCGAAAGATAAAAGAGCGTGGAAGAGAGGCAAAGAGAAAATATAGAAAGAGACGTCTTTACCGAACTGTGGATCTTTCTGACCAAAAGAAGTGCGATTGAGCCATAGAACAAAGGTTCGCCAATGCCCGCCGAGCGGAGCACCAAAAATAACGCCGAAACCGAGAGGAATGAGGAAACGCCACACAAGTTTTTGCGAGCCAGACGATTCGCGCGGTGGATTGCCAGTATCTTTAATAACAGAGCGCCTCACAAGAAACATCACAAGCGCAACAGCAAGGCAGACAATAAGAGTTCCTGCCAAGCCGAGAGCAAAAGCCCAACCCCATTGCGTCCAGAAAACACGAGCAGCTTCTAACTGGGAAAACCACGCGACTTCCGTCCAGATTTTAGAAATAATGACGAGTACAACCAACAAAATCATTAAGACGATGAGTGTCGGGAAAAAGACTGAGCCTGAGGCTGGACGACCCGCATTTGACGGAGGTTTCGACGCCCCCGAATTGGAATTGCCGGAATTGGAGTTGCCCGAATTGGAGTTGCCTGAATCAAAGAAAGGGAACTTCGGCATGGGGATATTTGGAATGGACACTATGAAACCTCTACCGTTGTCTTGCTACTTCCAACTTCCTATTCTTACAGAAAGTCATCTCTAAACTTAGCCGATATTCTCTCTCTTTCCTAGAGTTATCGGATAATTCGGCTATACGCTTACTTACATTTCACCGTCGCGATGACGGCGAAGGAGGGTACGCGATGACGGTTACTTTTTGAGGATATAACTCTCGCAGGTCGTCAAATTCTCCGTTTTACCGTTGCCGATTGCCTCGACTGCTTCAATGGCATCGTCAAAAGTGGCAATCATATACACGTGCATTCCCTTGGGAACATTGCCCGCAACATCGTCACAATTGGCGGCCGGAGCAAGGAAATATTCGACACCCATATCGGCAGCCCCGCGCATTTTATGCTCGATACCGCCGATTTTCCCCACATCCCCATTCAGAGAAATCGTGCCCGTGCCAGCAATGGAAGCTTTCCCGCCAAGAGAGCCTTTAGTGAGCTCATCGTAAATCCCCAGGGCGAACATCGTCCCTGCTGACGGGCCACCGACATCTTCCAAAGAGAAATCAATCGTGACGTCCGATTTTACATCGCCAATGGTGAGCCCGATTCCCAGACGCGAACCAGGTAGGGCTTGACCGTCAGCGCCCTCGTTTTTCCCAGTTTTGATGACGGTTTCTTCTTCTTTACCGTCACGCTCATAGGCGACAGTCACATCGGTGCCGACAGGGGTACGGTCGAGCACTGAAACGAAATCTATATAGGAACTACCCTTGCCCTTTTCGTCTCCACTAGTGATAGAGCGCAAAATATCGCCTTCTTTGAGCTTGCCGAAAGCTGGCGAATCTTCGGGGACGGTCGAGACGGTGAGGGTCATCGTCACTGTATGCCCCAGCTTTTCCAGGGCGATTATTTCGGCGGAGGATTGGGAGTTTTCCATTTGAAGAACCCCGCGCTCTTTCTGATCCTCACTGCTGATTTTTTCCGGATATGCAGCGCGAACAGGCAGGACTTGCCACTGCGGATTGAGAATACCGCCGACAATTTCAACACTTGTAGCTCCCATAGACGCACTTCCTGAGGACGCAACGGTTGTCATATACAGGGTGGTGTCGCTGGGATAGGTTTGTGCGCCGTCAATGCTGATAATGTCCTCGTTTGTACCGGGACCGCTGACTTCCAGGACGCGCCCGGGCATCTCCAGCAGGAAGGCCGTCGGCATCACCATCACCATGACGGCGATGACAACGAAGAGAAGCAGGGAAAGTGTCTGTCGGTTCTTCACGCCCACTATCATGCCTTTTTGTGCGAGAAAGTTCCAGAGATAACACCGTAGTGTGTCTATACCCAAGACCGTCGTCGCGAGGAGACGCGGGCGCACCACCACCCGTCGTCGCGAGGAGTGACCGAAGGGAACGACGCGGCGATCTCGAGGTTGCCACGCTCGCTTCGCTCGCTCGCAACGACGGGTAGGGAGATTGCTTCGTCGCAGGCTTCGCCTGCTCCTCGCAATGACGGGGAGAGGGTACGCAACGACGGGTAGGGAGCCCCACAATGACGGGAAAGAGTCACGCAAGCTCACATTGACGGCTAGGCTATAGGCATGAGCGAAAATAGCGCCGGCGAGAATGCCGAGCATGGCGAACATGGCGATTTTGAGGAAATGCTGAAGGCTGTTCTGGGCGAGGACGCCGCAGGGCAGATTATGGAGCATATGCGCGAGAGCGGCATTGACCTCAATGACGGCATGGTTCATATGCTCAATCCCGGCAATTTCGGGCAGATTATCACCCAGGTGCAGTCGATGCTGAGTTCGTCTGACGAGGGCGTGAATTGGGAGATTGGCGAGCAGGTTGCCCGTGACGGTGCGACTCACGGAGGCAGTGACGTTTTGAGTGCTGCGGATGCTGAGCGTGTGCGGACTTCTTTGCAGACGGCGAGCCTGTGGCTCGATCCCGTCACCGATCTTGACCCGATTACTGCGAATGTTCAGGCGTGGTCGCGCAGCGACTACGTGACTCACTGCCTGCCGGCTTTTCGCACTTTGACTGAGCCTGTCGGCGAGAATGTTGCGCGCGCTTTCAAGGAGGCGATATCGCAACAGTTTGATGATATGCCGCAGGATATTTTTGCCAATCTGGGCGCTTCTACGACACAAATGATTGAGGCGATGATTTCCTCCCTATTGGGCGTGCAGTACGGCTCCGGTTTGGCTGAGCTGTCAACGGTGTCTTTTGGCGCGTCGGATTCTGGGCTGCTGCTTGGTGACGGGAACACCTGTGCGCTGGTACCGGCTAATATCGCCGACTTCGCTGAGGGGATTGACGACGGCAAGGACGAGGTCGAGTTGTTCGCGGCGGTGCGTGAGCAGGCGGCGGCGCGCTTGTATGCCCAGGTGCCGTGGCTGCGCCCGCAGATTCTTGACGCTGTGGCTGCCTATTCGCGCCAGATTGAGATTGATATGACCTCTATCGAGGAGCAGGTGCGTTCTCTTGATTTCACGATGAATACTCCGCAAGAGATTGACCTGTCTGAGGTTTTTGAGACGGAGGCGAACGAGACGCAGAAGGCTATGCTTGGCCAGCTTGAGCACCTGCTTTCTCTGGTTGAGGGCTGGGTGTCTACTGTCTGCCTTGACGCGGTGATTGCGCACTTGCCTCATGCTGTGGCTCTCTCGGAGCTGTTCCAGCGCCGCAATGCGACTGTTTCTCCTGCTAATCGCACTTTTGGTTCGCTGGTCGGGCTGGAGCTTGCTCCGCGCCGGATTCGTGAAGCTGCTGCTTTTTGGCGTATGGCAACCGCGAAGCTCGGCGCCCAAGAGCGCGATAATTTGTGGACGCACCCGGATTTGCTTCCCACTCCCGAGCATCTTTCTGCGCCTGAGACGTTTTTTGAGGTCCCGTCGAATCCTGTCGCCGATGAGCTTGACGCTTTCTTGGCTCAAGTCTTGGATGAGGCTGACGAAAATAAGGGGTCGGACGAGCTCTAAAAGCAGGTTATCCACAGCTGTGTATATTGTCTGCTTGTCCTTGACAAAAGCTGTAGTCTGTCCCTATGCAGCTTCTCACCGATTACCGCGTCTATTGGCGTGACGCAACAACAGTACAGATTGGGCTCGACCCGCGCACAGCACTCACTATTGAGGGTCTTTCGCCTGCTGAGCAGGAGTTTATTTCGCGCTTGACTGAGAGACACACGCATATTGACCTCGAATCGTATGCACACAGTGTGGCGATTGAGCCGCAGCGCCTAGCACAGATTATCTATATGCTCAAGGACGCTCGTATTTTGCATGAACACGAGCACGATTCTGTGTTTTCGCAGCCGCCCATGCTTTCGCGTTCGGGTGACAGGTCGCAGGCGACGGTTTTGATTACGAATACTGACGCGCTAGGCGTCGGCATCGCCTTGGCTTTGGTGCGTGCCGGGGTTGGTGGGATTGTTTTTTCTGATACTGATATTGTTTCGACTGCCGACCATCCCAATTTGCAAAAGCATTGGCTTGGGCTGCCGCGTTCTCAGGCTTTTTTGACGGCCCTGCGCCAGGCTCGCAGCGATATTCGCACGAGTGGAGAGCCCGATATTGCTGTTGCGACAGGCTCGCAGCTGGTTGACCCTTTTGCTACCTCGTGGCTTATGGACAAGGGTATTCCTCATCTGTTGGCGTGGGCGGAAGAGGTTGACGTGCTGGTCGGGCCCTTGGTGCAGCCGGGGGTTACGCCGTGCGCTTCGTGTTTGTATAAGTACCGTAACGACAGGGACGAGGCGTGGCCTTTGCTTGCTCCACAGGCCTTGGCTTCGAATGCCTTGCTGCCTCCAGCGGACACTTTGGATGTCGCTTCGTCTCTGGCTGCGCGGGCGGTCTTGTCTTTTCTGGACGGTTTTGGCAATCCGGTTGATACGCAACAGTGGCGTATCCCGCCGAGCCCCGAGCTGCCGCGTCTCTCACCGATCTATCCCAATCCCCACTGCGGCTGCTGCGAAGCCGTCCCTCAATAGTCTCCGTCCAGCACAATAAACACTCCCGCCATTGCGAGGATATTCCCCCCTCCCGTCGTTGCGAGGGAGTGCGCAGCACGACCGAAGCAATCTCGAGATCGCCACGTCGTTCCCTTCGGTCACTCCTCGCGACGACGGGTAGGGCTAGGGCAAGAAGGGCGAGGGGCGGACGGGAGCGCCGTGGCTGGGGGCGCTGGAGGAGACATACAGTGCGGTCTTGGCACGAGTGACGCCCACATAGAACAGGCGACGCTCTTCTTCGATTGCTTCACGGGTGCTCGCGTAGGAAATCGGCAGCAGCCCATCGTTGACGGCAGCCAGAAAAACAGTATCCCACTCCAAGCCTTTGGCTCCGTGCAGCGAACTGAGAGTAACCGTGTGCATTTTCGGCGAAAAACCCTCGCTGGCTCTCCGCTCTAACTCCCGCACAAAATCAAGCATTGACGCCTGAGGGTCATCCTGCGACATTTCAGAAGCGAGCTCTACCAGACTCGTCAAACACTCCCACTTCTCGCGCGCCTCACCGGAAGTCGCCGGGGGCTTTTCGCTCCAGCCCACACCCGCCAGGACCGTCTGCACATTCACAACTAAACCGCCTGAGGCCCCCTCGCGCCCAGCGGCACGCAGGCGCACCATCGCCTGAAGCACCTCGCGCCGAGAAAAGAAACTCTCCGCGCCCCCCACATAGAAGGGAATCTCCCGCTCGGTCAAAGCCTGCTCGAAGAGCTGCGACTGTGCATTGGTGCGGTAGAGAATCGCAATATCACCTAAGTCTTTTCCGCGCTCACGCAGGCGGACAATCTCGTCAGCAATCGCCTCGGCTTCTTCGACCTGGGAAGAAAACTCGCGGTAATCCACGGGTGCAGCAGGCGGATTTTGCGAGACGAGAGTCAAAGCGGATTCGCGGGACGACGACGCTGGGGCGTGCTTCATCACCTTATTGGCATACTCGACAATCTGCGGGCTGGAACGGTAGTCACGCACGAGGTCGATAACGCGAGCGCGCGGAAACTCTTTCGTGAAACCCGTCAAATACGACGAATCTGCTCCCGTGAAAGAATAAATCGTCTGGGATGCGTCCCCCACCACGCACAGCTCTTGGGAAGTGCCGAGCCACTCGCGTAAAAGACGGTGTTGAAGTGGGGAAACGTCCTGATATTCGTCAACCACAAAACGCTTGTACTGGGCGCGCACCTCCCGCGCAATATCGGGGCGGTCGATAAGAATGCCGAGAAGCAGCAGAAGAACATCGTTGAAATCGAGGACTCCGCGCTCTATTTTCACGTCCTCATAGACCTCGATGAGACGCGCAATGCCTTCAGGGGCGCAGCCGAGAATCTCGGGGCGGCCAGCATTCTCTGCGCGCTGCACATACGACTGCGAATCGATAAGAGAAACTTTCGCCCACTCTATCTCCCGCAATAAATCCTCAATGATTGCTTCTTCGTAGGGCAAGGATAGACGGGAGGCTGCTTCGGCGACAAGAGCGCGGGCGTGCGCCTCAATCGGTGGGCACTGACCGCCGACTGCTTGCGGCCAGAAATACTTTAACTGGCTGAGGGCAGCAGCGTGGAAAGTGCGCGCTTGAACTGAGGGGACCCCCAGCAGGCGCAGGCGACCACGCAGCTCAGCGGCGGCGCGATTGGTGAAGGTCAAGACGAGCACGTGCTTCGGGTCGTAAATGCCACTTTGTATACCGTAAGCAGTGCGGTAGGTGATAGCGCGCGTCTTGCCTGTTCCAGCGCCGGCACGCACGCACACAGGCCCCTGCAAGGTGCAGGCGACCTCACGCTGTTCGGGGTCTAAATCCTCAAGTATCTGTTCGGGAGAAGCCACTCTAGCCTGCGCTTTACCTATCGCAACCCAGCGAAACCGTCACACTAAAAAATCCGCGAAAAACGCGAAACTTTAGCGTTCCATGACTTCTTCGACCGAAGCGCCCAGCCAATCCTCAATCAGAGCATAGGCGACCGATTCGCGCGACGGCAGGG
>JAFYHO010000103.1 GCA_017539125.1 Actinomycetaceae bacterium | reverse complement strand
GACGGTGAAAGACCGCATCGTGCAACAGGCGTTGGCGCAGGTGCTCATGCCGATGTACGAAAAGGTGTTCTCTGAATCAAGCTACGGGTTCAGGCCGAATCGGAGCGCACACGACGCCCTCAAAAGAGGAAGCGCGTATGTGGAGGGAGGCTACGGCATTGTGGTTGACCTCGACTTGGAGAAGTTCTTCGACAAGGTGAACCACGACAGGCTCATGGCAAGGCTCGCACGGGACTTGAGGGAAGGCCGCGTGCTGCGGCTGATACTCGCATTCCTCCGGGCTGGCCTAATGCAAGACGGAGTATGCCGGAGCAGGACGGAGGGAACGCCGCAGGGCGGCCCGCTGTCTCCGCTCTTGGCCAACATCGTCCTTGACGAACTCGACAAGGAACTGGAGCGCAGAGGCCATCGGTTTTGCCGATACGCCGACGACTGCAACATATACGTCAAGTCGCAAAAGGCCGGAGAACGGGTGATGAAAGGCATAACGCGGTTCATCGTCCGCAGACTGCGGCTGAAGGTGAACGAGGAGAAAAGCAAGGTTGCGCCAAGCCGCGAATGCACCTTCCTCGGACACACGATAGGCGGGAAAGGCCAACTGCGCGTCTCCAAGAAGAGCAAGGAAAGGATGCGGGAAAGGCTGAGGCAACTCACCAAACGCAACCGCGGACGAAAGTTCGAGGCGATAATCGGAGAGGTCAACACATATTTGCGCGGATGGCTTGAATACTACAGGCTGGCAAGCGCGAAGGGGTGGCTGGCGGAAACCGAGCAATGGCTGAGAAGGAAACTGCGGTGCTATCGGCTCAAGCAATGCAGACGAAGGTTTGCGATTGCCAAGTTCCTCATGGGAAACGGCCTTCCCGAATGGAGGGCGTGGCTCCTCGCGGGAAGCGGCAAGGGCTGGTACAGGATGGCGATGACTCCGCAGGCAAGCGAGGCAATGAGCAACAAGTGGTTCATTGAACAGGGGCTGATTCCGCTCGTCATATCCCGTTGACGGAAACCGCGAGGTGCCATAAGAGGCACGCCCCGTGGTGTGAGAGGGGGAGTAGAACTCCCCCTACTCGATTGTACACAGCGGCATGGCACATCATCTGGAGAGAAAGCCATTCACCCAACCGCCACGCAACAATTTCTCAAATTTTCCAACAACCATGCTCCAACCACGACTCAACCACCCTTCGTGTCGAATCCAAGAACGATTTCGACTCAACCATCCTACTTCTCTGATTCGACAACTCCAACCGATACTCAATAACAATTCAACCTCAACCAAAAAACTGGCGCAAGATCGTCCGTTCAGAGTCCTTTGCAAGCGAAGTGCCGCGCGTCGTCCACGCAAAGATCGCGTAGCCGCGTCACGTTCGTTATCTTTCCCGCGATGCCCCGACCCATACCATCGAAGAACAACAGTGATTCACGCGCAAGAAATGCCCTTACTGTGGCAATTTTCTATGGCAGTCTTTCAGACTCAACCGCTTTTTCAACCGCAACCCAACAAAATGGGCGCGGGGAAAGTGCCGCGACGCTACAGATCTTTAATGGATCCGAAATAAGCAGCGAGGGTTTGGGCGATCAACTGTTTGCCACGGTCGTCGTTGCGAGCAGCATAAAGCACGACGGTTTTGCGACCTATTGTAAAGTTCACAACTCCCACATCAACCCTGCCGCAACGAAACATGCGTCGGTCTTGCGAGTCGTGCCATGGCGACGCGACTCGCGGATTTGCGCTCGCGTCGGATGGTTTATGGCATTGTAGCCGCAGACATCCAAGAATAAGCTCACACCTAAGCGAATAGGCACGACGGCTCGCAGACCGTAGTCTACAGTGCCAAGACCTGCCGACAAACGCGAACATCCGTCGTAGTCTCCGTAGCGCCGACGGTTCCATCGCTCCGACCCGCCAGACATTGCGGCATGCGGCACAAGCGAAAACGCCCCATCTGCAACATCGAACACCCTGTTCAGACCGACCCTAACATATGTGCCGCGATGTTCAACGACGCGGGCTTGCCCGAACAGCGTCACCCACGGCGACTTAACCT
>JAFYHO010000102.1 GCA_017539125.1 Actinomycetaceae bacterium | reverse complement strand
GGCAATGGTAGTTTTTCAAGTTCTGCCGAAGTGCGATTTAGCCAGACGGTCACTAAAAAGACTCCAGCCAGTCAGTTATCGTTAAAAGTTCAAGCATACGGACGTAATAATGATGCGCGCGCCGATGACGATGTTAGTGCAAGAATTACCTACTCGAAACTGTCTGTTTCCCCTAAGCCTAGTGCCTCACCTTCGGCTACTTCTTCACCTAAGCCTAGTGTTTCGCCTAAGCCAAGTGTGTCGCCTAAGCCTTCGGCTAGTGCTAGTGCGTCACCTAAGCCGAGTGAGGCGTGTGCTGCGGTTGATTCTGCGAAGCAGCAGGCGGTGTATCGTTTGTATAATCCTGCAACGAGTGAGCATTTGTTTACGACGGATTCTAATGAGTATAGGATTCTTGCTGCTAAGCATGGGTGGAAGCAAGAAGGTACTGCTTGGGTAGGTCCCAATAGTAAGGGTTCTTCTGTTGGTGTGTATCGTTTGTATAATGCTGGTTTGGGGGATCATCATTATACGAAGGATAAGAAAGAAGCTGAAATTTTGAAGAAGAAGTTTGGGTGGGTTTATGACAATGGTGGTCAGCCTTTGTTCTATTCCGAAGATAATGCGTCGTGTTCTCGTGTTCCTGTGTATCGTCAGTACAATCCTAGTTTGACTTCCGGGCAGCATCATTACACTGCTGATGAGAAGGAAGCAAAGGCACTTATTACTAAGTATGGTTGGAAGAACGAGGCTATCGGCTGGTACGCCGTCAAATGGCGCTAAACCCTTCTTTCCTCTCGTGATATTGTGATGCCGTGAGCGTGATACGCCCGCGGCATCACTCTTTCGTCATTGTTCGCTTATTTTTGAAAAACCCAGGACGTATTTTTGGCTTGAAAAAGTAGAGGGAGGGGCATTAGTATGCAAGGTGAATATGGCGTGCGTTTTTGCGTCTCCCGCTAGTTTTTACAGCGGAAAAGAAAGGTGTCACATGTTCCGTTTGCGTTCTTTTGTAGTAATGGCAGCGCTTGTAGCGTCTTTTAGTATTCTTGTCGGTGGTGTTTTCCAGGTTTCGCCAGCTGTGGCAGAGGAGACGTCCCTTTCAACCAAGTTGAAACTCGTTGATGAAGCGGGCAGCTCTCTAACATTTGACGATGTGACTGTTTTTGGCTCAGAAGGAGAGCGCAAGCCTGAAGGTGGGCTATATCGTTACGCCCCAGAGGAAAGCCTCACGATTTTCAAGCCCGGTTATCTGATAGAAGAGGTTTCTTCTCTTGTGCCTGATGGTGAAACAACGGTCGTCCTGAAAAAAGCTCCTTTACGCGATGTGACCTTCAAATATGTTGATGCACTTAGCGGTGAAGAGCTGACAGGTGTAACGGGAATGGAAGTTTATTTACGAGGTGAAAGCTATCCTGTTTCTAATGATGGGGTAGTTACACTTCCAGATTATAGTGACGACCCTAATGATGTAAATCCCAATAGCGCAGATCTTGTCTGGAGAGATAATCCGGGATGGTATGCGATTTCTCTTGCGGAAAAGGAAAATGTTGTTGAGATTTTGACTGTCCATGTGCGTGTCATCGACGAAAAAGGTAATCCTGTTCCTGGAGCGGAAGTTACTTTTAAGTCTGATTTTGTTTCCTTCAATTCAAGTAAAGTTCTTGAAACTTACTCAGATGTGAAAACAGAGAATACAAAAGACCAGGATATTGTTTTTTACTATATGCTTACCACTCCTGATGATAGTGAAGCGGGCTCGAACCGTTCTTTGGTGAGTATTGACGTTCAGGCTCCTGAGGGATACGAGAAGCCCGCACCTGTTGGAACATTTATTCATGGGAAACCGTACGATTCCAGTGTTTCTGTTCTCAATGATCGTGTGACGGCTGACGATCGCGTTGAGTATGTCAGCAAAGAAGTTAAGGATGCAGATAGCGGCGAGACACGTACAAAGTATCAGGGTGAAGTTGTGACTATTGTGCTAAAAAAGAAGCCCGTAGATCCAACACCGAATGCAGAACCATCGTCAACGGCTACTAGTGTTGCTGCGACCGCGAATACTTCATTAGCAAATACGGGTACGTCCGTTGGTGTTACGGGTATGGCCGCCCTATTCCTTGTTGGGTTAGGAGTGCTATTGCGCCGCAGGGTTAATCAGTAGTTGCGAAAACATGAGCAAGGAAAGAAGGCGGCTGCGGTCGCCTTCTTAGTAAAAGGAGTATTCTCGTGTCTTTTAGTCGTATATTCTCAAACACTTTTCTCCGTGTCAGTGGGGCTTTGCTGACTCTTGTGTGTGCTGGTGCATACCTTGTAGTGCCCGTCGAGCCAGCCGCTGCTGCCGTGCCGCTTGCCCAGTACGTTTCTACGCAAAAGACATATGACGGTGTTCCCAATAATTACGCTATCAATCTTGTTGAGGGTTCAAGTGCTGCGAATGTGCAGGCAGCTGCACGTATCGCTAAAGAGCAGGGCGGTGTTGTTTTGACACAGTACCCCAAGTTTGCTTCGCTGACTGTTCAGGCTGCCAAGGCAGGCTATGCTCAAAAACTTGCTCAGGCTCTTGCCTCTGCTGGTATTCGCGTCCACTCTATTGCGCCCACACACAACATCGCGGTTGAGGATTCAGAAATCGTCGTACCAAAGGCAAAAAAAGGCAGCTTTGTTCCTGTTAATGGTGATATGGGCCTTTCTGGCTTAGTGTGGAACAATGCTTTGCAGCTTGTCAATGGAGATGAGGCTCAAACTGTGGACGTGCCGCTAGAACAAGTTAGCGTTGCTGTGCTCGATACAGGAATTGCGGGCCTTCACCCGAAACTTCGCGGAAAAATCGATTACAAGCGCTCTGTAGACTGTACTGGTAATGGCAAACCGGTCGCTTTGAAAAAAGGGCAAAACGATACTATGGGGCACGGTACGCACGTCGCGGGAATTATCGCAAGCGACCAACAAAAGCTGGTTGGCGGTGAACAGGAATGTGCAGACGGCGAGGACTGTCCATATATCCCGGGTTCTTCTTCTCACGTGTTTGGTGGAATTGCCCCGACAAATGTCACTCTTGTCGATATTAAGCTTTACAACGAAGAACAAAACGATTATCCGGAAGATTTGGCGTGTGCCTATACGTGGGTGGCAGAACATGACATCGATATTACGAATGCCTCGCTTGGCGACTATTGGAATCCAAACAGCCCGAATGATGCGGCGCGTGTGGAGATAGTGCGGAGAGCTGTCGCCTATGCCACCAAACAGGGCGTGCTGCACGTTGCAGGTGCCGGAAATGACGACATCAATCTTGATTCGCCGGCAACGCTTGATTATTTTGATGTAAATGAAGGGAAATGGAAATGCAATGTCGATATGCGGAACAAGAAAGTCTATCCTGCAATGTTCCCTGATGTCGTCACTGTTTCCGCGATGGGCACCAAGTATGATCGTGCGGTTTTTGCGGACCATCCTGCAAATGAAACGTATTGCGGGCGCAGGCTTATCAGTGCCTCTAATTGGGGCAAAAACACTATTGATGTGACTGCTCCGGGGGTTGATATTTCTTCAACTTCTCCAACTGATAAGAATGGGGTTGAAGAATACACTGCTATGAGTGGTACGTCGGCTGCAACTCCGCACGTGACAGGTGTGCTTGCTCTTTTGAAAGGCATTCATCCTGACTATACTCCCCAGCAATTGCGTGCGCTTTTGTATAAGCACGCTGAGCGAACTCCGCTTAAAGCTCCGTCCGACAGAAAAGAATATCGTGGGCATGGGCTTGTCAATGCTCTCCTTGCCGTCACTAAAGACCAGCCCAAGCCAACCGTTACCGTCGAGTATTCAGCTGACGGCGGTAAAACGTGGAAAAAGCTTCAAGGGGCGACAGTCAATGGCAAAATTGATGTGCGTGTGCGGGCGACTGGTCCTGTTTCACGCCTTGTTGTGACAGGCGCTGGATCAGGTACAGCAAAAGGCAATGGTAGTTTTTCAAGTTCTGCCGAAGTGCGATTTAGCCAGACGGTCACTAAAAAGACTCCAGCCAGTCAGTTATCGTTAAAAGTTCAAGCATACGGACGTAATAATGATGCGCGTGCCGATGACGATGTTAGTGCAAGAATTACCTACTCGAAACTGTCTGTTTCCCCTAAGCCTAGTGCCTCACCTTCGGCTACTTCTTCACCTAAGCCTAGTGTTTCACCTAAGCCTAGTGTTTCGCCTAAGCCTAGTGTGTCTCCTAAGCCTAGTGTGGCGCCTACTTCGCCTGGGGGTAACAGTAAGTGTGCCGCGGTTGATTCTGGGAAGCAGCAGGCGGTGTATCGTTTGTATAATCCTGTGACTTCTGAGCATTTGTTTACGACGGATTCTAATGAGTATAGGATTCTTGCTGCTAAGCATGGGTGGAAGCAAGAAGGTATTGCTTGGGTAGGTCCCAATAGTAAGGGTTCTTCTGTTGGTGTGTATCGTTTGTATAATGCTGGTCTTGGGGATCATCATTACACGAAGGATAAGAAAGAAGCTGAAACTTTGAAGAAGAAGTTTGGTTGGGTTTATGACAATGGTGGTAAGCCTTTGTTTTATTCCGATGATTCGTGTAAGCGTGTTCCTGTGTATCGTCAATATAATGGTGGTTTGACTTCTGGTCAGCATCATTACACTGCTGATGAGAAGGAAGCAAAAGCACTTATTACTAAGTATGGCTGGAAGAACGAAGCTATCGGCTGGTACGCCGTCAAATGGCGATAGTTGTGTCTTAGTAATGCTGTTCTTAAACTCCTGTTGGCCGAGGTTTACTTTGTAAACCTCGGTCCACAGCAAGGAACGGAAGCCCCGAGGGAGCTTGCTCACTCGAGGGTGGAGTGACGTAGCTACGACACGGGTGTGCGCAGCACACCCGTGTCCACAGTTTCTAAAACGTCAACCTTATCCACAGTTTTCAGACCCCTCTTTCTTTCGCGTAGCCATCCCTCTTGAATGGGGGCATGGACATAAACACAGAACATATACCTGCCCGTCTTACAAACCGCCAATTGGGTGCGTGGGGAGAAGATAGGGCAACACAATATCTCGAAGCGCACGGCTACCGTGTGTTCCAGCGAAACTGGCGCTGCCGCGAGGGAGAACTAGACATTATTGCCTATGCTCCCACACGTCACGCCATTGTCGGTGTGGAAGTGAAAACCCGTCGAAGCGGAGGACAAGTTGCCGCCTATGAGGCAATCAGCGCACGCAAACTAGCGCGGCTGCGCCGCCTGCTATGCCAATGGATTGTGGACACGGGTCGTCACGCCGAAAATCTCGCCATTGACCTTATCGCTATCAGTCTAAGCAAAGACGGCCACTACGAGCTCGAACACAGGGAGTCCCTATGAATACGGCATACTGTAGCGGCGTCTCGGTTGTAGGCATTGAGGGGCGCCCGATTCGTATCGAAGTCGCCCTGCTCTCGGGCTTGCCCTATTTCCAGATAGTCGGGCTTCCCGACACGGCTTTGTCGGAATCGAAAGAGCGCGTGCGGGCAGCTTTCAACTCTTGCGGCCTGCCTTTCCCCAACAAGAAAGTCATTGTCAACCTCTCTCCGGCAGACACTCCGAAAGCAGGCAGCGGCTTCGACTTGCCGATTGCGGTCGCTATCCTGTCAGCGATTTCCGGTGTCGCGCTCAATCCTGCCGTGTGGTATATGGGGGAGCTGGGGCTCGACGGGTCCATACGCGGCGTACGCGGAGTGCTCCCTGCTGCCCTCGGCGCGCTCAAACATGGAGCCGAGAGCATGGTTCTTCCGCGCTCATGTGCCAGTGAAGCCCAAGCGGTTGATATAGACGTGCGCGAAGTCTGGCACCTATCCCAAATAGCTCAAGATTTAGGTTTACCCTGTATCGAGCCGCCACCTGCGTGCAGTCAAAAAGATGAGAGTGCTTCTAAGACAGAACAAGGCACAGATTTAGCTGATGTGCTCGGGCAAGACGAAGCGCGTTTCGCTCTTGAAATCGCCGCGGCAGGCGGACACCATTTATTGATGACGGGCGCTCCTGGGGTCGGCAAATCCATGCTGGCGTCCTGTCTGCCGCGCATTCTTCCGCCGCTGAGCAAAGGTCAAGCGGTCGAAGTGGCAGCCATTTCGTCTGCCCTCGGTGATTTTGACGGACATCTTTCCCGCACCCCGCCTTTTATCGCACCACACCACAGCGTCAGTTCTATTGCTCTGGTCGGAGGTGGCAATCCCATACGCCCAGGCGCTATCTCGCGGGCACACAACGGCGTTCTTTTCCTCGACGAGCTACCTGAGTTTAGCGCACACACAATCCAAGCGCTTCGTCAACCTATGGAAGAAGGCTCTATCGAGATACATCGCGCGCGAATGTCACTTACTTTCCCTGCTCGATTCCAACTTATTGGTGCGGCAAACCCGTGCAAATGCGGTAATTTTTTGGAATCGCCGCACAGATGTACCTGTTCTGTCGCTGACCGTCGCACGTACTACCGCAAAATCGGTGGACCAATTCTTGACCGTTTCGATATGAATGTTATTTTGCGCAGACCACGCAGAAGCGAGCTCGCATCTACCGTCCAAGCAGAAAGCTCCCACGACGTTGCCCAACGCGTCATGCAAGCACGCGAAAAACAAGAAGTACGCTTTCGCAGCACAGTATTCCACTCTAATTCGCAGATGTCAGGCAAATACGTTCGCAGCCACACCAGCGTCCCCACAGACATCGACAGACTTTTTGACCGCGCCTTGACGCGAGGCGAGATGACAATGCGCGGAATCGACAAAGCCCTGCGTTTAGCATGGACAATCAGTGACTTGGCAGGGCGAGACAGACCCGAATCAGGCGATTTTCACCAGGCCCTTCTTTTCCGCTCGCGCGCACTCGTGGAGTAACTATGGCAGACACATACCGCGAACTATACAACTGCGTGACCAGTGAGGTGGAGGCGGCTATGGCTTTCACCCGCTTGGCAGAAGGGAAAGATACGCGCGCCAATGATCTCGTCGAAGAACGTGGATATCTCGAAGCCTATCGATGTGTCCTCTCGTTCACCTATGGGCGCGGTCTATGCCCGAGTGGATACGAAAAATCTCTACCTCGCTGGGCGAACCGTCTCGACGCGCGCGCCTTCATTAAAGACCGTCACGATATAGAAAAGCTCGGCGGCGGCTTCACCTATCCGGCACAGGAGGACTGGCCAGCAGGGTTGGATATTCTCGGCGCATCGCGCCCCTTGGGCCTGTGGTATCTAGGCAATCTTGATACCGCACACAGCCCGTGTGTTTCTCTTGTCGGCTCGCGCGACTGCACCGATTATGGGCGGAGACTTGCCAGAGACTTCGCCTATGAACTTGCCGCCTCCGGCCTAACAATTGTCTCAGGTGGCGCACTCGGTATAGACAGCGCGGCCCACGAAGGAGCCCTATCAGTCGGCACGACAATCGCAGTATTCGCTAACGGACTCGGCTGCGTCTACCCCACAAAAAACCGTCAACTTTTTGAAGCCATCGCCGATTCAGGAGTATTACTCTCCGAATCTCCACCCGAGGCGCGCCCGCACCGCTACCGTTTCCTCTCACGCAACCGCATTATTGCTGCTCTAGGACTTGTGACGGTCGTCGTAGAAGCGCCCTACCGTTCAGGGGCGCTCTCGACAGCTCATCACGGGCTTGAAATCGGCAGAGATGTGTGTGCCGTGCCCGGCTCTGTCTTTTCCCCACATTCGACAGGCTGCCACCGCTTACTGCGAGAGGGAGCAATATGCGTGACGAGCGCTGATGAAGTTGTCGAGCTCCTGCCAGAATATGTGCGCGCCAGCATGGCGGTTCCCGCTACTCTCATGGCGCAACCGCCTGAGAAGAATGACCCTGACGGCAAGTCGGATGCGGCAGGCGCGTATTCACTTTTCGATAATCCCTTGGCGGCGCGCGTCTGCGAGGGGCTTTCTCGGTACAGGGGGTGCAGCGTGGGGGAGATAGCGCGCGAAGTCGGCTTGACACCACGCGAAACCCTCAGCGGGCTGTCCGTCCTTGAAAACTATGGTGGAGTGAGAAATCTGGGAGGGCGGTGGCTACTGAATACCGAGATTTGATAGGCGCAGCTTGAGACAGTCGAGCCGCCCAGTAGCGTAGTCTAGGAGGGTGGCACAGCCTGTCCTCATTGATACTCTGCTTGACGAATACACCAGCGAGCTTGCTCTACGCCGTGGCTTGAGCGAGCATACGGTTGCTGCCTATATTCAAGAAGCGCGCTCGCTTCTACATTTTCTCGCAGAGCTGTCCGATACGAGCGAGGACGAGCCGCTAGATTTATCCGATTTAGAGCTTGCCGATGTGCGCGCATGGCTGGCAGGGGCACAGAATTCTGGGCAGGCGCGCTCATCTATCGCCCGCCACTCGGCGTCCATACGCACCTTTGCTTCGTGGCTTTACCGCTGCGGTTATACCAATAAGAATGCGGCTGCGCGCCTGAAAGCACCCCGTCCCGATAATGCCTTACCTCATGTTCTCACTCAAAGCCATGTTGAGACGTTACTTGGCTACGCGCGCGAGCGGGCAGAAAGCGGTAATCCTGTTCATGTGCGCGACTGGGCCGCACTCGAATTACTTTACGCCTCGGGTCTGCGTATTTCGGAATTGTGTGCCTTGGACGTCTCTTCTTTGCAAGCCAATTCGACCGTGCGTGTGATTGGCAAAGGCAATAAAGAGAGGATTGTCCCGTACGGCGTGCCTGCCCTGCGCGCTCTGCGCGAATATCTGGCTGTGAGAGACCAGTTGAAAACAGAGCCGACAGCTGCACTTTTCCTTGGCGCTCGCGGTGGCCGTATCAATCCGCGCTCTCTGCGTGACGTTGTCCATCGCTTGGCTAGCCAGGCGGGTGTGCCTGATATTTCCCCTCACGATTTACGTCATTCCTCGGCGACGCACCTGCTCGAGGGTGGGGCGGATTTACGCAGCGTCCAAGAATTACTCGGGCACTCGTCCCTTGCGACCACTCAGCGCTACACGCACGTCAGCGCTGAGCGCCTGCGTCAAACCTTTGCGCAAGCCCACCCCCGCGCCTAGCCTTACTCAATGAGGCGGATCTGGCGCTCATGCAGGAGCGAGAGCGGGTTGATGTAGGCGTCTTTGCCGCGCTTCGCACCCCAATGCAGGCACGACTGTGGTCCACAATGCCCACTATCAAGAGTGCCAATCACTTGCCCCGCAGTGACTTTCTCTCCCTTTGCCACAGACGGAGACACAGGCTCGTAGGTCGTGCGAATACCGTCAGGGTGCTCAATGGAAACAACAGAGCGGTCGTTCAGCTTACCTGCATAGATGACGACACCGTCACTGGCGGCCAGCACCTCGCCTCCTGTCTCTAAGGAGATATCCACGCCGCGATGACCCGCACCCCATTTAACGCTTGGGGGTGAAAAGGAGCGAATGACCTCGCGTTGCGTCTTAGCAGGGAAAACATAGGTTTGACGGGCAATAGACTTCGGAGTTTGTGGCAGTGGGGTGTTCCTCTGCGTATCGGAGCTCAGTTTTTCTTCAAGAAGTGGGGGAGGGTCGGGTAAGTGAAGAGAGAAATGGGAGCCATAGGGAAGAGGCTCAGCAGAATAGACGGGCTGAGCCGGGATAGTGTTGTGCAGCGCCATGGTGGCGAGAATGATTGAAATGGTCATGGGTTCATTCAATATGGGCAGGGAGCGCGAAGAAAGAGGGAGGCGAAAACTGTGGATAAGCTCGACGTTTTAGAAAATGTGGACCGAGGTATGTCCCCTCTCTGTCGTTGCGAGAAGCGCCGAAGGAGCGACGAGGCAATCAATAACGGACTAGAGATTGCCGCACCCATTGATCGAGGAACCCGAACACCAGTAGATTAATTTGTGTGCGGACGCTTCGCGTCCTGTCACAGCTTCCTCACTCCGGTCTCGAAAGTAAACTTTCAGACCCTCCGTTCGTCGCTGTGTTTAATCGCACCAGATAACTTCCCCGTCGCACGCACAAAAAACGCTTTGCCTCGCTAGACTTTACCGTGCAGTTGGCTCGCGCCATCTGACTTCGCGTATCCAGAGCGCCCGCTTCGGCTCGCGTACACGCCTGTTCGGTTCCTTCGGTAGCAGGTGTGGGGGTACTAGGGCTTGCAGGCAATCCCGTCTGTGGGCGACAAACCGATAGGGTGTAGTTTTGCTGCGCCCAGAAAGGACGACCATGGCAGTCGTTACAATGCGCCAGCTGCTTGAAGCTGGTGTTCACTTTGGCCACCAGACACGTCGCTGGAACCCAAAGATGAAGCGTTATATTCTCACCGACCGTAACTCGATTTACATTATCGATCTGCAAAAGACAATTGCCGATATTGACCGTACTTACGATTTCGTGAAAGAAACTGTTGCACACGGCGGAAATATCCTTTTCATCGGCACCAAAAAGCAAGCTCAAGAAGCTATTAAAGAGCAGGCAGAGCGTGTCGGTATGCCTTATGTCAACCAGCGTTGGCTCGGCGGTATGCTCACCAACTTCTCGACCGTCTCCAAGCGTCTTTACCGCCTGAAGGAACTTGAGCAGATTGATTTTGACGATGTCGCTTCCTCCGGCCACACCAAGAAAGAGCTCTTGATGATGCGCCGCGAGAAGGAAAAGCTTGAGCGCACTCTCGGCGGTATCCGCGATATGAACAAGGTGCCTTCGGCTGTCTGGGTTATCGACACCAACAAGGAACACCTTGCCGTGGCAGAAGCCCAGAAGCTCGGTATTCCAGTCGTCTCCATTCTCGACACCAACTGCGATCCTGATGACGTCACCTATCCGATTCCCGGCAATGACGATTCCAT
The DNA here is from genome assembly GCA_017539125.1 of Actinomycetaceae bacterium. Lineage (GTDB taxonomy): Bacteria > Actinomycetota > Actinomycetes > Actinomycetales > Actinomycetaceae > RUG11864. The sequence goes on along the minus strand of JAFYHO010000102.1, from coordinate 12,272 downwards.
CGGTTCGATTGGTCTGCTTACCCGCGTGATTGCTGACGCTGTTGCTGAGGGTCTTGTTGCTCGCAGCAAGGCACGCGCTGGCACCGATAAGGACGTTGAAGAAGAGCCCATGCCTGAGTGGGAGCGTGAGCTTCTCGAAGCAGACAAGAATACTGCTGACGATGAGCCTGCCAAGGAAGAACCTGCCAAGGATGAGCCCGCTAAGGACGAAGTTCCAGCTGCCGAAGAAGCCAAAGCTGAGGCAGTAGAAGCTAAGGACGAGAAGGCTGAAGAAGCCAAGATTGACGAAGCCGAAAAGGCTGAGGAAAAGGCTGAGAAGGTCGAAGAAACCAAGGTTGAGAAGGCTGAAGAGAAGTCCGAGGACGTTAAGGAAACAAAGTCCGAAGATAAGGCTGACGAAGCCGAAGCTGAGGAGAAAGAAGCTCCCAAAGCTAAGGCTAAGAAGAAGGCTGCCCCCAAGGCAAAGAAAGCAGCTCCTAAGGCAAAGAAAGCTGCACCAAAGGCTACGAAGAAGGCCAAAGAAGATAAGGCCGAGGAGGCTCCCGCTGAGGAAGCCAAGGCTGAGGAAGCTCCTGCTGAGGCAGACGCAGAGAAGTCTGCTGACGAAAGCAAGTAGGCTCAGGATATAAAGGAGAAAACTTATGGCAAACTTTACTGCTGCTGATATTAAGGCTCTGCGCGAAAAGACCGGCGCAGGCATGCTCGACGTCAAGAAGGCTCTTGAAGAAGCTGACGGCGACGCTGCGAAGGCAGAAGAAATTCTCCGTATCAAGGGAGCAAAATCTGCTGCTAAACGCGCCGACCGCGCCGTTTCGGAGGGCTTGGTTGTTTCCAGCATTGTTGACACTGACGCAGGTCAGCGTGGTGTCCTCGTCGAGGTAAACTCGGAGACTGACTTCGTTTCTAAGAACGAAAAGTTCATTGCTATGGCAAATGAGATCCTCGAAGCTGCTGTTGCTTCTGGCGCAAGCGATCTTGAAGCTCTGCGCGCTGCTGCGTGCGGTGAGGGCACGGTCGCTGATCGTATCGAGGCAATGGCTGGCGTTATCGGCGAGAAGCTCGAGGTTTCCAATATTGCTGTCCTTGAGGGCGAGCACGTTGAGGCCTATATGCACAAGACAAACCCCGATTTGCCTCCGCAGGTCGGCGTGCTGGTTGCCACCGACAATGCCGGTGCTGGTGTTGCTCACGATGTGGCCGTGCATATCGCAGCTTTCGCTCCGGAATACCTCGACCGCGATTCTGTGCCAGCTGATGTGATTGCAAACGAAGAGCGTATTGCTACCGAGACCACTCTTGCCGAGGGCAAGCCTGAAAAAGCTGTTCCGAATATCGTCAAGGGCCGCATGAATGGCTTCTTCAAGCAGGTCTGCTTGCTGGAGCAGGGCTTTGCCCGCGATCCCAAGACTGCTGTCGGCGATGTCGTCAAGCAATCTGGCGGTGCGGTGACTGGTTTCGCCCGCATTCGCGTCGGCGAGTCCAACGCCTAAAAATCTTCAAAACGAAAAGCCCCAAGGCGCTTACCTTGGGGCTTTTTCTTTGTCTCTGCCCAACATGTCGTTGCGAGGAACGAAGTGACGAAGCAATCTCTAGTTCCTGAATTGTAATAGTTGAACTAGAGATCGCCACGGTCGGACTTCGTCCTCCCTCGCGACGACGGGGAGGGCTATGCTTACTCGCAATGACGGGTGTTAGTAAGGGGATTTTATTTTTTGACGCGTTTGCGCTGACGCTGAGACTGGCTTGTAGACTTACCCCTATGGGGAGGACGTCGTCGAGAAGAACGAGAGGATGATGGGCGTCGAGAGCGAGAACGGTTACGTCCGCGGCGCCCCTCAACATCCTCAATATGCTCCGCACTCAAACCAGCGCGTGTGCGCTTATCACGCGGAAGCTTCCCGTCAACATCAGTGGGAATATCCAAATCCGTATAGAGATGTTCCGAGGTGTGATAGGTTTCCACGGGCTCAGCTAAATCCAGCTCCAGCTGCCGATTAATCATCGACCAGCGTGGCACGTCATCCCAATCAACAAAAGTGATGGCAATGCCTTCATTACCGGCGCGACCCGTTCGCCCGATGCGGTGAATATAGGTTTTCTCGTCGTCAGGGCACTGGTAGTTGATAACGTGCGTAACATTGTCGACGTCAATGCCGCGGGCGGCCACATCGGTTGCCACCAACACGTCAATCTTGCCATTGCGGAAAGCACGCAAAGCTTGTTCGCGTGCGCCTTGCCCCAGATTGCCATGCAACGTCCCCACAGCAAAACCGCGGCGAGTTAAATCCTCATTGAGGCGCGCGGCCTGGCGTTTGGTCTGAACAAAGATAATGGTCAAACCGCGCTCGCGCGCTTGAAGAATGCGAGCGATAACTTCGTCTTTATTGAGGGAGTGGCAGCGGTAGGCAAATTGGCGAATTTGCTTGACGGTAGCGCTTGAATCTTCTGGGTCATGGACGCGAATGTGGGTCGGCTGGTTCATGTAGCGGCGCGCCATCGTGATAACTGGCCCTGGCATGGTCGCAGAAAAGAGCATAGTGTGCTGGCGCTTTGCGGTAGCACTGAGCAAAGTTTCCACGTCTTCGAGGAAGCCAAGATCAAGCATTTCGTCAGCCTCATCAAGGACAACGGTGCGCACATAGGAGAGGTCGAGAGTCTTGTGCCTCATCAAATCGATGAGTCTGCCGGGAGTGCCGACGACAATCTCAGCGCCGCGTTTCAAGGCTTTCTGTTGGGGCTCGTAGGCTCGACCACCATAAAGCTCGACAATTCGTACAGTGCGCTGGGCTGCCGCATCGCGCAATTCATTTGCCACCTGAATGGCGAGCTCGCGGGTTGGAAGAACGACAAGTCCTTGCGGTTTGCCCTGCTGCTTTTCGGAAAGCTTTTCCCAGCCGTCCTCGTCCACGCCGACTGTATTTTCCAGCATGGGAATGCCGAAGCCCAAAGTTTTGCCTGTGCCTGTTTTTGCTTGACCAATAATGTCATTGCCACGCAGGGCGACAGGAAGAGTGAGAGCTTGGATGGGGAAAGGCTCAGTAATGCCTTTATCTGCTAAAGCCGAACATATCGGCTCGGAAACACCAAAATCTGCGAAAGTCTGCTTATCTGACACGGTTTTACAGCCCGAATCCTACCCGACGGTTCTCGGTAGCGGCGACTTCAAGATAGGCGAGAGAGGCAAGAGGGACGATAGCCATTTTTCCGTCTTTATCGGTGAGTTTTAGGGGCTGGTTATTCTCAGTCGCTTGCGATACGAGAGTATAAATTTCTTCGCTGCTGGCGTCCACGTCAAGAGAAAGCTCTCGATTTGTCTCGCGGATTCCAATGGTGACCTGCATAGTTTTCTCCTCGAATACAGTTTCCTTATTGCTTCCTTAACTGTATAGCAAAGCTAATGAGATAGGGGAGTTTATTGTTTTGACGTGTCTATCTTTTTCCTTGGGCGAAAATCATAACCCCTCATTGTGAGCGAAGCGAAGCAATCTGAGATTGCCACGCCTGCCTTACGGCAGGCTCGCAATGACGGGAGAGTATGTCAAAAAGTTGGGAAAATTTGTCCAGGGGCTTTGCTAGGGTGATTGCAGACATGTGAAGGAGAAAAAATGGATGATCGTGACTGGGATACCTCTCAGCGGGAAGTTCTAAATAAGTATGCGGACGATGAATGTGTCAGCATACTTGGCGCTTCCGGTACGGGTAAGACGCTTCTTTTGGAAGAAATCGCTACACGCGAGATCAAGGCTGGCCGCTCGGTCGCTTTTCTTGTCCACGATAGGCGTGCCGCCCACGATTCCCTTTTGCGGTTGACACGCAGCTGTGGTGCGCTTTCTTCCGATGTGTCTGTGCGTTCCCTATCGGCTTTTTGCTATGCGATAGTCCAGGAATTCGCTGAACAGACAGGGCGCGTGCGCCCTGAATTGATTTCTGGTGCAGAGCAGGATGTTCGCTTGCGTGACATTATCGATTCTGGCGCTGTCTCTTTCCCCGATTTTCTTGACGAGGACGTTCTCGGCTTGTCGTCTTTTCGTAATGAATTGCGAAATCTCATTACACGAGCAGGAGAATTAGGGCTCACTCCTGAAGAATTGGGAAAGCTTGGCGAGGCATACAGTCAGCCTTTATGGTCAGCAACAGCTCATGCGTGGAGTATGTATGTGGAGCGTTTAGCAAGAGAAGAAGCTTCCGCCTCCAGTGTGCGCCCTCCTTTGCGTAGCGCGCAGAGGCTTGACCATTCTCAACTGGTTTCTGTGGCTGTCGATATGCTTGCGCATTGGAATGAAGAAGCAGGCGCTTCACATATCTCGATAAAGCCTGTTCGTCCACCGCATTGGGATTATGTTTTTATTGACGATCTCCACAATGCCCCGCGTTCCATTATGGAGCTGATTGTCCAGTTACGTCGCAGCGGTACACGCATTGTGTGTGCAGGCAATCCCGATTCGAGCGTCCAAGGTTTTCGCGGTGGTGTTTTTTCACTTCCTCTCGATATCTGTGCTCCTGAGCCTGCTGGTATTCAGGCGCGTCCTTATGTTTTGACGCAGCGGCATCGCGGCGGAGAAAAAATTGCTCGTGCTATGGACGATATTTCTTCGCATATTCGTCAACCCTCTCTGATTAAAGAGTTCCGTCGGCTTCGTTCAGCAGCCCCAGGGAGCATTGACGACACTCTTGTTGGTAAATCTTTTGCTAATGAAACAGAAGAAGCCGCAGGGATTGCAGGCATTTTGCGTAGCTGGCATTTGCGTGACGGCATTGCCTATAGTGATATGGCTGTATTGACGCGCTCACGCTCTGCACATGATGAAATCCGCAGCGAATTGATACGGCGCAATGTTCCTGTCGCTTCAATTGGTTCACAGCGTCCTTTAGCGCAGCACAGCGCTGTCGCTGGCCTTATTGACCTTATTACGCTTGCACTCGATACGGGCTTTCACGCTAATAGTGCAGAGAAAGGCGCCCATCTCGACTCTACGCAGCGAGCAGAAAAAGTACGCTCTGTACTTCTCAGCTCGCTTTTTGCTCTCAGTTCTTTTGAGGTCGATATGCTTGCTCAACGCCTGTATGGCTATGAGCGTGCCCAGGGTGGGGCGCCTAGTAAAAAAGACATACTTGCAGTGTTAGTAGAGGACATGTCTACGCAGAAAAGCGGAATTGATAGTGCTGACAGGTTCCGTTCAATCGTCTCCGATATCAGGGCGAGTGATAGGGGAGATAACGCCGAAGAGGTGTTGTGGCGCGCGTGGGACAGCTGCAATGTTGCCGAACAGTGGTCGCACGATGCGTGTGGGAACTCAGAATATAGCGAGCTCGCCAATGACAATCTCGATGCGATTCTGCAATTATTTGCTTTTGTTCAGCGTGAAGCAGATAGGGCGCCAGATGTTTCTATTGCAGAGGTTATTGAGCGTCTGAAAGCACAGGAACTCCCGCAAGATTCTCTTGTTGGGAGCAGTACAAAGGAAGATAGCGTTACGCTCATAACCCCTGCCTCTGCTCAAGGGCGCGAATTTTCCCATCTTGTTATTGCCCATCTCAATGAGGGCGTATGGCCCAATCTGACAGTGCGCGATAGCCTTGTACACACAGGTGAACTCTCTGATGTTGTTCTTGGGCGTTATGTGCCTGAATTGAGCCCAGCTCAGCGTTTTCGCGGGCAAATTTCTGATGTGCTTGATGACGAATTGCGACAACTATACGCGGGGCTCGGTCGAGCCTGCCACAGTGTCGTTGTGACCTGTGTTAGTAATTCACAGTCGCGTCCTTCGCGTTTCTTCGATGTTATGGGCTTCCTCAAGGGCGATGACTCTGGTGCTGGAGAAAGCCAGTCGCCTGTTCTTGAGCAGTGTAGTGGTGGTGCTTCTCGTTTTGATATGACGGGTCTGGTCGGGCAGCTGCGTCGATATAGCCACGGCGAGGGACAGGCTGCGCAGCGGGCTCGGCAATTTTTGAAAGATTTAGCGAATAAAGGCGTCATGCAAGCTGAGCCAGCCCGCTGGTTTGATACATACGAGCCGACAAGTTGCGAGGGAAGAACAGGAATTATTCCCGTGTCTCCTTCGCGTGTAGAAGCAACTCTTGAATGTCCTTTGAGAGGGATCATGCAAGGGCTTGGTTTTGAGAATAAAGCCGATACTCGAAAAGCTGATATTGGAACAATTATTCACGAGATTGCGGCCGAGTATAAAGACGGCGGCGCAGATATGAGTAAAGACGAATTGTGCCAAAAAATGCTGGAAAGTTTTCAGGAGAAATTCGATGCCTATTGTGGCGATGCAGTGGACGCTTGGGAAGAGCAGGAAAAAGAAACGTATAGTGTGACCATTGAACGCCTTGCGCATTTTCTTTATGAACGTGCCCATTCAGGCGAGTATGGGCGTGTAGAGGCAGAATATCGATTTGCCTTTGATGAATCAGGCGGGCGCATTCGTGGCAGCATCGACCGTCTTGAGATAGGGGAGGATGCCTCCTATATTTACGATTACAAGACAGGGAAAACAGTACCGTCATACGCTGAAGCGGCAGAGAACCCTCAACTTCAGATTTATCAACTCGCTATTGCTCGTGATGCCGCTATTCCCAATGCCAGCGGAGCAAAGCTTCTCTACCCAAATACCTCAAATAAGGCGATGGCGGAACGTTCCCAAGAAGGTATCGACGAAGAAGTAGTGGCGGGGCGTATAGCAGCTTATGTGGACTACGAAAAAAGAGGTGTGATTCCTGCTCGGACAGGCGATCAATGCCAGCGATGCCGCTACAGTATGCTCTGCCCGCTCAATGCTCAAGGGAGGATTTTCTCATGAATGCTGACATGGAAAAGCTTTATGAAGAGCTTATGCGTGCAATCAATCCTCGCGATAAGCATGGAGAAGTTCTTATGCCTAGCGAGGATGAACAAAGAAAGGTTATCGAGTGCGATAAACCTGTTATTAGTGTCGTTGCCGGTGCTGGATCAGGCAAAACACGCACAATGGCGAATCGAATTGCCTATTGGCTGGGTACGGGGAAAGTGCAGCCCGCAGAGGTACTTGGTTTGACTTTTACAAATAAAGCAGCGGGAGAACTCGATGAGCGCGTAAGCCATTCCCTGTGGCAATTGCAGCATAAAGGTTTTCTCCGCGGGCAACAGCGAGAAGGTGATGAAGGAGCGGGTCAGGGGGTTTCTCTTCTCCTTGAACGTCCAACTATTTCTACCTACAACTCTTTTGCCTCAGAGATTGTTACACAATATGGAATGTTTACTGGTTGTGATTCTGCTACTCGACTTATTACAGACGGTGAACGCTACCAGTTAATGTCGCATGTCGTGGATTCCATGAGTCTCGACGATATTGATGTTTTTGATTCTCAGCGTTCAACAGTCATCAAAAATGCGCTCGCCTTGTCAGCTGCTTTACTGGACCACGGCACTAGTATTGATACGTCGCGAGATTTTTTTGAGGAGAGCAGCGAGATTTTAGCGGATATTGCCGACAAAGCTCCTGACACGGTTCGCGGATTAGGCTGGCCTAAAGGCTTATCCACCGATTGGAGGACACTCAAAAAAGGTGCTCCAAGCCGCTTAAAAGAAGGTCTTGCCAGCCTGAAACTTGTCGAAGAATATTGGAAACTCAAGCGCGAACGCGGTGTTATTGAATTTGCCGACCAAGTCGATATGGCAGTACACATTTTGACAAAGCATCAGTGGGTGAGGCAGGAAATATCATCACGCTATCGCCTTGTGCTTCTTGACGAATATCAAGACACGTCTATGCGGCAAGCCGAAATGCTTCGCCTCGCATTGGGGGAGCGCGATGACGGTCAATGGTATTCCATCTGTGCTGTCGGTGACCCAAATCAGGCAATCTACGGTTTTCGTGGGGCAAGCGCTAATGCGTTTTTACATTTCTCTCATCTTTTTGCCGCCCAAGGGGTCCAACAATTCTCCTTGAGTACCACGTATCGCAATGACAGGGCAATTCTCGAAGCTGCCAATGAAGTTGCTCAAGGTATACATACTGCTGGCGTTACGGTTTCCCCTCTTACACCCTGCGATGGGGCAGGGGAAGGGCGAGTTATTCATATACGCCCCGCCCAGCGTGACGATTCGTATCGAGAGATAGCTCTGCATATTCGAGACAAAATTGAGCACGTGCGTATGAGAGAAGAAAAAGAAAGAAAAGACAATCCCCGCCATCGCATACGCGGAGCAGAAATCGCTGTTTTGTGTCGCAAACGTCGGTATTTTGACGATGTCGCCAAAGCCCTCGAGGAACTCGATATTCCCTACGAGATTTGTGGGGGGACGGCCATATTGGAACGTCCTGAAATAATCACTGTGCGCAGTGCCCTGATCGGCGCAACCTATCCTCACCGTCACGATGTTTTTCTCAGGCTTTTCGCTTATCTTAATATCGGTGTTGCCGATATGCGTGCCCTGTCTGCTCTACTGCGGGCAGAGGAAAGAAAAGCTGAGGATACCAATGCGCCTTCTATGCCAACAATGAGCGATATTCTTATGCTTCTCGATAATGACAATACGTCCGGCATAACTCTAGAAGCACAAAGGCGCCTCTTATGGCTTGCAAAAGTGCTACGCCGTATACGCAGGAGAAGTAACCTACCTCTTGACGATATCATTCACGGTGCAATAAACGATTTAGGTCTTGAACTTGCCGCCGTCTCGCGTGTGGAAAACTCTCAGCATGTTCAGAGCGCTCTCGATTCTTTTGTGCGCATGGCAGGGCAGTACCAAGCAGAACACACAGATGCACACCTACCCGATTTCCTCGATTGGCTCGATTATGTCGAAGCGTACGAACATGCGGGAGAAGAGGAAGTAGGCGGGGATACTTCTTTGGTAGTGGATGAGGTTGAAGTCAGCCCGGGAATCGTTCAGATTATGACGGTTCACAGCGCTAAAGGTCTTGAGTGGAAAGATTTGGTTGTTGTTCCAGAAATGGTGGAGGGTGAGTTTTCCGATGTGACAAGCAAGCCCGAATTGTGGCCGACGCAGAAAGGGGTCGTTCCCTATCCACTGCGTTCCGATAAAACCCATCTTCCCGCTTTTACTTTCCGTCAGCCTCGCCTTGATGATTATCCGCTTCTCGATGAAGGGGAAAAAGGCCCGACTATCAATAATTCTCCGCATTACCCACTCGCGCTTTCTTTCCAAGCTTTCAAAGAAGCAGAATTGGATTACGAAACTCAAGAGGTAAGGCGGCTTACCTATGTGGCTTTCACTCGCGCAGCGCAAGAGCTCGTGATAGCAGGCTATGAGACAAAAGATGCAGAGCCTAATGGCGAGGCTTCTTCTGACGGCCACAAACAGGAAGAAAAGCTTAATGAAGCCCACGATACCTATCCTCTTGGTCTCTCTCGCAGCCTTGGAACTATTGAGTCCTACGATGAAGAGAGTGCGCATAGCGTATTGGACAGCCTTGAAGTTGAAGCCGATATGCTCCTTAAAGAACTTAAAGAACTTAAAGAACGAAGCAAATCTCATGAGATAGCGCGTTCTTATCTCACCGCCAGCGATATCGTGCGTATGGCGGGCAAACCCCAAGATTTTCTCAGCGATCAACGTCGTCCTATTCCGCGTGAGCCCTCCACAAAAGCGCGCATTGGCACCCAAGTTCATCAGCGGATTGCCGACTCTTATCTTGTCGCTCCCATCATTGACCTCGATATGCCAGGTGAGGACACAACTCCGCACAAAGAGACTATCAACGCTCTCATTGCCGCTTTTCAGCAATCCTCGTGGGCGCGATTCCCGAAACTCTATATTGAGACTCCGATATCCTTCGTGCTCGCAGACCGAGTTATACGCTGCACAATCGATGCAGTTCTTGACACTTCTAGCGATCCTAAGCTGCGAGATATCACGATAGTGGATTGGAAAACCGGGGCAGTGCCAGATGAAAAGGCATTGGAATCTCGGCAATTACAATTGGCGCTCTACCGACTTGGCTACGCCAAAGCCCACCACTGCTCGGTCGACGATATTAGTGCCGTCTTTGTCTATCTGAGCAAGGATGGGACAATACATGAAATATACGCACACGATATTCCCGAAGAAGAAATCGCTGCGCTTATTTCAACCCAGACAGGATAGTGGACAGCCGTCATTGCGAGCCTGCCGCACGGCAGGCGCGGCAATCAATAGTTCCTTTATTGCTTGCTTTTGTAAGGCGAGCAATCATGTCACTATAGATTGCTTCGGTCGTTCCTCCCTCGCAATGACGGGAGGGGGACGCCTAATTAGAGGAGTTTCTCAGTATCTACGGCGGTCTCATCGTCCATGTCAATATCCCATGTGGGGCCAGATGAGTCAGGGTTGATTGCCACTTCTTCTGCAAGCTCCTCCAACATACGTGCTGCCTCAACCTGAATATCGCGATTTTGAGTATTGACGCCGTACATCAGCCAGCGAAGAATGGAAAACTCGCTCATAAAAGCGGTACGCAGACGGGTAGCCTCATCGAGACTGACCCCGCGCGTATTTTCATAGGCGTGAACAGCAGGTTCAAGCAGTTCATCAGGTAAAGGTAAGAGAGAAGCTAAGTCGAGAGCAGGATCTGCAACTTGAGCTTCGCCCCAGCCCAACACAGTAGTGATAGTGTTATTCGACCATAAAAAGTTTTCATCGGAGACATCTCCGTGAACAACAGTTGGTACAAACTTCCACAAATCCGTATCGTGCAAGGCGTCGTCCCACCGTCGGCGAAGAAGGGCAGGAAGCAAATCAGTGTGGTCGGCATCAGACAATTCAGCCATAAGACGTTGGCGATACTGTTCGCTTGTATAGACTGGCAGGCCAGCATTATCGATGATGGAGGGAGACAGAGTGTGGATTGAGGCAATGGCACGCCCAAGAGCGCGTGCTTCCTCTGGTGTCATATCGTCAAAAACTTTAGGTGTGCCAAAAGGTTCAGGGTAGACAAAAACTCGCCCATCCTCAGCGTCTGCCCAGCCAGCAGGGCGCATGATATCGAAAGGCAGGTGTGAAGAGCGCAATTCGCTGAGAAGTTCGGGGGCGAGAGCCGCTTCAGCTTCCAAAGCTGCAGCGGCAAAAGAATTGGTTGGATATTTGACAAGCCAATGTTTTCCACGCGCATCGATAACAATTGTGCTGATGAAATCGGTCGTGCGGTCGAGGTGACCGCGCGTGCCAACGGCCTCTAGGTCATCGATTGCATCGACGGCAAGAGCAGCTAGATAGAGTGGTGTAATCTTCACGCTATTAAAACTACGGCTTTTTCGCGCATTATGCGAGTTGCACACTCCGACTCCCTCACAAAGCACCAGTTTTCCACAGAAAATATCCACAGATTTTTTCGTCTGTGGATTTTATTTTCTCTTTCAAAAAACACTTCTTAAGCTAAGGTGCAAGGAAAGGAAAACATATGCCGTCAGCAACCGCACTTGCGCCACTCGAATCGCGTGTCCGTCACCTTGTCCGTGAAAGTGGAATTGATCCGCAGCGTCATATGAACGCTCTTGACCGACTCATAGAGCAGGCGCTCAATGAACACGAAGAACGCTCCATTCTTGGCGAAGAGCAAGCTTTAGACAATAAAGAGACCTTCCGCCAGTACATGAGAAATAATCTTGGTGGATACGGCGCGCTTCAACCCCTTCTTGACGATCCCGAGGTTGAAGAAATATGGATTGATGAGCCGTCAAAAATCTTTGTTTCTCGCGGTGGACACAGCGAATTGACCAATATTATCGTCAGCGAACAAGATGTGCGCGACAGTGTGGAGCGAATGCTGAGAGCTTCGGGCAGACGCATCGATTTGTCTGTGCCATTTGTTGATGCAGCTCTGGCAAGCGGAGAACGCCTGCACGTTGTTATTCCGGATATTACCCGCCAGCATTGGGCTGTCAATATCCGCAAGCATATCGCCAAAGCCCAATGCCTTGAAGATTTATGCGCGGGAGACTTCTTGAGCAGTCAGGCAGCGCGTTTTCTTGACATGGCAGTCAAAGCAGGATTGAACATTCTCGTCTCTGGTGCGACACAGGCTGGCAAAACGACATTATTGCGTGCGCTCCTTGCCTCAGTCGGAGCACACGAGCGCATAGTGAGCGTCGAGGAAGTCTTTGAGCTCAATCTTCAGCATCGAGATATTGTGGCTATGCAGACCCGACCTGCCTCAATTGAAGGCAGAGGCGAAGTGACCCTGCGTCAGCTGGTACGTGAAGCCTTGCGAATGCGCCCCGAACGTATTGTCATCGGCGAGATACGCTCGGCAGAAGCATTCGATTTGCTCATAGCGCTCAACTCTGGG
>JAFYHO010000015.1 GCA_017539125.1 Actinomycetaceae bacterium | reverse complement strand
CTCGCAACAAGTTTTAAGTCGTCCGTTTCTACGTCCGTTCTTTTTAAGTTAGCGTAACCACCGTCAATTGAGACTACTTCATAATACATAGTTTCCAATTATATAGCCTCGTCAAATTAGTAAAATGATTATACCACGAATTGTCTGAATAATACAGACCGCAATGGCAAATAAGCGCAATATAACAAAAAGGCAGTGGAATTATGACAGAAAAACAAGCAATTTTTTACTATACTTTCTTTATAAACTCAACAGTCGCAAGTATTCGGAGGTTACAATATGGCAGACTACAGTGCAAGGCAATCTACTTGTACACTTAAGCTCACCGATGCATCGGGCAAGCCGCTTGCGGGCAAGAAAATCGGTGTGGTTGACGAGATTGCTGGGGGAGAGGGCTTCCAGCCTGGCGTCCTCGCCTCCTTTAACTCCGCCCTTGAAACTCTCAAAAATCTCGGCGCGGAAATCGTCCACATCTCCTGCCCGTCCATGAAATACGCCCTCGGCGCCTACTACCTCATCATGCCTGCCGAGGTGTCCTCGAACCTCGCACGCTTCGACGGTATGCGCTACGGTATTCGCGTCGAGCCGAAAGAAGGACCGGTGACGGCGGAAACCGTCATGGCGGCGACCCGTGGCGCGGGCTTTGGCGACGAGGTCAAGCGCCGCATTATCCTCGGCACGCACGTCCTTTCAGCGGGCTACTCCGATGCCTACTATGCCAGCGCCCAGAAAGTGCGCACGCTCGTACAAGAAGATTTCGCACAGGCATTTGCCCAGGCAGACGTCCTTGTTTCTCCCACAGCGCCGACCACGGCATTCAAGTTCGGCGAGAAAACAGACGACCCGATGGCGATGTATTTGAACGACGTTGCAACGATTCCCGCGAACCTCGCAGGTATTCCCGGTATTTCTATCCCGTGCGGTGTGGCTGAAGAGGACGGCCTGCCCGTCGGCTTCCAAGTGCTCGCCCCCGCGCGCGGAGACCAGGTGATGTACGAGGTTGCTGGTGCGCTCGAGGCAGGGCTGGGTGAGCCACTTGCTTTAGCCTGCCCGGCTGCTGACTGGAAGGAGGGCGAGTGATGGCTGATAAGCTCATGGATTTTGACGAGGCGATACGCCGCTTTGACCCCGTTATCGGCATGGAGGTCCATGTCGAGCTCGGCACGAAGTCGAAGATGTTTGACGGCGCTCCCAACGAGTTTGGCGGCGAGCCCAATACCTACGTCACCCCCGTGTCTGTGGGTATGCCCGGTTCGCTTCCCGTCGTCAACAAAACGGCCGTCGAATACGCTATCAAGATTGGTCTCGCGCTGAATTGCGACATTGCGGCGAGCTGCCGTTTTGCGCGCAAGAACTATTTCTATCCTGACCTGTGCAAGGCCTACCAGATTTCACAGTCGGACGAGCCGATTGCATTCGAAGGCTTCCTCGATGTGCCCCTAGAGGACGGTTCGACCTACCGTTTCCCCATTGAGCGTGCCCACATGGAGGAGGACGCCGGCAAGAACACTCATATCGGTGGCGACGACGGCCGTATCCAGAACGCGCAGTATTCGCTGGTGGATTACAACCGCGCGGGTGTGCCGCTGGTGGAGATTGTTTCGCACCCTGCGACAGGCGTGGGGGAGCGTGCTCCGGAGATTGCGGCGGCGTATGTGCGCAATCTGCGCGATATTTTCCGCGCGCTGGGCGTCTCGGAAGCCCGCATGGAGCGTGGCAATGTGCGCGCCGATATTAACGTGTCGCTGCGCGAAAGCCCGGACGCTCCGTTTGGTACGCGCACCGAGACGAAGAACGTGAACTCCTTTACGGGTATTGCGAATGCTGTGCGCTACGAGATTTGCCGTCAGGCCGCGATTTTGGCTGACGGTGGCACGATTGTTCAAGAAACCCGCCATTATCACGCGGCTAATGGCACGACCTCTGCCGGCCGTGAGAAGTCCGATTCGGACGATTATCGCTATTTCCCCGAGCCTGATTTGGTTCCGCTTGCTCCCGCACGCGAGTGGGTCGAGCAGCTGCGCGAGACTCTGCCGGAGTTGCCTGCTGCGAAGCGTGCGCGCGTGAAAGAGGAGTGGCAGCTCTCGGATAAGGAGCTGCGTGACGTGGTCTCTGCCGGCGCAGTCGATCTGATTGAGGCTTCTGTGCTGGCCGGGGCAAGCCCTGCCGGAGCTCGCAAGTGGTGGATGGGCGAGATTGCCCGCTATGCCAAGGAGCAGGAGATTGAGCTTGAGGACGCGCCCGTAACTGCGGGCGATGTTGCCGAGCTGGATAAGCTGATTTCTTCGGGCAAGCTGAACGACAAGCTGGCACGCCAGGCCCTTGAGGGTGTTTTGGCTGGTGAAGGTACGCCAAGCGAGGTTGTGGCGGCTCGTGGTTTGGAGATTGTTTCTGACGACGGTGCTCTTGTGGCGGCTGTCGAAGAAGCAATGGCTGCCAATCCGGATGTGGTCGAGAAGATTCGCGGCGGCAAGATGGCTGCTGTGGGTGCTTTGATTGGCCCGGTTATGAAGGCAACGCGCGGCAAGGCCGATGCCGGTCGCGTCCGCGAGCTTATCCTCGAGCGCTGCCAGTAGTTTTTCGTTCTGTGAGCCCCCTCGTCGTCGCGATCAATAGTCCATTATTGTTGCGTTGCAAAGCAAGCAATTTCCGTCATTGATTGCTTCGGTCGGGCTTCGCCCTCCCTCGCAACGACGAAATGGGGATGTAACGACGCGAAAGGGCGTGCTTCTTTTGCGTGTGTGAGCAAGGTATGTAAGAATAGTGGCGGAGGAGGTGCAGGACTATGGCTTACACACATGAAAATGTCGTCGTATGCGGCATTGACGCTTCAGACGAATCGCATAATGCCTTGTTGTGGGCTGCTCACGAAGCCCAGATACGCTCGGCCCGTCTCGATATTCTCTGCGCCTATGAAGAGCCCACTTTCGCCAGTCATGTCGGCACGTCAGAAGGCAGTATTGACTTGATGCTTGCCGAAGAATTGCTTGCACAGGCCAGGCGCAGCGTGGAGAACTTCGGTATTGAGGTGACGACACAGGCAGTACCAGAAGACCCTGTTGAAATGCTTGTTCAACGCTCCAAAAAAGTTGCCCGCATTGTTCTCGGTTCGCGTGGTGACGGCAAGCGCCGCCGCTCGAAGCGCATTCTCGGATCGGTTGCGGCAGCCGTGACGGCACATTCGTGTTGTGCTGTTGTCGTGATTCCAACGAATGAGGTCGCCAGGGTGCTTCCTGTGCGGCGTATCGTCTGCGGCGTTGACGGCTCGGAGGCCTCGCGTGGCGCATTGCGCTTAGCTATCCGTGAAGCGTCGCGGTGGAAAGCCGAGTTGTCGTGCGTCAATAGTGTCAATTTTGGTGGAAACTCGTGGTTGCCGAGCTCGCTTTACCAGCAAAATGTTCTCAACGATGCGGTTGAGAGTCTACAAAAGATTGTTGACGAGTCTATGCAGGGCTTGGATGTTTCTGTTGACTGTCAGGTTGTTGAGGGCTCTCCTGCTGCGCTTTTGTCGGAATACTCGACAACCGTCGATATGCTCGTCTTAGGTACTCGCGGTCGCGGCGGTTTCGCGGGGCTTCTGCTTGGTTCGACCAGCCAAGCTGTTCTACAAAACACCTCGTGCCCCGTCACGATTGTGCCGGCACGCGCCGCTGATAATGAGAACGAGCTGGAGATTCAGGCTCGCTGGGGAGACTACCTCACATAAAGCTCCCTTTAATGCGTGGGCGAAGCGGTATAGACTTGCCCTATGCCCTCGTAGCTCAGGGGAAGAGCAACCGCCTCCTAAGCGGTAGGTCGGACGTTCGAATCGTCTCGGGGGCGCTTTACGGTAATAGCTAAGTTTTTAATGGGCAAAAGAAGGGGGGGGGATTGTGATGGACGATTTACGGAAAGACCCTTTTGAAGAGTATCAAAGAGAGCGTGAGCCCGGAAAACGGGAGCGATATGAATCATGGCGGACAGCAATTGGGCTGCAAGCTGTCGATGCTCTTGTACCGTCGGACTATCTTTTGGAGACAGCTAAGCGTCATATAGAGGGCGAGCTATCTATTAATCAAGTCAAGGATTTGATTACCTCATATTATGAGGAGAACCCTAAAAACGATAAGGAAGGTTCGAAAGAAGCAGATCTTGTTTCAGCTCGTATTGAAGAAATCCTGAATGAAAAGGCATTTACATTCTCTTCACATCAATTCCTTTCCATTCATAAAAGATTGTTTAGCGACCTCCTACCCCATGCAGGCGAGTTTCGGGACTACAACATTACAAAAAAAGAGTGGGTATTAGATGGGGCCAGCGTAACTTACGGGAACGCTGACAATCTTCAGCAGAATCTGGACTACGATTTATCGGAAGAAAAGAATTATTCTTATAAAGAACTTTCGATGCCGGAAGTGATTCGACATCTGGCAACGTTCGTTTCCCGCCTTTGGCAAAATCATATTTTTGGGGAGGGGAATACTCGGACTACAGCTGTATTCCTGATTAAGTATTTGCGAACGCTCGGCTTCGAAGCGAACAACGAACCGTTTGCAGAGCATTCTTGGTATTTCCGCAATGCGTTAGTTCGAGCTAATTACAACGATTTACAAAACGGCGTTCATGAAACAACCGAGTATTTGGAGTTTTTTCTCCGAAACCTTCTTTTAGGTGAGAATAATGAACTCCATAATCGTGCGATACATATCAGTGGAGCGTTCAAAAAACAGGACATTGAGGTTGAAAAACAGGACATTGAGGTTGAAAAACAGGACATTGGGCAGGATTTTCCATATGGTGGCGTTTTGAAAGCTGCAGGATTCAAAGCGAAACGTTTGCGGTATGTGGAGAAGTTATATCAATCATTTGGAAAAGAAAGAGTTTTTGGCAGAGGAGATGTAGTCGAAATCTTAGGCATTACCTCTTCTCCAGCCTCCGAATTATTAAAAAGACTTTTAGATACAGGGGTAATAGTCCCAGTTTCCGGAAAAGGAAAAGGAAAGTATCGTTTTGCGAGAAGCGTATGAATAAATAGCGGCAGTGTTTTTCTCAGATTGAAAAAAGTTGGACGAGTTGTGCATTTCGGCTCGCGTGTTGGGCGTATAGGTGGAAGAATAGGGGCGTTAGGACACTCAATCAAAGGAGAACATAGTGCCTATTGCAACACCCGATGTATATAACGAAATGCTTGACCGCGCCAAGGAGAACAAGTTTGCTTATCCGGCAATCAATGTTACTTCTTCGCAGACATTGACCGCTGCTCTGCGTGGCTTCGCCGAGGCAGAGTCCGACGGTAT
>JAFYHO010000101.1 GCA_017539125.1 Actinomycetaceae bacterium | reverse complement strand
GTCCTGCTGATCGCAAATATACCTATGAGTTTAAGAAATGGAAGAAGCAGTCTGAGGACGCGAAAGGCAATCTTGTTTATAAGGCTACCTATACAAAGACACTCAAGCCCACGACTACCATCGTCGTGAATGATGAAGATGGCAATCCTGTTGCTGGTGCTACGGTAACAGTCGTCTGCGGTGACAAGGAAGTTGCTTCCTATACCACTGATGGCAAAGAGAACAAGACTGTTGTTCTTGAGCCTGGCGAGTGTACCGTCAACGTTGATGCGCCTGAGGGTTATGAGGACCCTGAGGATACTGAGGTTACGCCTGGTGAGGATACGGAGATTACTGTTAAGCATTCGACTTATACGGTGACTTATGTGGATTGGAAAGACAAGGTTGTTCGTAAGGATACGGTGAGGGTTGATAAGACTGCGCCTGCTGCTCCTGCTGGTCCGGTACGTCCTGCTGATGGCAAGTATACCTATGAGTTTAAGGAATGGAAGAAGCAGTCTGAGGATGCGAAAGGCAATCTTGTTTATAAGGCTACCTATACAAAGACACTCAAGCCCACGACTACCGTCGTTGTGAATGATGAGGATGGTAATCCTGTTGTTGGTGCTACGGTGACTGTCGTGTGTGATGGTAAGGAAGTTGCTTCCTATACCACTGATGGCACAGAGAACAAGACTGTTGTTCTTGAGCCTGGCGAGTGTACCGTCCACGTTGATGCGCCTGATGGTTATGATGACCCGGCTGACAAGCCTGCCGTTCCCGGTGGTAACACCGAGTTCACCGTCGAAAAGACCAAGCAGGATGTGACAGTTGAGATTGTCGATTCCAAGACTGGCGAGAAGCTCGACGGTAAAGTCGATATCTACGATTCCGAGGGTAACAAGGTTGCCACTGGAGTGAAGTCTGGCGACACCGTCAAACTGCCCAAGGGCGAGTACACTGTCGAGCAGTCTGGCGACATCACCGGTTACAATCCAGCTGCCAGCGAGCACTTCAGTGTCACCAACAAGGCGGAAACTGTTACCTTGACCGCTGTTGCTAAGCCCTCGCAAGTTGTTATCACTGTGACAGACAAAGACAATCACCTACCCATTGACGCAACAGCGACAATTGTGTGTGGTTCACTGAAGCAGACAGTAGTCGCACAGAACGGCAAGCTCGTGTTCAATGCCGATACCGGCACATGCACGGTCACGCTTTCCGCAGACGGCTACAAGAGCGACACTCTCACCCTCACCATTCCTGGTAAGGGACAGTCTGTTGCACGTGACGCACAGTTGACCAGAGAAGCTATTGCCCGCGGCGGTCTTTATGGCGATGAAATCAACGGCGCCAAAGGCAATAAGAATAATGTGATCAACAAGGGCAATGTGAACAATCCAAATGTGAAGGCTGTTCCTGGGTCATACGGCAACGGTGGCGGCGGGTCCATGTTGGCACGCACAGGTGGAGCAGTCGGGGGTGGATTGACTGCGGCAGCCATGCTTCTGCTCGCAGGAATCTTCCTGGTGGCGAAGCGTCGCACAGAAAGTTAAAGCTATTGTGTGGGACATACACATATGAGATATCGCAAGATATCTGAGAAGTCGGGGTCGTTGCGGCCCCGACTTCTTTGTGTGCGCGCGAGGAAGTGGGGGACTTGGCGTTTAATGCACACCATGAGAGCGCATTGTGCATTAGGCTAGGAACTGCCGCGACTGGCGAATATGGAGCACCATAAGGAAGCGGTATCAGCAGGAGTGGGGGTCGCTCGCCTGGGTCCCTCCCGCACGTACTATGCGCCTGCATTCGGCAGGTGCCAGATGTTCAGGAGAGACACCATGTCGAACGTATTTAACGAAACAATCGCTACTGTTGACCCCGAAGTGGCAGCCGTCCTCGAAAGCGAGTTGGGACGCCAGCGCACCTATCTGGAGATGATTGCTTCAGAGAACTTCGTGCCGCGCGCAGTTTTGCAAGCCCAAGGCTCGGTGCTGACGAACAAGTACGCAGAGGGATATCCCGGCAAGCGCTACTACGGTGGTTGCGAAGAAGTCGATAAAGTCGAAACCCTCGCCATTGAGCGTGCCAAAGCCGTTTTTGGTGCTGACTATGCAAACGTCCAGCCACACTCCGGCGCACAAGCCAATGCCGCCGTCTATCACGCGCTCGTCCGTCCAGGTGACACCGTCATGGGTCTCGAACTTGCCCACGGCGGCCACCTCACTCACGGTATGAAAATCAACTTCTCTGGTCGTCTCTACGACATGGTCGCTTACGGGCTCGACCCCGAAACGCACCGTATCAATATGGATATCGTCCGCGAGAAAGCCCTCGAAACTCAGCCGAAGATGATTATTGCCGGCTGGTCTGCCTATCCGCGCCATCTCGACTTTGAGGCCTTCCGCGAGATTGCCGACGAGGTCGGTGCCTATCTGTGGACGGATATGGCTCATTTTGCCGGTCTTGTCGCTGCTGGTTTGCACCCCAATCCCGTGCCGTATTGCGATGTTGTTTCGACGACGATTCATAAGACTCTCGGCGGTCCGCGCTCGGGCATGATTCTTTCGCGTGACGGCGAGGCATACGGCAAGAAGCTCAATTCGGCTGTGTTCCCCGGTCAGCAGGGCGGCCCGCTAATGCATGTTGTCGCGGCAAAGGCCGTCGCTCTCGGCTTGGCTGCCACGGACGATTTCAAGGACCGACAGGCTCGCACTCTTGAGGGCGCGAAGATTCTCGCCGAGCGTCTTTTGGCTGACGACGTGAAGAACGCCGGTATTTCGCTGGTGACAGGCGGTACAGACGTTCATCTCGTTCTGGTCGATTTGCGTAACTCTGATTTGACAGGCCAGGACGGCGAGGATTTGCTTCACGAAGTCGGCATTACAATCAACCGCAATGCTGTGCCATTCGATCCGCGCCCGCCGATGGTTACGTCCGGCCTGCGTATCGGCACCGGTGCTCTCGCTTCGCGCGGTTTCGGCGCTGCCGAGTTCACCGAGGTGGCGGATGTTATTGCCACGGCTCTGGTGGCTGGAAAGTCGGCGGATGTGGCGGGGCTGCGTGCGCGTGTTGCCAAGCTCGCCGATGACTTCCCGCTTTATCCCGGGCTCGACCAGACCGGCGCAGGCGAGGTGGCATAGTATGACTGCCCAAATTCTTGACGGAAAAGCCACAGCGGCGGCCATTAAAGCAGAGCTTGCCGAGCGGGTTGCCGCGCTCAAAGAACGCGGTATTACTCCCGGGCTTGGCACGGTTCTCGTCGGCGAGGACCCCGGCTCGGTCTCCTATGTGGCAGGCAAACACCGCGATTGTGCCGAGGTCGGTATCGCTTCCATTCGTGAAGACTTGCCCGCCGATGCCAGTGAAGAAGAAATTCGCGCGGCAATCGAGCGCCTGAATAACGACCCTGCGTGTACGGGTTATATCGTCCAGCTGCCCCTGCCCAAGGGTATGCCGACGAATGAGATTCTTGAGCTTATCGACCCCGCTAAAGACGCTGACGGCCTGCACCCGACAAACCTCGGGCGCTTGGTTTTGCGCGTCAATGAGGAGATTGATTCGCCCCTGCCGTGTACACCAGCTGGCATTGTGGAGCTGCTTGAGCGTCACGGCATCGAGCTGAATGGCAAGAATATCTGTGTGCTGGGGCGTGGCGTGACAGTTGGTCGTTCTATTGGTTTGCTGCTGACCCGCCGCGCTGTCAATGCGACAGTGACGCTGTGCCACACGGGCACGCCGAATACCGAGGAAATTGCCCGTCAAGCCGACGTGGTTATCGCAGCGACAGGTGTGACACACATGGTCAAGCCCGAGTGGGTCAAGCCCGGTGCTGTCGTGATTGACGTCGGTGTTTCGCGCGTATGGAGCGAGGAGAAAGGGCGCTACGTTATCGCCGGCGACGTTGACCCTGCTGTGCGCGAGGTGGCAAGCTGGATTTCGCCGAACCCCGGCGGTGTCGGCCCAATGACGCGCGCCATGCTCTTGGCCAACGTCGTTGAGACTGCCGAGCGGCAGGCGTAGTATTCTGCTGTCCTTGGTTTCGCTCATGTCTATTTCTGATAGAGTTTTTATTACCAAGGAGCTCTGAAAGAAGGTGACGCATGGCTCCCGTATTGGCAATCGTTGTTCCTTGCTACAACGAAGAAGAAGTCCTACCTGTCACTCTGCCTCTCTTTCTCAACAAATTGGACGAACTCGTCCTAGCTGGTCTTGCTGCACCTGATTCACGCCTTCTTTTTGTGGACGACGGGTCTCGCGATGCAACCTGGAATCTCATTTGTGAAGCCGCAAGTAATGATGTCCGAGTAGCAGGGATTACTTTAAGTCGTAATCGCGGACATCAAAATGCTCTCTTTGCTGGCCTCATGGAAGCACTGACTTTTTGTGACGTTTCCATTTCCATTGATGTAGATGGGCAAGACGATTGTGATGCTATGGACGCAATGCTTCGCCTTTACGCCGAAGGAAATGATGTCGTCTACGGCGTGCGGGACGACCGCTCGACTGACACTCTTTTCAAGCGTTTTACTGCACAGGCGTACTACCGCCTGCTCAATCTTATGGACGTACATGCAATTTTCAACGCTGCCGATTACAGACTCATGTCCAAAAAAGCCCTAGAGGCGCTTGCAGA
Source organism: Actinomycetaceae bacterium (assembly GCA_017539125.1). Classification (GTDB taxonomy): domain Bacteria; phylum Actinomycetota; class Actinomycetes; order Actinomycetales; family Actinomycetaceae; genus RUG11864. The sequence continues at coordinate 12,723 of JAFYHO010000101.1, read as the reverse complement.
GTATTCGGAGGTCAATCTCTTTTTGCGTGGGCTCGTCCCTCACCTTGGGTTGCCGTCAAGCGAAGTGACGTATGCGCGCCGTGAACGTCTTGAAGGGAAAACGCATTATCCTTTGCGAAAGATGCTACATCTGGCTTTTGATGGCATTACTTCTTTCAGTGTACGTCCCATTAGGCTTATTATCGGATTTGGTTTTCTCGTTTCCCTCTTCAGTCTCGCCTTGATTATTTGGGCTCTGGTTGTGCATTTTGCGGGACATACAGTGCCAGGATGGTCGTCAAATCTTATCCTCATTGCTTTCTTTGGAGGTCTCCAGATTCTCGCCATCGGCATTATCGGTGAATATATCGGTAAAATTTATCTCGAAGTCAAAGAGCGTCCCCGCTATTTTGTTGCCAATCGTGTCGGATTTGAAGAATCTAAGTAGTATTGATGTCTCATTCATTCGTGCGCTTTCTTGGTGTCGGTGTCATCAACACGATTGTTGGCACAGCTGTCATGTTTTTGTGTTACAACGCTTTCGGATTTTCCTATTGGGTCTCAAGCGCACTGAATTACATTATCGGCTCTATCGTCTCTTTTTACCTCAACCGTAAATACACTTTCCGTTACCAAAAACGTGACATGTGGACGGCTGTACGTTTCGTTATCGGAATTGTATTGTGTTACCTCATTGCTTATGGTGTTGCAAAACCCTTGGCGGTACGGCTGCTTTCAGGGTATTCACTGTCAGTACAGGAAAATGTGGCAATGGTTTTTGGTACTGTATTTTTCGTGCTGATTAACTATGCTACGCAACGGTGGTTTACCTTTCGCACCACGAAGGAAGCGTAATCGTGAATAAATTGTCAAAGATAGTTGCATCGACAAAGTGGGATGCAGTCATTCCCTGCATCGCCTTCGCCGTGTATTTTTGGATATCTTTGCATCTGTATCCACGCATGGCTCCTGACGAGTATTTGCGGCTCACCATACCCTTTTTCATCAGTGACAACAATGCGCTCCCACTTGGTCCCGAACCAGAGATTGTCAATCCCATTTGGGGTTTTTCTTACGCTTATACTGCTTATGGTCCGTCGATGCTGTCTGCTGTTTTTGTCGAGATTGCTTCGTGGTTCACCACAAACGCGAGTGTGCTTATCGTAGCTGCACGTTTGACTAGTGTTGTGAGCGGGGCATTGACGGTATTTCTCGCAATGCGCATCGCACGTCGTCTTTTTCAAAACCCAGCGTCCTCCATCCTGCTTGGCACTCTCGTTGCTTTCACGCCTCAATTTGCATTCATGTCCTCTTATCACAATAACGATATTCCTTCTGCGTGTGCTGTCACGATTCTTATACTTGCGTGGCTCAGGGGAATTCAAGACGGTTGGGATACGAAAAATGCTGCCTTGTTAGGTCTTGGGCTTGGAGCCTGTTCGGTCACCTACTATTTCGGATACGGTTTTATTCTCGCGTCCATTCCTCTATTCTTCGTGAGCATCTTCCACTCTCGCGGGAAGGTGAAGATTGATAAGCGGAAAATCTGGGGTCTTGTGGGTGTTGTTTTTGTTGTCGCTCTTGCGACAGGTGGCTGGTATTTTATCCGCAACGGAATCATCTTTGACGGTGACGTTATTGGTATGTCAACGCGTGATGTTCTCGCAGAACAGATGGCTCAAGAGGAATACAAGCCAAGTAAGCATTTGACACCGCAGCGCGAGGGCTGGTCTGTGTGGCACATGATTTTTGGTGACTACAACGGCTTTGGGTGGTGGGAGTACACTAGCCAATCTCTCGTTGGCTTCTTTGGGTATATGGAAATTTCGTTATCTTCCTCAATGTATTTGGGGTATGCGTTATTGGTTCCGTTCCTTCTTATTGGCATTTTTTCTTTTAGAAGAGTGACGATGGAGCGCGGAAAACTTCTTTTGCATAGTGCGATGCTTTTTGGTCTTTTTATGGCAGTTGCTTTTACGGTCTATTATTCGTGGGCATCGGATTATGAGCCGCAGGGTCGGTATGTCTATTCAGCTTTTGTTGTCCTTGCTTTGTATGCGGTTCTTGGCATGGAAACAATAGGGACGCTTGTTGCTTCGTTTGTCTCTCGCTTCGTCTATATGGGGCAGTCGGCTGGGCATGCGAAAGATATCGGGCGTAGACGGCTTGTTACTCATGGTGCGAGTGTTGAACTTCTTGTTGCTGCATGCCTTTATATTCTTGCTTTTGCTTATGTGTGGAAAAATTGGTTGGGGCAATGTTTGACTGGTGTCGTTCCTCCAGATTCGCTTGTGCCTTTCTTTCAGTAATATCGTGTAGCTGTGGACGTGGTACTTACTCTGTGAGGAAAAGCGGCTAGACTGGGCATGGAGAGGAAAGGATAAGCGAGTGAAAATAGCGACCTGTAATGTGAACGGGATACGCGCGGCGGCGCGCAAAGGCATGGGGGAGTGGATAGCGCGCGTGCGCCCTGACATCCTTCTGCTGCAAGAGACGCGCGCTCCCGAAGAACTCATCGCGCCTCTCATCGGTGATGGCTACACGGTATTCTCTAGCGTCTGTCGTATTAAAGGGCGTGCAGGTGTCGCAGTCGCTCTGCGTACAGGAATCGAAGCGGGCGAGGTGCGCGCAGGTCTTGACTACGATACGGACGGCGACGGCGAACCCGATGTCGATTCGGGGCGCTGGCTTGAAGTGGATATTCCCGACTATGATTTGACGGTCGTCTCCGCCTATCTGCACGCAGGCGATAGCGCCAGCGAGGACAAGATGAGCGCGAAATACGCCCACCTCGATGCCGTCACCAAACGTCTCGAAGAAAAACCCACTCACCGTCTCCTTGTGGCCGGAGACTTCAATATTGTGCGTGGGGCGGGCGATATTAAGAACTGGTCATCGAATCATAATCGTACTGCCGGCGCGCTCGACGAAGAAATCGCCTACCTCGACAAATGGTTCGATGGCTTTGGCTACAGCGATGTTCACCGCGAGCTGACCCCCGAGGGCGAACAAATCGCCTACACATGGTGGTCACAACGCGGCAGAGCCTTCGATAACGACACGGGCTGGCGCATCGACTATCACTTGGCATCTCCCGATCTCGCGGGGCTTGCCACGAGTGTACGCGTCGATAAAGCGCCCTCGTACGATACGCGCTTCTCCGACCACGCCCCGCTCATCATCGACTACACGCTTTAAGGCACATCATGGCATTTCACAGTATTATTCCCGCCGGTGGCATAGGCTCGCGCCTCTGGCCACTCTCGCGTGCAGACCAGCCAAAATTCCTGACCGACTTCACCGGTTCAGGCGCGTCCATGCTTCAAGAAACCGTCGCGCGCCTAAAAAAAGTCACCGATACGTGCACTATCGTGACAGGAGAAAAATACGCCGAGGCGGTAGAGAGCCTATTCCCAAGTATGTGCGTGCTTGCCGAGCCCAGCCCGCGTGGCACAATGCCCGCAATCGCCCTCGCAGCTGGCATTATTTCATACCAAGACCCGCAGGCGATTGTCGGCTCTTTCGCCGCCGACCACTATATTCGCGATGAGCAAGCCTTCTCCCAGGCCGTTGCCTGTGCTGTTGAAGCAGCCCGCGCCGGCTATATCGCCACTATCGGTATTCAGCCAGATTCACCCTCCACCGCCTACGGCTATATCAAACGCGACGAGGAACTCGAAGTGCCAGGTGCGTATCTAGCAACAGACTTCGTTGAAAAACCCGATGCGGAACTCGCGCAACAATATGTGGATAGCGGTCATTACTTCTGGAATGCTGGTATTTTTATTGCCAAAGCAAGCGTGCTGTTGGAGAGGCTTGAAGCCTTGCGTCCCGATATTGCTCAGCCAATCAGCGAGATTGCTGGCGCATGGGGTAGTCCCGACTACGAAGAAACACTGGCACGCTTGTGGCCGACCATTCCTGATACCGTTATTGACCGCGTGATTGCCGAGCCCTGCGCAAGCGAGGGGCGCGTTGCGGTTGTGCCGGCGAGCATGGGCTGGTCGGATATCGGCGATTTTGACTCTTTGGCGGAGATTGTTGATGGCGCGGATACGCAAGAGAATGTTCTTGCGATAGATTCTCCCGATTCTCTTGTGCTCGGAGCAGACAAACCCGTCGTTCTTCTCGGTATTGAGGGTGCGGTCGTCGTCGAGACCCCCGAGGCACTCCTCGTGACGCGACGCGACTGCGCTCAAGACGTCAAAAAAATCGTCGAGCGCCTGCCTGAACATTTGCTTTAACGTCAACCCCAACCCGTCGTCGCGAGCCCGCGCAGCGGGCGTGGCGATCAATAGTCCATTATTGATTGCTTCGTCGGGTGTTCCACCCTCCTCGCAATGACGGATTGTGTTTCCCCGTCATCGCGTCCCCTCCCCGTCAGGGACGACGCGGCGATCTTGAGGTTGCCGCGCTCGCCTTCGGCTCGCTCGCAACGACGGGAGAGTTCCACACACAATCTACTCAGTTCTTTGGCAGAATGAGGGCATGAAGAATCGTTCAGTTATCCGTAGTTCTCCCTCCGCCTTGCGAGGGAATGATGTTTCTGCCGATGAAAAGCTGCTGCAAAATACCGACCCGGATTGGATTAAAGAGGACCCGTGGCGTGTGGCGCGCATACAAGCAGAGTTCATTCAAGGCTTTGACACTCTCGCAGCGATGGACAAGCTTGGCATTTCAATTTTTGGCTCGGCACGCACACCCGAGAAGAGCAAGGATTACAAGGCGGCGCGCGAGTTGGCGAAGAAGCTGGCTCAGGCTGGTTTCCCCATTTTGACTGGTGGCGGCCCCGGCATTATGGAAGCTGCCAATCGTGGTGCGCAAGATGGCGGCGGCGTCTCTATCGGACTGGGTATTGAGCTGCCTTTCGAGCAGGGCATGAATAAGTACGTCGATGTGGCACTCTACTTCCGCCATTTCTTCGTTCGCAAGGTTATGTTCCTCAAATACTCGACGGCTTTCGTGGCGATGCCCGGCGGTTTTGGCACAATGGACGAGCTTTTTGAAGCCCTGTGTATGCTTCAAACTGAAAAGATTGTCAGCTTTCCCATTGTCCTTTTTGGCGCTGAGTATTGGAGTGGTCTTGTCGAGTGGATTAAAGGGCAAATGCTTGCCCAGGGCATGATTAGCAAGGGGGACGAAGATTCGATTGTTGTCGTCGATAGTGTTTATGAGGCTCTGGAGGCAATTTTTGCTGGTCTATCTCGTCTGAATGGGGGACAAGCGCTCTAGCGCGCTGTGCAGGTGAGCTGGGATTATGCCCTTTTCCCGTGACATGAAAGGGAAAAGGCGAGTAGAATAGTGTCGTTTGGCCCATTTCGCCAACAGGAAGGACGTGTAATTATGGCAGCGATGAAACCTCGCACAGGGGACGGTCCGCTTGAAGTTGAGCGTGAGGCTCGGTCTATTGTCCTGCGTATTCCCGTTGACGGAGGCGGGCGTTTAGTTCTGGAAATGAACAAGCAGGAACTGGCTGCGCTCAAAGAAGCAATCGAAGCGGCCGAAAAGTAACATACCTATTCGTGAGAGAGGGAATGCTGATGTATTCCCTCTTTTTCTATACCCGCGTCAAAGCTACTGGATTATGTCTATCTCCTAAAATTGTGTATTTACACAGTTTTCGCACTTAGGCTACGTCTCTATAGTTTTCACTTTTTCGTCATTTCGTGTAGAAGTGGAACTCGCGAAAGTGTCATTTCGTGTAGAACTGGAACTTACGAAAGTGTCATTTCGTGTAAAATAGACGTTTACAAAAGTGTCATTTCGTGTAAAACCACAGTTCACAGAGGTGTGTAATTTTCGTGTAAAAAGTTATCTCCACTAGTGTCGTTGTGAGACTGTGTACCCAACCCGTCATCGCGAGGAAGACGGCATGCGTCCGACGAAGCAATCTCTCAAACCCGTGTCCCCAGATTTTTGCGATGTGCGGAATTGCTTCGCAATTCCTCTCACAACTTCCTCACTCCGGTCTGGAAAGCAAGCTTTCCGACCCTTCGCTCCTTGCTGTGCGAACGCGCCCCGCCTTACGCGGGGCGCGCCCCCTGTGTCTTAAACCCGTCATTGCGAGGGAGCGCTTCCTCTCCGTCGTTGCGAGCTTTCCGACCCTCCGTCGTCGCGTCCCTACCCCGTCGTTGCGAGGGAGCGAAACGACCGAAGCAATCAATAGTCCATTATTGTTTGCTTTGCACAGCAAGGAGCGGAAGGTCCGTGAAAGCTCGCTTTCACGAGACTGTAGCGACGCAGCTGCGAAAGGCGTGCATTGCACGCCGAACAACGCTGACAACTGTCCATTATTGATCGCCGCGTCGGCGCAAAGCGCCTCCTCGCAACGACGGGAAAGGGGTAGGGGTGGGACTATTGCCCTAAGTTTTGCGGGGAAATGGGTGGTAGAATACGGGTGTATATATACAGTGTGCCGCTTGCGCATTTTTGCTGCAGGAGAAGCAGGGTTGCTTGTGCAGGGGCACATTAAGTACAGGGATTCCCGCTGGGGAGGAAGAGTAAAAATGAATACACGCACGCATAGTCATAGACTATCCACGCAAAGCGCACCCAAAAACAGCGCACAATATCAACCAAAACGACGCAAAGCAGCAGCCATTCTAGGCGCGCTTGCGGTCGTACTAGCAGGGCTCTCGCCAATGCTTAGCGCTGCGCCCGCGAACGCCAAGGAAATTGGCAGCAAAAATGAAGTGCAGGCTGAAAACTGCGATGCAGTTGTGAACGGCACCGCGCCTGAAGGATATGAGAACTTAGGCAATAAGAGCGTCTATCGAGGAGGAAACTCGCTCACACGGTGGGATACACCGCTCGCGGGCACTTGGTACGGCGGCGCACCGCTCGATGAAGACGTGAACGACTTTGCCAATCCGCTGCCCTACGGTGACACATTCGTGGATACCACGAAGCTGAAGTGGGATAACCCGAACGGCTTCATTATTGATATTCAGGACGACCGCTTCAAGTGGGTCAAGGCCGGTGATGAGCCACTTACGGATGCGAACGGTAACACAACCACCAACGATCCCATGGGCCAGAACAAGCCACTGAGTAATGGCAACCCTGGAATATATTATGTGGGAGAGCTGCAGAGCTACCTCGATAACGTCACAGATGAAGCTAAAACAGGTGGGCACACGAATGTGATTACTCCAGCTGAAGGAAAGGATTACCTCTACCGTATTACCTATCTTGACGCTGTGACGCTGCCGAACGGTACCCGCGGCAACCTCGTTATCACGATGACGAAGGTGCAGCTGGAATCTTCGGTTACGGTGGATGAAGATAACCCATACACGGTTCTAACACGAAAAGCGGGAGCAAAGAATGACAGTCCTTCAAGTTTAGAACCTGCTAAGGACGCTGACGAGAATGAGTACTATTACGATAAGGCGCTCGTTCGCATTCAGGGTGAGAACCAGCTTTCAATGGATTCTAACGCAAAGGATTCTCTCGGCAATTACATTAACGCCCGATATAGCCTCGTGAAGTCTGAGGCTGCTGCCACAGGGATTGTGGACGAAGCAAATGCTGTTCTCCCAGATGGTGAGGAACTTGGTGATGTTTTCAAGAAGGACGTTTATGCCCGTAATGGAATTGGCGGCTTGCTCGATTTTGACCTTGAGATTAAGGATTCTGAAGGAAATCCTGTTACAGGCACAATTGGCTATGCCACCCACGACCTTGATTTGCCGTCTCTTCAGAGTCTTTGGGGACGGCCTGTTATTAACGACGATGCCGATAAAACACTGAATACCGATTTTTCTGAAGGCTTGAAGGTCGTTTCCGGTTCAAAATCCTATGCACTGACTCCCGAATATGATCATAATGACGCCACTAATCAGGGAGCAGGCTGGGTGGCTCATGGCCCCTACCAGCCAGAATACGACAGCCCGCTGCATGTTGAGCCTGGAAGTGGCCCAAAGGCTGACGGTTCGCGTTTTTCCTCGGTTGACGTGATTAATGCCCGTGATGCGAATGGCACTTTTGCAAATGTTCCTTGGAATGATAAACAGGAAGTTGCCCTTGCACAAGGTGGTCAGCCCGGTGATTCGTATTCTACTAGTGGGAATAGTGAGACTAATCCTAATTGGCACAAGTGGCTAAGTATCGTCGAGCGAGATCTTGCCGATAACTACATGTCAGACGATATGAAGAAGTTCTACTTCTACAGGCTCCAGGGAATAGAAAATCCGCCTGCAACATGGCAAGATGTGAACCCCAAGATGGTCTGGGATGTGATTGGTGATGCCAGTTGGAAAACGGAGCGTAACGATGATGAAGCATCCTTCGATACCGGCTTTGCGGTGCTGCTGAATGCTACAAAGAGCTCCTTGCAGTGGTCTGGTTCGCGTATGGCTCAGGCTACGATCAACACAACTCTTTTTGATACCACTATCTTCACCTATGTTGAATCGACCCACGGCACCGGCGGCGGTATCTACTTTGAGAAATACAATCTTGACGACGGGTCCTGTAATCCGCTTCCCACTGAAGGCACGGTGACAATGGGACGCAACGTCCCCGCCACGGTGACCGTCGTCCCTGAGGATGGCTATCGTGTCAGCGAGTTGCGCATTGGCAATACAAATTATGGTCAGAGCGCTCAAACCTCTGCTCTTACTGATTACGTTGCCTACACTATTGATGGTAATAGCATCAAAAACGCCGACGGTGAAGTAGTTGGCACTTTCGGTGGCAATAGCGAAATAAGGGGCTTCCCGAGGCTCAAGACCGGCACAGTTGAGTTACCTGGCTTCTACTACAATAGCCAAGGCGTGCCCAAAGTGAGCGACGAGAAAATCGTCATTGAGCGTAATGCCGACGGCACGGTGGATGTCACCTTGCCACAGGTTGATAACCCGATGCACGTCCACGCCGATTTCGACGCCGACCTGTACTTCTACAAGGTCTGGAAGGGCAAAGGTGAGCCGACCAGTCTCGATATGACTGCTCATGCCTATGGTTACGAGTATCTTAAGGGCACGATTCCCGTCCCAACCGGCGAGCTGAGTGTCGGTGGTGACGGTGTGGCGAGGCCGGTATATATGGAGACCGAGTTCACGATTACTGGCAGAACGTACTACGATCCGGACGGTAACGCGTGGACCCTCAATGCCAATGACCAGCTAGAGCGCACCACTGATGATGGGATTACGCTGACTTCGGCAGCTCAAAAGCAAGGTAATGAGTTCGTCATTACGGAGGGCGATACGATTAAGCGCTACTCGCTGGAAATCGAATACGGACATAAAGACGTCGCCGATAAGAGCTTCACGATTGACGATGAGGCTAAGTACACTGACGGCGGGTATGTAACGAAGCTGGATAAAGACAACACTATTTCACCCGGAAATATCGTCTGGCTTGTCCGCTATCCAACTGAGGGCGTAGAAGCTCTCGACTGGCCGGAAATACCTATTGAAGTCGAACCTGATGCGCATAATGTCAACCACGTTAACCGTATCTACTGGTTCGTGACTGAGGAAGCACCTGGCTGGACAATGGAGGGCTACTCCAATGCGGATGCCCTTGCTCCTGGCGTAGTGAGCAACCCAGATGATAGGGATAACTATTACAACAGTTCACGCTGGTATGCCGAGGCTACAAAGAACACCGAGGACGTTCAAGGCAAAGTCACGCCTAATATCAGCGGCGCGTTTATGAGCGTCTTTAAGAACGGCGGCGAAGTCGTCAATGTGCCTTCGGTTATCGTCAAAGGTACAAAGACTTGGGAGGACAGCTCCAACAAGTCCGGAATACGCCGCGATGTGTGGCTTCACCTTGACGCAACATGGAAGGACGCCAACGGTTCCACAACAACCGTACCCGACGTCCTGCCAGCACAGAAGATTGCTACTGACGCTGGCGACACCGTGAATATCGCATGGGGCGACAAGAAAGTGTATGACACTGGCCTCGACACAGTGAAGATAGTCAGCAAGCAGTCTGATTTGCCCGCTGAGATTAATGGCGGCGAAGTTACCTGGGAGCGCCAGGCAGACGGCTCCTACAAGAGCACGCCCGGCGATTACATCTACTGGGTGAACGAGCTGCCATCCATCAGCAGCGATAATACTGAAGTCCAATACAGTATTCGCGAGACCCTCGATAGAGAAGGCAAGCAGCCTGTTGCTGGTTCCGCGCCTTCGAAGGGGCTTATCGGCTACACGACCGACGGCGAGAATATCTCGTGGGAGACCCTTAAAAAGGCTCACACTGTGGAGACTGTCAGCGGCGCTAAAGTCGATATTTACTCTGGCACAGTCACCAATAAGTTCACACCCGAGGACACGGCTGAAGTGACGCGCACGATTCACTATCGCTACTACGACAAGGATTCCGGTCTTGAGGCTTCCAAGGACGTAGTGCAGACAGTGACCGTTAAGCGCACTATTTCGGTCGATCCTGACACTGGCGAGGTCACATGGGGTGAGTGGGAAGAAGCCGAGTATCCGTCTCAGGATTCGCCTGATAAGTCCTCTGATGGTTGGACGGTTGATCGTAAGACTGTTGAATCCACGCCTGTGACCCTTGGTGAGGATGGTCGTCCGCAGAACGCCGAGGACGAGTGGGTTGTCTATAATCCTGAAGGCCCGACAGGTACGCCTGACGAGACCTGGGGTTTGCGTGGCGAAGAACAGACCGGTACTCCCGAGTTTGAGGTAACCACCGAAAAGACACCAGACGGTTCGGATAACGAGATTGTCAAGATTGAGCTTCTTGACGAAAACGGCAACCCGACCGATACTGTGACCGTTGATGGCGGTAAGTACACCTTGAATGAGGATAATACGATTACCTTCACGCCTGATAAGGACTTTGTTGGTGATCCGCCGCCTGTGAAGGTTCGTGGTACTGATTCGCTCGGTGGCACCGCCGAGACGACCTACACCCCGCACGTCGTCGATAACGTGCAGACGGGTACTGCCAAGCGTACTGTTAAATACTGGTACAAGAAGATTAACGGCGATATTGCTTCTGAAGATGTCGTCCAGACTGTGACCTTCGAGCGCACTGGCGTACTTAATCCTAGGACTGGTGAGGTGACATGGCCTGAATGGACACCAAAGTCTGTGGATGAAGTGGTCTCGCCTGACAAGTCTGCTGATGGCTGGACGGTCGATCGTGAGGTTGTCGAAAAGACTAACCTCAAGCCTGGTGACGACATCACAGAACACGTAATCTATCAACCTGCAGAAGATCCCGAAGGACCTAAGGGTTCCGATAAGGTGACGTGGGGTCTGCAAGGTGAAAAGCAGAATGGTACCCCTGAGTTCACTGAAGGCACTGGTAAGATCACGACCTATGAGCTCGTCGACCCCGACTCGGACAACCCGAATAAGAAGACCGTCCCCGGTGAAGGAACCTACGAGCTTAACACCGAGACAGGCGAAGTGACCTTCACGCCTGAGGACAATTGGACTGGTACAGGCACTGGCGTGACTGTCAAGGCCACCGATGAGAACGGTCTGACTGCCACCGGCACGTACACGCCGAATATCCCCGATCCCGAGGAAGGCACTGCCACACGTACCATTCACACGACCTACCTGACGAAGGATGGTAAGGAAGTTGTGACCGATACGGTTCAGACCGTGACGCTGACTCGTAAGGCCACGAAGGTTGATCCTGAGACAGGTAAGGTGCTTGAATGGGGCAACTGGTCTAAGGGCACATTCGAAGCCTTTAAGAATCCTGATGAGGAAGCTGGTGAAGGCTGGTCGACCACTGACAAGGTTGGCGCTCTCGAGGTGACTGAGCCTGGCGATAAGGGTATCGAGTATGTCGTCTATTATCCCGAAGGCCCAGAAGGTTCCAATGTAGAGACATGGGGCTTGCGTGGTGAAGAACAGAAGGGTACTCCCGAGTTCACCGAAGGCACCGGCAAGATCACGACCTACACGCTTGAAGGCGCCGATGAGGACAATCCGAATAAAAAGACCGTCCCCGGTGAAGGCGTCTATGAGCTCAATACTGAGACAGGCGAAGTGACCTTCACGCCTGAGGGCGATTGGACTGGTCGAGGTACCGGCGTCGTCGTCACTGCGACTGACGAATACGGCAAGACTGCCACCGGCACATACACGCCGAATATTCCCGATCCCGAGGAAGGCACTGCCACCCGTACCATTCACACGACCTACCTGACGAAGGACGGTAAGGAAGTTGTGACCGACACGGTTCAGACCGTGACGCTCAAGCGTCATGCCACCAAGATTGATCCTGAGACAGGTAAGGTGCTTGAGTGGGGTCCGTGGGAGAAGGCAATGTTCGACGCATTCCAGAACCCAGATAAGGAAGCCGGCGAAGGCTGGGAGACCAACGATTCGGTTGCTGCTCTTGAAGTGACTGAGCCTGGTGACTATGGCACAGAATATGTCGTCTATGTCAAGAGTGCGGATGTCCCAGATGGCGAGGGTGATAACCCCCGCGGCGGTGATGACCCGACTACGCCGGGTGATAATCCCAGTGGTGATGACCCGACTAACCCGAGTGCTCCACCAGCAACCCAGCGTCCTCTTTCGTCTGCGAGCAACCTGTCTCGTACAGGTAGCGCTGTGGGCGGACTTGGACTCGCTGTAGCAGCCCTACTGAGCGCCGGCTTCGGGCTCCTCGCCTTCCGCCGTCGCAACAGCTAATCGCTCCTTTTCCGTCATTGCGAGGGAGCCTGAAAGGCGACCGAAGCAATCTCGAGTGGAGATCGCCGCGTCGCTTCGCTCCTCGCGACGACGTGGGAGAGGT
>JAFYHO010000100.1 GCA_017539125.1 Actinomycetaceae bacterium | reverse complement strand
CTCGCAGCTTCATCGTCGTCAAGAAAAAGCAAAAAGAACGTCTCGTCTTGCCGCCGCGTTTCCCCAACGAAATGAAAAAGAGCGCTGCGGCGAAGAACAGGCCCCTCAAGGCGCTCAGGCGACACACGCAAACCCGTCTCCTCGGCTAATTCGCGCTGCGCACCCTCACGAGCATCCTCACCAGAAAGCAAGCCGCCGCCAACAGTGAACCACCAATGATGATTGACATCGTCAATATCGTGCCCGTGAATGAGAAAAATCCGCCCGCGCCTGTCCATAACCACGACGCGCGCAGCGTCACGATATGGCAAACCGTCTGCGCCTATCACCCATTCACTCTCTGCGTCAAGCGAAACAGCCGAAGCGTCAGAAGCGTCAGACATTTAGGCAAGACCCCTCGCGTACTTGCCTGTAAAGACCTTGCGAAGCTGCCCAATGAGAGCCAACCGCTCAGCTTCTTCCTGGCGAATCTCGGGCAGATTGACGACACCGCGCTGCAAATTACGCGAGCGCGCATATCCCAATTGAACAAGCTCATCCTGGAAGCGGCGCATAGAATCCTCGCCGTCCTCCGCGTCTCCACCTGCCTGTGCGACAGTGTTGCGCGCCCACAGTATTGCTTGACGGCGGTTGGGAATGGACTCAATCATTGAGAGCTCATTTTGCGTAATCCAGCCGGCCTTGCCGTATTCCCGCAAAGCCCCCATGACATCGCGGCGCTCTGCCACACGCGCGCCAATAATAATTCCAATAGTCACCAGATAGACGGGAATCTGGTAGAGCAAGCGCGTAAAATCGCTCATTTCAAGGACAGCCGACAGATTGTGCAAAGCGTGCAGACCAACAGCAATCACGTAACCAGTCGGAGCGAGATAGAACAGGCTCGTCCGCGAGCGCTGCTGGACGGACAAGCCGATGAAGAAGCCCGTCATCGATGTAGCAAGGGGGTGAACGAAAGGATTGAGGATTGCCCGCGCACGGAACACATACGCCAAATCCTCGTAATACATGGAGAAGTAGAGGATATTTTCTGTGAAAGCGAAGCCGAGCCCGATAAGCATTCCGTAGACGATACCGTCAACTGGACCGTTGAAGTTCTTGGAGAAGAACAGCAAGATAACGAGAATGCCAATCCCCTTGAAGGCTTCTTCGATAAGAGGAGCGCCGACAACAGTCGAGGCGACAGAGGCGCCGCTTTCGCTGAGCATACTGGCAGCTGCCACACCAAAAACTTGATTAGAAATAAGGGAGAAAATTGTTGAAACGCCCGCGCCCCACACAAAGGCGACGATGTAGAGGGAGACTGGTTCGCGCTCCCAATTGTCAATCCATGTAATAAAACTGATAATGACGACGACGGGCAGAAGGGCGAGCATGGTCAAACCGACAGTGATTCCAATGCCGTGCTCTGCTAGGAATGGCAGCATGAAGATGAGCCCTGCAATGCCGAGGGCGAGAAGAAGCGCGACGGCAAAATAGAAAGTGACCGAGTGGCGCGAAGGGGCTTTCCATTTAGGGACGGAATGTCCAAGTTGACGCAAGCCCTGCATGACGGGAATGTGGTGAGCAGACGCGGAAGCAGCTGGAGGATAGGAAATAGGTTGTGGAGTAGAAGCGTCGGGGGCAGGCGAAGAAGAAGGCTGCGCTGGATACTGCGCGCTGCTCTGTTGCATACCTTCTGGCTGTAACTCCATGCTATCCTCCCTCTACTCGTCATCAATATCTATTGTTTGCGGCACTGGCGCGCGCCCCGCAAGACGGAAAATACGCACAAGCGCCCCGCGGCGCAAACGGCGTACTTGATCGACATGAGAATTGTGAAAAGAGCGAGCCATTCTCACATCAAATCGCGTGCGTTGTAATTGGGAGAATAGTCGCATTTGCTCTTCTGTGAGGGCTAAATGGCTAGGTGTTGCACCACTATGGAGAGCTCTGCCCTCCTGCTCAGCCCTCTGCGTGCTCTCTCGCGTCTCGTCCTCTACAAGTTCGTCAACCGTCAAACGTAAAGTACGCGATAAAGCCGATTCACAGTTAACCCTCTGCGAGAAGGTCCCGTCACTACTCTGCGATGTTTCCTCAACACTATCGAGACCGTCATTAACCAAAGGAGCTTTGCCCTCACGCAAACACTCGTCGGCGCTCTCTGCCAAAAGCACCGATGCCGCCACATCTAAAGCGCCACAGGAAGCGAAATCTCTGGCGGCATTGGCGCGCGCATTGAGGGCATAGTCGAGGGTGCGGCGCGATTTAATGAGGACGGTATTCAAGCGCCCGATACGCCGAGCGATGTGGGTGATAGCGAGAATGAGAATGCCGAGCACAAGGAGGGCTATGGCAAGATAGAAACCGTCTCCCATATCACTCCACCTCTATCTGTTCGGTTCGCAGGGCTGTCTCGTAGGCGGCGAAAACTTGAGACGCCACACTCTGCCAATCGTAGCGCCCCGATTCTTCTTGGGCACGCTGCGCTATCGCGGCGCGTTCGTCAGGCTTGTCGAGCCATTCATTGACGGTGGTGGCAAGGGACTGGGGGTCGTTATTGGCGAAATGTACGCCGAATGTGCCAGAGGCAAGAACTGCTTGGAAGGCGGGAATATCAGAGGCGACGACGAAGGCTCCCGCTGCCATCGCTTCGATGAGGATAATACCGAAAGATTCCCCTCCTGTATTGGGTGCGAGATACATATCAACGCTGGCAAGCAAGGCGGCTTTTTCTTCTTCGGAGATGGAACCGAGGAAGGTGACTGCCTCTGCGTTATTCCCAAAAAGGCGTGCCGCTTCTTCGCAATCGCCGTGCCCTGCCACGAAGAGTCGCACACCTGGGTGGGCTGCGCGAATATCGTCAAAAGCAGCGGCGACGAGGGCGAGGCCTTTGCGTGGCTCGTCAAGACGGCCGAGGAATGCAAGAGTGGGGCGGCCTGCCGTGCCAGTGAAACGCTCGTCGCGCCTGGCGGTAGAAAAATTGCGCGTATACACGCCGTTGGGGATGACGAAGGCGTCCCCTCCGAGATACTGGACGGCTGTGCGGCGCGCTTCCCCCGAAACGGCGATACGCGCGGAGAGTTTTTCGAGGACAGAGCGCAGCATGGGCGAGGCCATATTGAAAGCGACTGAGCGTTCAAGAGCAGTGTGGAATGTGGCGACGACGGGACAGGTGGCTGCCACAAGGGCGAGCATAGACAGGGAGGGAATGAAGGGTTCGTGGACGTGGACGATATCGAATCGTCCTGTTTTCAGCCATGCGCGCACGCGCATATTCATCCGCGGTCCGAAAGCCAGGCGCGCGACAGAGCCGTTGTAGTGGATAGGAATTGCAGGACCGGCGCTCACGAGATAATCGGGGAGATCGTGAGTGTTTTCGGCAGGTGCGAGGACGGACACTTCGTGGCCGCGGCCGATGAGCTCCTCGGCGAGGTCGCGGATATGGAATTGCACTCCCCCAGCGATATCCCACGAGTAGGGGCAGACGATACCGATACGCATTATTCTGGCCCTCCTTGCGCTCTCTCATGCTCGGCAACTTTAGCGCGGGCACGGGCAAGACGTTCTGGGTCTAAATCGGCGACGAACACTTTTTGGAGCATATGCCAATCGTCAAGGTGTGCTTTGAGGAAAGGCTCGAGAGCGCTGACCCATTCTTGGCTTATGCGCGCTATATCTTCTGCCTGCTCGTCGGCGGGCGAATCGGCATTGGTGGAGGCATAGATGGGCGGGCAGAAATCAAGGCGCATTCCCCAGCGCGTACCCGCTTGTTTTGCCCGCTCCCCTTCAAGGCGTTCATAGGAGGAGAAAATGGGGACAATCGGTCTGCCTGTGCGGATTGCGAGCAGAGCCGGGCCGGCAGCAACAAGCGTAGGCTCCGAAGCCACAGTGACTTCCACGCCGCTTGCGGTTAAATCGCGGTCAGCCAGAAGCGGCACGAAACAGCCAGGCTGTTTCATATCTTCCTCAAGGCGGCGCAGAGCCCCGCCACCTTTGACGAGAGGATAAATCGTCATGCCGAGCCCGCGGCGAAAATCGAGGAACATCTCGTAGAGTTCTTCCGGCTCAAGCTTTTCGGCAATCGTGTGGACGCTCCCCAGCTCCAAATTTGCCCACGCCCCTGCTAAATCCCAATTGCCCGCATGCATGAGGGCAGAAATGGCAGAGGACTGCGCGAGTTCTTCGCGTAGCTGTTCATGCCCAACACCTCGTACTCGCGCGTGAATCTGTTCCTCGCTCAGAGACGGCAGGCGGAATGCCTCATAGTAGTAGCGCATATAGGAGCGCATAGCTCGCGCCGACGCACAACGCGATTTTTTGCCTGTGAAACGTGCCTGATTGGCTCGCAGCTGGCGCGCTCCGCCGCTGCTAGAGAGGCCAACACTT